>CAZYHP010000097.1:0-5164 GCA_964647135.1 uncultured Rhodanobacteraceae bacterium
GGCCGAAGGTGTAGACCTTGCTCATCGCCAGGCAATAGGCCTCGACGTTGAGCTGGCCGGACACGGTGAGGAACGCTTCGCGGCCGAAGAAATCCTCGCGGAAATCGATGGCGCCGCGGTCGTTGCGCGGCAGGTTGGCGAGGTCCAGCGTCGACACGCGGAACATCTGGCCGGCGCCTTCGGCGTCCGAGGTGGTGATGATCGGCGTGTTCACCCAGTAGAAGCCACGTTCGCTGAAGAAGCGGTGGATGGCCTGGGCAATGCAGTGCCGGATGCGCGTGACGGCGCCGAATGTGTTCGTGCGCACGCGCAGGTGCGCGACTTCGCGCAGGAACTCCATGCTGTGCGGTTTCGGCTGGATCGGGTAGGTCTCCGGATCGTCGACCCAGCCCAGCACCTGGATGTCGCTGGCCTGCAGCTCGAAGGCCTGGCCCTTGCCCTGCGACGGCACCAGCGTGCCGGTGGCGGCCAGCGAGCAGCCACTGGTCAGGTGGCGGATCTCGCTCTCGTAGTTGGCCAGCCCGGCCGGCGCCACCACCTGGATCGGGTCGAAGCAGCTGCCATCAGAGACGTTGACGAACGACAGGCCGGCCTTGGAATCACGGCGGGTGCGGACCCAACCCTGGATGGTGACGGTCGTGCCGGCCTCGATGCGGCCGGACAGGGCGTCCTTGATGGCGACCTGGGACATTGCGTACGGTTCCATGGTGAGCGGGACGCCATGATACCGGGACGTTGAGGTTCAGCGGCCGCGCGCTAGACTTCCGCCATGAGCATTTCCCTCACCGAAGCGGCGGCGGCACGCGTCGCCGGCTATCTCCAGGAGCAGCCCGGCAAGCTCGGACTGCGTTTCGGCGTGAAGCGGACCGGCTGTTCCGGCTGGGCCTACCGGGTCGATCTCGCCGATGCGGCGGGCGACGGCGACGCGGTGTTCGAGGATCGCGGCATCCGCATCTTCGTCGATGCCGACAGCCTGCAGCTGGTCGACGGCACCCGCATCGACTTCGTCCGCCAGGGCATGGGCAGCCAGTTCGTCTTCGACAACCCGAACGTGGCGGCCGCCTGCGGTTGCGGCGAAAGCTTCACCACCGAAGCGGTCTGATCGCAAGGGGGGTCGGCTTCGACCCCGGATCTGCCCGGTCCAAAGTTGCGCGCTGCCGCGATACCGGCGAGAATGCGCGACCCCCGGCCCCGGCCGGGACCCCTTGCCCTACCGGATACCCGGAGGGCTGCCTTCCCCGATCGACGGGGACGACATCCACAAGGAACAATCCAATGCGTCATTACGAAGTCGTGTTCCTGGTCCACCCGGACCAGAGCGAGCAGGTGCCGGCCATGATCGAGCGCTACAAGGGCTTGATCGAAGGCGACGGCGGCTCGATCCACCGCCTGGAAGACTGGGGCCGCCGCCAGCTGGCCTACCCGATCGAGCGTCTGGCCAAGGCCCATTACGTGCTGATGAACATCGAGTGCACCCAGCCGGTGCTGAAGGAGCTGGAAGCCGGCTTCCGCTTCAACGATGCCGTCCTGCGCCACCTGATCATCGCCCGTGAAGAAGCGGTCACCGATCAGAGCTACATCCTGAAGAACAAGGACGAGAAGCCGCGTCGCATCGAGTCCGAGTACGGCTACGGCGATCCGGAGCCGAAGTCCCTCACCTCGCGTGGCGAGGAAGAGGGTGGCGAGGCTGACGCCGACGCCGCCACCGACGACACCGCCGCTGCCTGAGGAGCCTGATCCATGTCCCGTTTCTTCCGTCGCCGCAAGTTCTGCAAGTTCACCGCCGAAGGCGTCACCGAGATCGACTACAAGGATCTGGGTACCCTGCGCCAGTACGTGACCGAGACCGGCAAGATCGTGCCGAGCCGCATCACCGGCACCAAGTCGCGTTACCAGCGTCAGCTGGCACTGGCCATCAAGCGCGCGCGCTTCCTGGCCCTGATCCCGTTCACCGACGGTCACTGAGCCTCAACGGCCCGGTTTCAATTCGGACAGCTCACTGGTTGCGGGCCGGGAACGGCTCGCTAACGAATTCAAGGATACTGATTCCATGCAACTGATCCTCCTGCAGAAGGTCGTCAACCTGGGTAGCCTGGGCGACACCGTCAACGTCAAGCCCGGCTATGGCCGCAACTTCCTCGTTCCGCAGGGCAAGGCCGTTCCGGCCACCCCGGCGAACGTGGAAATGTTCAAGGCCCGCCGCGCCGAGTTCGAAGCCAAGGCCGCCCAGCTGCTGGGTGACGCCGGCGCCCGCGCCGCGACCCTGGAAGATGCGTCGGTCACCATCAAGGCCAACGCCTCGACCGAAGGCAAGCTGTTCGGTTCTGTCGGCCCGCGCGATATCGCCGAGGCCTTCACGGCCGCCGGCAAGCCGGTTGGCAAGAATGAAGTGATCATGCCGGACGGCCCGATCCGCCGCATCGGCGAGTTCGAGGTCATCATCCACCTGCACGCCGATATCGAGCGCAAGGTGAAGGTCGAGGTCGTCGCCGAGGACTGATCCTCGCGAACGGCTCCAGCCGAGTGACAAGGGCGCCCCAGGGCGCCCTTGTCCGTTTCGGGGCTCGGAAAATCCATCGCGTGGTCGCCGTCTACCGGCGACGAAGGCGCTGTCGCGTAGGCCTTCGCGCGAGTCGTGGCGCGCGCGGAGGCGCAGGTCATGGGCCAGCGCGGCCGACTCGAGCAGGCGCGCGAAGGTCATCGGGGTGCCGCTTTCCAGCCGTCGCATTTTCCCCGCAGGCGCTTCTGCCCGGCCGCCTGCAACGCCCCCGCGGCGCTCCGTCGGCGACCCTTCGCGATCATTCCAAAGGGTGCGTCCGGCTTCGCCGGTCTTCACGGCCATGACCGTTCACGTGGCCGACATGTCCGCTGGGGCGGCTGCGCCGGACGTCGCAGGCCGGTCGGCCCGGGTCGATGGCCATCAGGCCGGCAAGGGCGCACGGTTCATCGGGTGGTGCCCTGGTGGTCGGAACGGGCGCGGGAGGATGTCGCCGCCTGCGCAGCGCGCCCGCGCGGGCCATGGAAGTAGTCGCGGATCCAGGGATGGTCGAAGGCTTCGACCTCCGGCAGTGGTGCGCAGACCAGCACCTTGCTGTCGGCCAGCATCGCGACGCGATCGCAGATGCTGTACAGGGTGTCGAGGTCGTGGGTAATCAGGAACACGGTCAGGCCCAGGGCATCGCGGAGCGTGCGGATCAGCCTGTCGAAGGCAGCGGCACCGATCGGATCCAGTCCGGCCGTAGGCTCGTCGAGGAACAGGATGTCGGGATCCATCGCCAGCGAGCGCGCCAGTGCCGCGCGTTTGCGCATGCCGCCCGACAGCTGATCGGGATACTTGTCGCCCGCCGATTCCGGCAGTCCGGCGAGACCGATCTTGAGGTCGGCGATGAGATCGCGCTGGCCGGCATCGAGCTCGGGATGGTATTCGCGCAGCGGAACCTCTACGTTTTCGCCGACCGTCAACGACGAAAACAGTGCGCCATCCTGGAACAGCACGCCGAAGCGCCGCTCGATCGCGCGCCGTGCGCGGTCGTCGAGGGCGTCGAGTTGCTGTCCGAACACGCGCACGCTGCCGGCGTCCGGTCGCCGCAACCCGACGATGCTGCGCATCAGCACCGACTTTCCCGTGCCGGAGCCACCGACAACGCCGAGGATCTCGCCGCGGCGAACGTCCAGATCCAGGCCGTCGTGCACGCGCTGTGTGCCGAACTGGTTGACCAGTCCGCGCACCTGGATGATGGCGTCGTCCGTCGTGCTCATATGCCCACGGTCTGGAAGATCAGTGCGAACACCGCGTCGAGAAGGATGACCAGGAAGATCGCCTGGACCACGCTGGTGGTGGTGTGGCGACCGACCGATTCGGCGCTGCCGCCGACTTCGAATCCCTGCAGGCAGCCGATGATGCCGATCACCATCGCGAACACCGGCGCCTTGATGATGCCGACCAGGAAGTGGCGGAATTCGAAGGTGTCCTGCAGGCGCGCCACGAACATCGCCGAAGAGATGTCCAGCGATGTCGCGCAGATCACCAGGCCGCCGACGATGCCGGCCGCCATCGCCACGCAGGTCAGCAGAGGCAGCACGACCAGCAGCGCCAGCAGCCGCGGCAGCACGAGAATGTCGATGGGATCCATGCCGAGCGTGCGGATCGCATCGATTTCCTCGCGCGCGTTCATGGCGCCGATCTGCGCGGTGAAGGCGCTGGCGGTGCGACCGGCCAGCAGGATTGCCGTGAGCAGCACGCCGAACTCGCGCAGGAAGGAAAAGCTGACCAGTTCGACGGCGAAGACGCTGGCACCGAAGTCCTGCAGCACGGTGGCGCCCAGGAAGGTGATGACGGCGCCGACCATGAACGACAGCAAGGCGACGATGGGCAGCGCATCGACGCCGGTCTGTTCGGCATGGCTGACGATGGAGGTGATGCGCCAGCGCGAGGGCTGGAACATCACCGCCGGAAATCGCACGGCAACCACGCCGATGAAGCCGAGCATGCGGCGACCCTCGTCGAGAAGCGCGCGCGTACCGCGGCCGACCCGTTCGAACAGGTCGGTCCAGTGCTTCGGCCGCGCGTGCGCGACCTTCTGGTCCAGTGTCGCGCGTGTTGCCGCGACCAGCGCGCGCTGTTCGTCACTGGCCTGCACCAGTGCATCAAGGTCCAGGTCGTTGCGTTTCAGCAGCCGTGCGACCAGCAATGCGCCGGCGCTGTCGAGACGCTCGACGGCGCCCAGATCGATCCCGCGCACGGTGGCGACCTGGCGGTGACCGTCCAGCGCCGGCTGCAATCGCGCGAAGGCCGACAGCGTCCACGCGCCGCGCAGCCGGGCGATGTCTCCCGTCGGCGTCGAATCGATCTGGAATCCGGGCGCATGATCCATCGCGCAAGCCTAGCAGCGCCGCGCCTGGACGGCGCAGGCGTCGGCTGCGTTGGGCGTTCCTGCCGCTGTTCCGGTCTGGGCAGCGGCCTTGGTGACGGACCGGACGAAGGCATGCGCATCCATTGGCCGCGGCGTCGCGACAGCATTTCGTACCGGACCGGTGCCGGTGTGCGGATTCGGCCGGCGACAGGCGGCCAACTGCGAGTCGCCGACTGCCAACTGACAGCAGGGTTCGGCGAACGCGGATCCACGAACGGCCCACCGGTGCCAGGCGAAGCGTGACGGCGAAG
>CAZYHP010000097.1:5264-11435 GCA_964647135.1 uncultured Rhodanobacteraceae bacterium
GCTTTCACAGCGGCAAGCAGTCGTCCGGATCGTGACGAGATCGCAGGTCAACCGTGCCAGCCAAGCTGCAACACGCCGACTTGGCCGCCTCACCGTGTCAGCCCGGCCGTGCGACGCCGGGTGTCGCTATGGCTGCATACAGGGCGCCCTGGGAAGACGATCAGCCCTGGCGAAGATGGCGGTCCAGCTCAGCCAGGCGCCCGGGCGTGCCGACATCGGTCCAGGCGCCGCGATGATGCTCGCCGGTGACGCGGCCATCGCGCATCGCCGCTCGCAGCAGCGGCGCCAGTGGAAATCGCGGCGGTTCGTCGCGCGCGCCCGGCGCATGGCCGATGACGCCGCGCCAGCCATCGAGCAGGGCGGGCCGGTAGACACCGATGCCGGAATAGGTCAGCGCCGGCCATGACAGCGCCTGCGGTGCGTCGCGCTCGTGCAGCTGGCCTTCGGAATCCAACCGGAAGTCGCCGGCCGGTACATGGGCGGCCGGATCGACCATGACCAGGTGCGCCAGCCCGCGCGGTTCTCGCGGAAGCCGGGCGAAGTCATGGTCGCTCCAGACATCGCCGTTGACGACGAGGAACGGCGCATCACCGAGCAGCGGCAGCGCGTGCAGCATGCCGCCGCCGGTTTCCAGGGGCACGTCGCCTTCCCGGCTGTAATGCAGTTGCAGGCCGTAGCGGTTGCCCTCGCCGAGCAATTCGGGAAAACGCCCGGCCAGCCAGGCGATGTTGACCACGACGTCGGTGACACCGAGTGCGGCCAGCTTGTGCAGGTGCCATTCGATCAGGCGATGTGGACCGACCTGCAGCAACGGCTTGGGCAGTGAATCGGTCAGCGGCCGCATGCGCTCGCCGCGGCCGGCAGCGAAGACCAGCGCCTTCATGGCGGCGACGCCAGCCCTGCCGATTCGTCGCGGGCCACGCGCAGATCACGCCCGCCGATCCAGCGCCGCAGCAGGGTGCGCAGTTCATGCAGTTCCGGATACAGCGCCATCACCTCGTCGGTATAGCGCCAGACCAGCGGCAGGTCGCCGAGATAGCCGGCCTTGCCGTCGCGATACCAGAGACGGCAGAAAATGCCGAGCACCTTGATGTGCCGCTGCAGTCCCATCAGGTCGAACCAGCGCCGGAAGCGCCGCGCATCGGCATCGCACAATCCCGATTCAACCAGGCGCTGACGGTAGCCTTCCACCCAGGCATCGACGCGTTCGATCGGCCAGGCGATGTAGCAGTCGCGCAGCAGCGACACCAGATCGTAGGTGATGGGGCCGCGCACCGCATCCTGGAAATCGATGACGCCGGGTCCGTCTGCATCGAGGACCATCAGGTTGCGCGAGTGGTAATCGCGATGCACGAATGCCTGCGGCTGGCTGCGCGCGGAATCGACCAGCAGCCGGAACGCCGACTCGATGGTGTCCCATTCCTCGCACTCCGGGATCACGCCGAGATGGCGGCGCAGGAACCATTCCGGCAGCAGTTCCATCTCCGCCACCAGCCGCGACTCGTCGTAGTCGGGCAGGCCCGTGGTGCCGGCGTGTGCCTGCATGCGCAGCAGCGTATCCAGCGCAGCGCCATACAGCGCGTCGACGCGGTCGCCGGCCAGGGCGGGCAGGTAGGTACGCGTGCCGAGATCTTCCAGCAGCAGGAAGCCGGCGCCGGTGTCAGCCGCGTGGACCTGCGGTGCATGCACGCCGGCGTCACGCAGTCGCGCGGCGATATCCAGCCAAGGCGCGACATCCTCCTTGTCCGGCGGCGCATCCATGACGATGCGTGTCCCTCCATCGGCCAGATGTACGCGCCAGTAGCTGCGGAAGCTGGCGTCGGCCGAAGCCGACTCTACGGCCACGACGGCATCGCCCAGTCGGGCGTGGATCCAGTCCTGGCGGAGGCGGGCGCGGTCGGCTGCGGTCATGGTCGGCGGTCGGGTTCCGGGGCGGCCACGCTAGCAGAAAGCGGCCCCGGATCGCGCCCGGGAGCGGCCGGCATTCTGCGCAGGCCGTCGCAATTGGAAGCCCTGATTGCGGCTAATCTTTCGCCAACGCGCCAGGGGGGCGCATTGACCACAGGGGACCACCCATGCGTGTATCCGCTTTCCTGCTGGCGCTGCTCGCGTCGCCGGCCTTCGCTGCCACCTACCAGGTCGGGCCGTCCCGGCCGAACACCACGCTGCAGCAACTGCTGGGCGCAGTCACGCTGCAGCCCGGTGACATCGTCGAAATCGATCCCGGCAATTATCCGGGCGGCGTGATCCTCACGCGCAGCGGCTCGGCGTCGCAGCCGATCACCATCCGCGGCCTGCGCGACGGGCAGGGCAACCGTCCGCTGCTGTCCGGCGGCACCAACACCTTCGAGTTCCGGCGCGCCGACCATGTCGTGCTGGAAGGCCTGGCCTTCACCGGCGGCAGCAGCCGCTGCGTGTTCGTGCATGCCCGCGACATCGTTCTGCGCGACCTGCTGGTGCGCAACTGTTCCGGCCAGGGCATCCTCGCCGCCGACCAGCACACCGGCAACCTCACGATCGAATACAGCGAGATTCGCGACAGCGGCAACGGTTCCGGCCAGCACGCGCTGTACATCCAGAGCGACGAGGTCACCAATCCCGGCAGTGTCTTCCGCATGCGCTTCAACTACGTGCACAGCGGCACCGGTGGCAACCTGCTGAAGAGCCGCCACGAGCGCGCAGAGATCCACTACAACTGGTTCGAAGGCGCGTGGTTCCACGAACTGGAGCTGATCGGTCCGGATCCCTTCCAGCAATTGCCGGGCTGGAGCGCCGGCATGGCGCGCGAGGATTCCGAAGTGCTGGGCAACGTCATCGTCCATTCCTCGCCGCTGAATCCGTTCGGTGCCGTGATGCGCCTGGGTGGCGACGGCACCGGTGAATCCGATGGCCGCTACCGTGTCGTCAACAACACCTTCATCGTCAGCGGCAGCGCGAACCCGACCACGATCTTCCGCCTGTTCGAAGGTCTGGAATCGGTGGAAGCACACAACAACGTGATCTGGCGCAGTTCGCCCGGCGAGCTGCGCATCGAGCGAACCGTCGAAGCGCAATGGGCTGCGGGCTCGCGGCGCGTTGCCGGCAGCAACAACTGGATCAATTCGGGTGCGACGATGGTGCCGCCGGAATGGACCAGCACGCTCAGCGGTCTGACGCCGGCCTTCAACGACCCGGCCGCGCACGACTACCGCCCGGCGCCGGGCAGCCCGCTGCTCGCGGCCGGCAACGGCAACCCGGTCTCGCCGGTGGCTTGGCCGTTTCCGTCACCGACGCTGCTGCCGCAGTTCCTGCCGGCGAACCGCAGCTGGCAGGCACCGGGCAGCGCCGTCGCGCGCCCCGCAGAGAACCCGCCCACCATCGGCGCCGTCATCCAGCCGCAGGACCTCATCTTCAGCAACGGCTTCGAGTAGCGGCGGCGCGCTGGCCTTTTCCGCCCGGCCGCGCCGATCATCATCGCCGTGCTGGCTTCCCGCTTCGACCTGGGCCCGTCATCCCCGTGAAAAGCGGGGATCCAGCGGCCTCAGCGCAAAGGGAGCACTGGATTCCCGCCTCCGCGGGAATGACGGATGGATATGTCGGCGTGGTGGACCCGGCCTGCGCGGGAATGAAGGATGAAAACTCCGTCGTGGTGGATGCGGCCTTCGCAGGAACGATGGCAGGGGCACTTCGCCGTGCTGGATTCCCGCCCTGGCTTTGGCTCGTCATCCCCGCGAAGGCGGGGATCCAGCGGCCTCAGCGCACAGGGAGCGCTGGATTCCCGCCTGCGCCGGAGTGACGGCAGGGAACTTCGCGGCGCTGGCTTCCCGCCTTGGCTTTGGCTAGTCATCCCCGCGAAGGCGGGTATCCAGTGGCTTGAGCGCACAAGGAGTACTGGATTCCCGCCTGCGCGGGAATGACGAAAGGATACTTCGGCGTGATAGACGCGGCCTGCGCGGGAATGACGGATGGAAACTTCGTCGTGGTGCATGCGGCCTTCGCAGCAACGATGGCAGGGGCACTTCGCCGTGCTGGCTTCCCGCCGTGGCTTTGGCTCGTCATCCCCGCGAAGGCGGGGATCCAGCGGCCTCAGCACCCAGGGAGCACTGGATTCCCGCCTGCGCGGGAATGACGGAAGGAAACTTCGCCGTGGTGCATGCGGCCTGCGCGGGAGTGACGGACGGGATAGCTTCGCCGTGCTGGATTCCCGCCCTGGCTTTGGCTCGTCATCCCCGCGCAGGCGGGGATCCAGTGTCCTCAGCGCACAATAAGCGCTGGATTCCCGCCTGCGCGGGAATGACGGAAGGAAACTTCGTCGTGGTGCATGCGGCCTTCGCAGGAATGACGGATGGAAACTCCGTCGTGGTGTATGCGGCCTGCGCGGGAATGATGGCAAGGGAACTTCACCGTGCTGGATTCCCGCCCTGGCTTGTGGCTCGTCATCCCCGCGAAGGCGGGGATCCAGCGGCTTGAGCGCACAGGGAGCGCTGGATTCCCGCCTGCGCGGGAATGACGAAAGGATCCTTCGGCGTGGTGGATGCGGCCTGCGCGGGAAAGACGGATGGAAACTCCGTCGCGGGAATGACGGCAAGGAAGCTTCTCCGTGCTTCAGTCTTCGGGGAGGATCAGTCGCCGCTCTTCACGGCTGTCGCAGGTCCAGCCCAGGCCTTCTACTGGCGGGCTGAGCCTGCGGATGGTGTAGTTGCCGTCCGGCCATGCCGGATCGTCGGCCTGCCAGGCGACCTGGCCCATTTCGCAGTTGCCCAGCGCGATGCGCAATGTTCCCCAGCGTTCGCGTGTCACCAGATCGGGGTTGCTGGTCGAGGCGAATTCGCCGCCGGTGGTCAGGTACATCTCCACGTCGGCGAAGGCGTCCTCGTCGTCCACATCGGCCATGCCCGCCAGCCATACCTGCTTGCCGTCACCATCGGGCGTGAAGGTGTACCAGTACACGAGGATGCGCGGGTTCTGGCTTCCTGCAGCCGCCTCGACGATCTCGATGTTGAAGCCCTCGCCGGCGTGGTCGGGGCTGTACCACGAACCGGTCAGACTGACCGGCGCCACCCAGCGGCTGATCTGCAGCTGTGCGATCCGGTACCCCGGCCTGGAAAAATCGGCATCGACAGGATCGTAGAAGGAATGCCCCGGGCTACCCGGTGACAGATACGAGGTGCTGCCACCCAGCACGCGCTGCGGCTGGCCGTCCGGATTGCGATGCGATCCATTGAGGCCCGGATGAAGTCGCACCGTACCGTTTTCAGGTGTACAGGCCTGTGCGGAAAAGTTGGCCACATCCAGGTTCGCCAGTTGTGACTCGTTGTTCCCGCACAGGCCAAGATCCACGACCCTGTTGCCGTGGACGTTCACCAGCAATGGGCCGCGGAACCGGCCCTGGCTGTCGAACACCTCGATCTGATAGGGATCCTCGTTGGCGACCATCGCGTCATTGGCCGGATGCAGTAGCGAAAAGTACGACACGAACCGATGCTGCGCCGGGTTCACCGTGACAACGGTCTGCCAGGCCACGGGAGGGTTGCCGCCCGGTGGCATCTGCGTGCCCGCCAGCGGCGGCTTCGGGTTCCAGATCCTGTCGATGATCGCGCCCGGCCATGCAGCCGTGAAGGCCGACTGGAACTCGGGTGCCGGCATGAAATTGCGTCCGGCTTACTCGGCGAGCAGAGTCGGTAGCGGCCTGTCCAGATCGAACACGTCGAACTGGCCGTCATGGAAAGCGACCTGCACCTGCGTGTTGTGCAGGGAGTCGTCCGGCATCGTGTCATACCAGCGCAGCAACAGTTTTACCGGCGCGTCGGCCGATCCAGCGTAAGCGGGCGCTGTTGTCATGCCGGCCGCAGCAACGAGTGCAAGGGCGATACCAGTCAGTGGCGAACGGAAGGGTCGTCGTCCTGACCGGATGGAAGTGGCGGGAGCGTTGTTCATGTCAATCCTCCGGCAGGATCAGGCGGGAGTTTTCGGGCGATGCGCATGTCCAGCCGAGGCCTTCAATGGACGGGCTCAGACGGTTGATGAAATAGTCGCCGGCAGGCCAGTCGGGATCATCGGGATGGTAGAACACGCGGCCGTGACCACACTGTCCGAATCCGATCCGGATGGTGCCCCAACGCTGGCGATCCACCAGCTCGGGGTTGCTGGTCGAGGCGAATTCGCCGCCGGTGGTGACGTACATTTCCACGT
>CAZYHP010000098.1:0-8031 GCA_964647135.1 uncultured Rhodanobacteraceae bacterium
CTGGATACCCGCCTGCGCGGGTATGACGAAATTGGGGTGACGGGAACTCTCCACCGGTATGGCGACGTTGCTGGTGACGGTGACGCTTCACCGGTATGGCGACGTTGCGGGTGATGGTGACGCTGCGCCGGTATGGCGACGTTGCGGGTGACGGTGACGCTGCGCCGGTATGGCGAGGTTGCGGGTGACGGTGCACTGAGCTTTGGCCGGACCTGCGGCGCAAATGGGTGCCGATATTTCCCGCCGAGGCTAAGATGCATCTTTCCCGATTCGATGAGGTGCCCGGATGCGGCATGCATTGCTCCTGATCTCGAGCGTTCTGCTGGGGAGCCCGACCGCGACCCTGGCGCAGGACTGGCAGACGATCGGACCGGCTGGAGGCACCTTTCAGGTGATCGAAGCGCCGGTGCCGACCGGGCAACGCGCCTATGCCGTGGGCGCCGGCGGCCTGTACCGCAGCGACGACCGCGGCGCGAACTGGCGGCGGATGCCTGCGCCCGCCGAACTCGACGGCATCGCCAATTATTCGGCCAGTGCATTCAGCCGCGACGACGCCGATGCAGTGGTGATTGCCCATCTGGACAGCGCGTGGCACTCGTCCGACGGGGGCCAGAGCTGGCGCCGATTGCCGATTGAAGCGTCCAACCCGATCCAGCGCATCACGGCGGTGGCCATGGATCCGTCCGACGCGCACCGCATTGCTGTTTTCTTCGTGGCCCGCGTGCCTGGTCTATTCCCCTACAGCGCGCGCTGGCTGACCACCGATGGTGGCCAGACCGGTGAGTATCAGCGCACGCCGGATGTCAGCCTGGATTGCCAACAGGTCGGCCGCGATGGATATGACCACGTCAATGCGGCGGTGTTTGACGAGGGCGATCTGTATTACAGCCACTACTACCGCTGTGCGGACGGTTGGGGCACGACGCCGTCTCCGCACCTGCGACGTTGGGGCGATCTGTTGGATCGGACGCTGATGCCATGGATGGCGACGCCACAAAACCATACCGTGCACGCCGCACTGGCAGTCGACGACGGCTATCTGTTCTACACCGAACATCACGGCGCATTGACCCGCGTCCATTTCGAAAGTGGAAACAGCCGTACCGTGCTGAATCGCGCCAGCCATGTGCGGGTCGTGGCGGACGGATCACTGGTCGCGGGGTCTCCGGCCGGACTGTTCCGCTCCGAGGATCGTGGCGAAACCTGGCAGTCGATCGATGCCGGACCCTCGGGCGTGGACGGCGTTGCGCGGTTGCCCGGCCCTGCGACGGTGTTCACCGCACCGACGCGGTGGCTGGCAGGCGGAATCGACGGGATCCACAGTGCAGCGACCGCATCCGGGCCCTGGGAGCTCGCCACGAACGGACCGACGAATTACCCGGCCCGCGTCGTTGCCATCGACCCCTCTGACGAACGGCGCATCTGGGCCGGTTCGATGCAGGCTTCCCGCAGGCTGATGAAGACCAGCGATGGCGGCGCCACCTGGGCGTCCGGCGATGTCGACCACTTCCGGATGCCGATCAATTCCATCCTCGTCGATCCCGCATCCACGGCACAACACGGCGCCACGGTTGTCTATGCGACCGGCGGTGGTTGCCTGTACGGTCAGGCATGCCCACCCGACGGGCCCGCTGTAGCCGGGATCTTCCGCAGCGCCGACAGCGGCGCCAGTTGGCAGATGATCGAGGGTAACCTGCCGGATCTGCGTTACGCGCACCTGCGCTTTCTGACGCTGGTTCCCCGGCCGGGTTCGCAGCCGCCGCGGCTGCTGGTCACCGGCTCGCAGTGGCGTTTCGCGTATGTCCTGCGCAGCGACGATGGCGGCGTGACCTGGTCGCCTTCCGATACCGGTCTGCCCGACGACGCGGGCCAGCCGCCCATGCGTTCGGACATCACCGACATCAAGGCGGTGCCCGGCCATGCCAGCCGCGTTTACCTGGCCACCGTCGCTGTCACCCCGTTTGGCGACGCCAACGCGCCACCCAGCGGTGTCTTCCGCAGCGACGACGGCGGGCTCACCTGGACACACCGTTCCAGCGGCCTGCCGATGCGACCGGACGGGCATACACACGAAGGCATCCTGCGCATCGCTGTCCATCCCACCAATCCGGATACGGTCTGGGCGATTTCCTACATCAGCGACGAATATGGTGTGACGAGCGACCACAAGGTCTACGTCAGCCACAACGGCGGAGAGGGATGGCAGGCGCGTTCGACCGGCCTCGGACCCGAGATGAAACTGGGCATCGCCGTAGACCCGCATCAAGCCTCGCACGTCTATGTCGGCGGCATGAACGGCGTCTTCTTCAGTGCCAATGACGGACAGAGCTGGCAGCGCCTGGGAACTGCGAATGTCGGCAGCACGAGCAGCCTGGCCATCGGGCCGCGGCATGTGTTCGCCGCCACCACGGCCGGCGTCCAGAAGATCGCCAAACCCGAGGCGCTGTTTTCGAACGGCTTTGAACCGGAGTGACGAGCGCAATGTCGGGACCCATGCGTCCGTATGCACTCCGTCCTGCGTAGCGTCGATTTTCAGATCCACACGGCCAAGCTGCCGCTGTGCCATGCCATGTGCCCGGCGTAAGCGCCTGTGCAATGCGACTCACAGGAAATAACATGCGTTTTCTCGAAAAACACAGTATAAATATGGTCCGGTTTCTCGGCGCAATTGCGTCTTCGTTGTTCTTGATGGCGACGGCCATTGCGCAGGATTGGCAGCCCATTGGCCCGGATGGGGGCAACGTTCGCATCCTCGAGGCACCCGATCCTGATGCGGATCGCGTGTATGCACTGGGAAACGGCGGCCTGTTCCGCAGTGACGACCGCGGATCGACATGGCATTTTCTTCGCGCCCCGGAGGGTCGGATTCCCAGCGAGGCGTTCGTCACGGCCGCTTTGAGCCGGAGTGACCGGGACACCATTGTCCTGGCTCGCACTTCGGGCGCCTGGCGCTCCAACGACGGCGGCGAGAGCTGGCGCCCGCTGGAGATCGATTTGCCCGCGCAACACAGCATCTAGCGGATTACCGCAGTCGCGGTCGATCCGGATGACGCTGGGCGTGTAGCCGTTTTCCTTGTCGTGCTTGTGAATGGGGACTACGGCGGCATCTACAGCGCACGCTGGTACACGGAAGATGGCGGTCAGTCCGGCGAGCTGCAGCCCACGCCGCCGGACCAGTCCCGTCCCTGCATGAATATTCTGCGTAACCTGTTCGATCATGTGAATGGCGCGGTTTTTCACGAGGGCGCGCTGTACTACAGCCATTTCTATTCCTGCGAGGGCATCGAACCGCAGATACCCACGGCACACCTTCGACGCTGGGCGAGCGGCCTCAACCATGAGTTCGCACGGTATGTGGCACTGACCCCCAACATCACCATGCCGGGCGCCCTCGTGGTGCTGGAAGGCAACGCCTTCTTTTTACAGTTCGCCAGCCCGGTGATCCGGATCGATCTGCAGACCGGCGAGAGGCGTACCGTCCGGGGCTCCGCGAACTCTGTGCAGGTGACTGCCAATGGTTTCCTGGTGGCCGGTTCCGGTGCCGGGCTGTATCTGTCGCCTGATCTGGGCGAGTCGTGGCAGCCGGCAGAGGGGGACGAGGCCGGAACCGGCGCGTCAATATTGGGACCTGCTGCGTTTTTCGACGCGCCCGTCCGCTGGCTGGCGGCCGGACTTGGCGGTGTGTCAGCGGCGAGTACCTGGAATGGGCCCTGGAGCGACTCCTCCCGCGGTCTCGCTTTGTGGTCAGCCCGCGCCCTCGCTGTCGATCCAGCCAATGAAAACCGGATCTGGTCGGCATCCTCGGTCGTGCCACGCGTGCTGACGCGCACTTCGGAAAGTGGCGCCACCTGGCAGCGCGGCGACATCGAACGTTTCGATCTCCCACTGGCCTCGATCGTTGTCGATCCCGCCACCACTACCGGCAACGGGGATTCGGTGCTGTATGCCACGGGTGGAGGCTGCGTGTCGGGACGCGCCTGCCAATTCGACGAGCCCAACGTGGCCGGCATTTTCCGTAGCCACGACAGTGGTGGTACTTGGGAAATGATCGCGGGCAATCTGGGAGACCTTCGCAACATTTCTCTGCGCAACATTGCCCTCGTGCGCTTGTCAGGCATGCAACAGCCGCGACTGCTGGTCACCGGACAACCCCGCCTCTCAGGCTTTGTCTTGCGCAGCGACAATGGGGGCACGACCTGGGTGGCGTCCGATTCGGGCTTGCCAATTGGCACCGCCCAGAATGGCTGGCACTCCCAGGTCATGGATATCAGTGCTACGCCGGCTGCCGCCAACCGCGTGTACCTGGGCACCGTCGCTGTCACCCCGTTTGGCGACGCCAACGCGCCACCCAGCGGTGTCTTCCGCAGCGACGACGGCGGGCTCACCTGGACACACCGTTCCAGCGGCCTGCCGATGCGACCGGACGGGCATACACACGAAGGCATCCTGCGCATCGCTGTCCATCCCACCAATCCGGATACGGTCTGGGCGATTTCCTACATCAGCGACGAATATGGTGTGACGAGCGACCACAAGGTCTACGTCAGCCACAACGGCGGAGAGGGATGGCAGGCGCGTTCGACCGGCCTCGGACCCGAGATGAAACTGGGCATCGCCGTAGACCCGCATCAAGCCTCGCACGTCTATGTCGGCGGCATGAACGGCGTCTTCTTCAGTGCCAATGACGGACAGAGCTGGCAGCGCCTGGGAACTGCGAATGTCGGCAGCACGAGCAGCCTGGCCATCGGGCCGCGGCATGTGTTCGCCGCCACCACGGCCGGCGTCCAGAAGATCCTCAAACCGGGCCAGCCACCCGGTGGCCAGCCGGCGTGTCCGGCGACCAGTGACCCACGTGTCGATGCGCGTTGCAACGGCCGCACCTGGATGCCTTGAAGTCACCACGCGTCTGCTGTCGCCGGACAGCAACGCAGGCGATGGGTATCCGGTGCTGCGCTGCCTGGCCCTGCGACCCGATTTCTGCATCGTGGCCTGCTTGCAGGGCATCACCATCAGGGCTCGGCGCGATGGGCGCCGCGCTCAGGACGAGCGCTTGCGCCCCAGCTTGCGTGTCAGCGTGTTGCGGCTGAGGCCGAGGTGTTCGGCGGCGCGCACGCGGTTGCCCTCGGTGAGTTCGAGTGCGGCGTCGAACAATGCCTGTTCGAAGGACTCCAGGGCGATGCCGTGCAGCGAGCCGGGCTCGGCGTCGCGCCAGCGCTGGCGCAGCCAGTCGCGCAGGCCTTCGGTCCAGTCCTGCGCGGCGCCGCTGCGATGCGGTGCCGCGGTGGCCTCACTGCGCAGCAGTTCGTCGAGATCGGCGGCATGTACGTCACGACCCGGCAGCAGCGCGGTGATGCGACGACAGAGGTTTTCCAGCTGGCGCACGTTGCCGGGCCAGTCGTAGCGTTGCATGCGGGTGATCGCCTCCGCAGTGAGACGCTTGCCGAGCATGCTCAGTTCCCGCGCCGCTCGTGCAAGCAGGTATTCGGCCAGTCGCGGGATGTCCTCGCGCCGCTCGCGCAGCGGCGGCAGGTGGATGCGCACGACATCGAGGCGATGCAGGAGGTCGGCGCGGAAGGTGCCGGCCGCGACCTTGGCGTCGAGATCCTGGTGCGTGGCGGCGATGACACGGGCGCGGGTGCGGATCAGTTCGCGGCCGCCGACGCGGTAGAACTCGCCTTCCGCCAGGACGCGAAGCAGGCGCGTCTGCATCGCCAGCGGCATGTCGCCGATCTCGTCGAGGAACAAGGTGCCGGCCGCGGCTTCCTCGAAGCGGCCGATATGGCGACGCGCGGCACCGGTGAAGCTGCCGGCTTCGTGGCCGAAGAGTTCCGACTCCAGCAACTCGGTCGGCAGGGCGGCGGTGTTGAGGGCGACGAAGGGTTGCGCGGCACGCGGACTGTGGCTGTGCAGCGCGCGCGCCACCAGTTCCTTGCCGGTGCCGGTTTCGCCGGTGATCAGCACCGGCAGGTTGAGCTGCGCGAGACGACCGACGGCACGGAACACTTCGAGCATGGCCGGACTGTCGCCGACCAGGCCCGGCGTGTGGGCGACCGCGGCGCGCGCTGGCGGATCGATGTCGCCGAGCGCGCGCCGGACCACGGCCATCATGTCGTCGAGATCGAAGGGCTTGGCGAGGTAATCGAAGGCACCATGACGGAAGGCGCCGGCCGTGGTCGGCACGTCGGTGAACGCGCTCATCACGATCACCGGCAGTTGGGGATGGTTTTCGCGCACGCGGGCCAGCAGATCCAGGCCGTCGCCGTCCGGCATGCGCACATCGGTGACGAGCAGATCCGGCACGCCGTCGGCCAGCGCCGCGCCGACTTCCGCGACATCCTGGAACACCTGCACGCGCAGGCCGGCATCACGCAGGCTGTCGCCGAGGACGAGGCGCAACGAGGCGTCGTCATCGACCAGCCAGACCCGGCGGTGGCTTTCCGTGCTCACGTCGGCGCCACCGGCAACCAGCTGGAAAAAACGGTGTGGCCGGGACGGCTTTCGAAGGCGAGGCGGCCGCCATGCTCGCTGGCGATCTCGTGTGCGGTGGCGAGGCCCAGGCCGGTACCGCCTTCGCGGCCGCTGACCAGCGGCAGGAACAGCACGCTGCGCAGCGATTCCGGAACGCCGCCACCGTCGTCGACGATGTCGACGCGCAGGGCCGGCGCGCGGCCGCGCGGCAATACCGCGGCGTGGTCATGGCGCGTGCGCAGCAGCACGCGCGTGGCGCCCGCTTCGACCGCATTGCGGCCCAGGTTGAGGAACATCTGCAACAGGCGGTCGGCATCGCCGATGCAATCCGGCAGGCTGGGATCGTAGTCGCGGTCGACCTGCACGCCGTCGGCGGCGAGCAGCAGGCGCAGGCGCTCGAGCACGCCGTTGACGTTCACGGCGCCCATCGGCTTGCGCGCCTCGGCGGCAAGCAGGCGACCGGTCAACGCCGCCAGCCGGTCCACCTCTTCGACGATGACCTGTGCGTAGGCACGCAGGTCGGCATCGAGCACGCGGCGTGATATCAATTGCGCGGCGCCACGCAGGCCGCCCAGCGGATTCTTCAGTTCATGCGCGAGGCTGCGCAGACTGGCGGACACCGGCACCGCCGAGGGCGCTTCGCCCGGCCAGGCTTCCAGCAGGGCGCCGCCTTCTTCGATCGCGGTGAGCTGGACGACGAGGGCGGGCCCGCCGTCGCGCAGGCGCAGATCCGGCAGGCGCACCGTCGACTGCTCCGGACCCAGTCGCTTCAGGGCGTCGTCGAGGCGCGGCGCATCGGCCAGCACGGCAGCGAGGACCAGGCCCTGCGGCGGCAGGCGCGAACGTCCGAGCATCGCCAGCAACGCCGTGTTGGCCCAGCCCAGGCGCAGGCCGTCCAGCCAGCCCAGCGCGGTCGTCATCCGGTCGAAGGCTGGCGCGGCGGCGGCAAGGGCCGCCGGCACGACAGACACGCCCGGCGACGTGCCGGCGTCGGTATCGGCCATCACCGCGACATCATCCAGCGACACTACTCCTGCGCCGTCAGCTCGGCGATGACCTGGTCGGCCTCATCCAGAAGCAGCAGCGACGTACCGCGCGAACGCACGCTGCGGACCGCGTCGAGCATGCGCAGGAAGGCGACCTCGGCGGCCATTTTCCCCTCGTCCACGCAGGCCATCTTCGTCGCCGCGGCGGGTGCGAAGGTCAAGGCGCCGTCACGGCGAAGGTCGATGCTGCTGACGTAGCGGTTGCAGCCGGCATGGCCGCTGACGCGGCCCTCGGCGTCGATGTCCAGGGTCTGCCCGGCGGCGACGCGGCCGTCCAGGCGGGCCACCTGCCACTGGCCTTCCAGCGTGCGCGGCGGGCCGGAATAGGCCGGCGAGCTGCCGGCGCAGGCGCCCAGGCCGGCAGCCAGCGCAACAATCAGCGGCGCAGCCACGGTCGGCATGCCCGGCAGACGGAGAAGGGCGCGGAGCGGAGGCGGGAAACGGTTCATGGCGGGACCTCGCGAGGTGGTCACACCATGCTACTACCGCTGTTGCGATGGGGGTGTTTGCCGGATCG
>CAZYHP010000098.1:8131-11243 GCA_964647135.1 uncultured Rhodanobacteraceae bacterium
TCGTGTTCGCGCGTCGACGGCACGGTGAAGCACAGCTCGTAGTCGTCGCCGCCGGTGAGTGCGAAGTGGCGCGCCGCGTCGTCGTCGGCCACGGCGAGCAATGCCGGTGACAGCGGCAGGCGACCCGTGTCGAGGCGCGCGGAGACGCCGCTGGCCGCGAGCACGTGAGCCAGATCGGCGAGCAGGCCGTCGGAAACATCGATGGCGGCGGTGGCCAATCCACGCAGCGCGTGACCGAGCGCGACACGCGGTGTCGGCCGCTGCAGGCGCGCGACCAGCGGCTGCCATTCCGGCTGCTGACGCTGCGACCAGCCCTGCAGGGCGGCTGCCGCATCACCAGGACTGCCCGAGAGGTAGATCGCGTCACCGGCACGCGCGCCGTCGCGCCGCAAGGCCTGGCCGGATGGCAGGTGCCCGAAGCAGGTCACGGTCAGCGCCAGCACCGGACCGCGCGTGGTGTCGCCGCCGGCCAGCGCCACGTCGTGGTGTGCCGCCAGCGCCACCCAGCCGTCGCAGAAGCCATCGAGCCAGCCGCGATCCGGCAGCGCCGGCAGGCTCAGCGCGAGCAGCGCGGCCACCGGCTCGGCGCCCATGGCGGCGAGGTCGCTGAGGTTCACCGCCAGCGCCTTCCAGGCGATGTCGGCCGGATCGCTGTCGGCGTGGAAGTGCCGGCCTTCGATCAGCGTGTCGCAACAGGTGACGACCTGGTGCCCGGCCGGCGGCGTCCACAGCGCCGCGTCATCGCCGATGCCAAGGTCCAGGCGCGCGCCACCGGTGTCGCCGAGACGGCGGCGCAGGTGGGCGATGAGGTCGAATTCGGACATGGCGACGCGATGTCCGCGTGCCGGGTCAGGCGCGGTATTCGGCCGCGCGTTCGCGGGCGGCGAGCTGGTCGAGCACGCCGTTGACGTAGGCGTGGCCCTGGTCGTTGCCGAAACGCTTGGCCAGTTCCAGCGCCTCGTTGATGACGACGCGGTAGGGCACGTCCATGCGATGGCGCAGTTCCCAGGCGCCGAGGCGCAGGATGGCGCGCTCGATGGCGTCGACGAGATCGGGATCGCGATCCAGGAACGGACGCAGGGCGGCATCCAGTTCGTCGCGCTCGTTCTCGACGCCGAAGATCATCGCCTGGAAGTATTCGAGATCAGCCAGTTCCTCGGCCTGCTCATGGGCGAACTGCTGTTCGACCTGGCGCATCGGGTAACCGCTGAGCTGCCAGGCGTACAGCGCCTGCAACGCACGACGGCGCGCGCGTGTGCGCAGCATGCGTTCGTTGCGGTCGAGCGCGCCACTCATGGCGGTCAACGCTCCGCCGCCAGCCTGGCCATCGTGATCGCGGCCAGTGCGCATTCCTCGCCCTTGTTGCCGTGCTTGCCGCCGGCGCGCTCGCGGGCGTGCTCGTACTGCTCGACGGCGAGCACGCCGTTGGCGACCGGAATGCCGGATTCCAGCTGCACGGTCATCAGGCCACGCGCGCATTCGTCGGCGACATGCTCGAAATGACGGGTTTCGCCGCGCACCACGCAGCCCAGTGCGATCACCGCGACGACGTCTTCGTCATCGGCGACGTAGGCAGCCGCGAGCGGCAGCTCCCAGGCGCCCGGGACTTCGGTGACGCGGATGTCACGCTCGCCGACGCCCTGCGCCTTCAGCGTGTCGCGCGCGGCCTTGACCAGCGCCTGCACGATCTCCGCGTTGTAACGGGAATGGACGATGGCGAAGACGCCTTCGGGTACGGCGGAAGCTGGCTTGGTCATGGCGGCGTCAAAGAGCGGAAACAGGGCCCCTCAGGGGGTCGCGAAGTCTACCACCTCGATGCCGAAACCGGCCAAGGCGGGATGTTTGCGTGGGGTGCCGAGCAGGCGCAGGCGGCGCAGGCCGAGGTCGACGAGGATCTGCGCGCCCAGGCCGGTGCGGCGCCACTGCTGCACCGGATCGTTGACGGGGCGGCCGCTGTCCGTGGCCGGCATGCCCGGCCAGGGCGGCAACGCGTCACCGTGCGGTGCCAGCACGAGGACGGCGCCGCGCTCCTCGGCGGCGATGCGCGCCAGCGCCTGGTCGAGGCCGATGCTGGCGTGATCGGCACGCAGCCGAAGCAGGTCGGCGACCGGGTCGTGCACATGCACGCGCACCAGCGTCGGCGCCTCGGCGTCCGGCTGTCCGCGCAGCAGCGCGTAGTGGTGATGGCCTTCGATGCGGTCGCGGTACACCACGAGACGGAACGCGCCGTGGGCGGTATCGACATCGGCCTCGTGGACGCGCTCGATGCTGGTTTCGTGCTGCAGGCGGTGGCGGATCAGGTCGGCGATCGTGCCCATCTTCAGGCCGTGCCGCTGCGCGAACACTTCCAGTTGCGGCCGCCGCGCCATGGTGCCGTCCTCGGCCATGATCTCGACAATGACGGCAGCGGGATCCAGGCCCGCCAGGCGCATGTAATCGACGCCGGCTTCGGTGTGGCCGGCACGGACGAGGACACCGCCGTCCTCGGCGATCAGCGGGAAGATGTGGCCGGGCTGCACCAGATCCGTGGCCACCGCGTCCGGTCGTACGGCGGTGCGGATGGTGTGGGCGCGGTCGTGTGCCGAAATGCCGGTCGTGACGCCTTCGGCCGCCTCGATGGACACGGTGAACTTGGTGCTGTGGCGGCTGCGGTTGTCGCGCACCATCAGCGGCAAGCCCAGGCGCTGGCAGCGCTCACCGGCCAGCGTGAGGCAGATCAGGCCTCGACCCTCGCGGGCCATGAAGTTGATGTCCTCGGGACGCACGAACTGCGCCGCCATCAGCAGGTCTCCCTCGTTCTCGCGGTCCTCGTCGTCCATGACGACGATCATGCGGCCGGCGCGCAGTTCGTCCAGCAGTTCCTCGACAGGGGCGATCGCCATGGTATGCAGACCTTGCTTGGGCGCGGAGGCGTATGGATCAGGCCGCGGATTCTAGTCGAGTATCCATGAATGCCCGTCGGCAGGCCGCGATGCGTCAGTGTCGTTGCAGCCGCACGGCTTGCCACGCGGGCGCTGCGCCGCGTTCGCTCGTGGCCGCCTCGCCCTCACCGCTCGCCTTCGCCGCACCCCGTACGCTCGTCACACCCGCGAAGGCGGGTGTCCAGGGGCGT
>CAZYHP010000099.1:0-11095 GCA_964647135.1 uncultured Rhodanobacteraceae bacterium
CACTGGATCCCCGCCTGCGCGGGGATGACGAGCGAAAGCACTGGATCCCCGCCTGCGCGGGGATGACGGGCCCAGATCGAGAGGAATGGCGGACCGGGGCCAAACGGGGAAAACGCCATTGCCAGCGGACCGCCAAAGGTCGCGGACTATGGCCTCCTGTCGCGTCGGACCAGGGAGTCGACGGACGGCAGGGCCGTGCGGCGCACGGGGGCGGTCAGCGGCGCGGCGGAGGCAGCAGGACGTCAGGCAGATCGCCAGCGGCCTGGCCAGGCACCTGCGCCGCCGCGGCGGCTTCGGCCTCGGCATCAGGCGGGAGCAACTGGCTGCGCCCGTCCGGCAGGGCATAGGGAACCGGTTCGAGAACGCTGCCGCCTCCGTCGGCGGTATCGACCAGCCGCCAGAGGCGGCCCGTCTGCGTGTCGAGCATGTACTGGTCGGCGTTGAACTCGTTGATCTGTCCGAATACGAAGCGACCCCCACCCATCACGGCGGGCCTGTTGGACGATTGCGCGACGACGTGGCCGGCGCTGGCCAGCAGCGTGGCGACAAGGGCAAGGCGAAAAGTTGGGCGATTCATGACGGTGTGCGACCGCAACGCGGTGCCGCAGTTCCCCGCCGACTCAGCGCCGCAGGATCTGCAAGACTTCTTCAAGTTCCAGCCGCAACTGCTTGACAAGCTGCTGGACGATGGAGGACTCCATCCGGCCCTGCTCGCCTTCCAGCCGCTGCCGGGCGCCGCCGATCGTGAAGCCCTGTTCGTACAGGAGCGACCGGATCTGACGGATCATCAACACGTCCTGGCGCTGGTAGTAACGGCGGTTGCCGCGCCGCTTCACCGGCTTCAGGCTGGCGAATTCGGTTTCCCAGTAGCGCAGCACGTGCGGCTTGACGGCGCAGAGCTCGCTGACCTCGCCGATCGTGAAATAGCGTTTCGCCGGGATCGCCGGCAGTTCGTCATTGCTGGTCGGGTCCAACATACGTCTCTACCCGTGCACGCAACTTCTGACCCGGACGAAAAGTCACGACGCGACGGGCAGATATGGGGATTTCTTCACCTGTTTTCGGGTTGCGGCCGGGACGCTGGTTCTTCTGGCGAAGCTCGAAATTCCCGAAGCCGGACAGCTTGACCTGCTCGCCTCGCGACAGGGCGCCGCGCAGCGTTTCAAACAGGGCATCGACGAATTCCTTGGCCTCGCGCTTGTTCAGCCCGACATCCTGGAACAATCGATCCGCCATCTCCGCCTTGGTGAGCGTCGTCGTCATTCCCCCTACCCTCGAAGTTCAGCCTGGAATGCCTTGTTGAGCGCCTGAACCGCCGAAGCGATGGCCTGGTCGGCATCCTCGTCGGTAAGAGTGCGTGAAGGGTGCCGCAAAATCAAGCCCATGGCGATGCTTTTCAATCCGTCAGGCAAACCTTTGCCGCGGTATTCATCGAACACGAGGAGGTTTTCCAGCAGCTCGCCGGTCGCCTCACGGACGGCCGCCTGAAGCGCGGCATACGGCACCTCATCCTTGACGAGCACGGCGATGTCGCGTCGGACCTGTGGGAAGCGGGACAGGCCGGCCGCTGACGGCACTCGCGCCTGACGGAGGGCATCCAGCTCGATTTCCGCGACATGGACGGGTTCCGCGCCCAGATCGAGCGCCTTCTGGACCACCGGATGCAAGGCACCGGCCAGGCCCACCGCCACCCCGTCGCGAAGAATGCGTGCCGAGCGCCCCGGATGCAGCCATGGAATATCGGTCACCGGTTCGAACTGCCAGAGGCCACTGGCACCGCCTTGGGCAATCAAGGCCTCGATGTCGCCCTTGAGGTCGTGGAAATCGGCTAGCCGGCGCGGCGCGCCCCACTGTTCGGCATCGGCCGAACCGGCCATTACCAGCGAGAGACGATCAATTTCGCCTGAAAAATCATCGGTTTTCTGATGAAAGCTGCGACCAAGCTCGAAGAGTCGGACGCGCTCCTGCTGGCGTGCCCGGTTGTAGGCGAGCGCCTGGACCAGCCCGGGCAGCAGCGACGGACGCATCACCGCCAGCTCCGCCGACAGCGGATTGGACAGTTCGACGCGCTCACCACCGATCTGCCAGCGGTCAAGCAGGGCGCCGTCCAGGAAAGCAAAGGTCAGCGCCTCCAGCCAGCCGCGCGCGACCAGCGTGCCGCGCAGTCGCGCATCCGCCAGGCGACCTTCGCTGGGCAGCGTCGGCGCCAGCTCGCCAGCAGGCGCGCGCGCTGGAATCCGGTCGTAACCATGGATCCGGGCGACTTCCTCGATCAGGTCCTCTTCGATGGCGATATCGAAGCGCCAGCTCGGCGGCGTCACCAACCAACCCTCTTCGCTGGCCGTGACGGCCATTCCAAGGGTCGCCAGGATGCGTTCGACATCCGCGTCCTCGACCGTGATACCGAGCAGGCGGGCGATACGCGCCCGGCGCAACAGGATCGCTGTGCGGATGGGCAGGTGCCCCGTACTGACCGCCTCGACCACCGGGCCCGGCTGGCCGCCGGCAATCGCCGTCAGCAGGGCCGTGGCGCGCTCAATGGCCAGGCGTGGCAGTTCTGGATCGACGCCGCGTTCGAATCGATGCGAGGCATCGGTGTGCATACCGAGTCGGCGGGCACGGCCGATGATCGCCGATGGCGCGAAGTGCGCAGCCTCCAGGAACACATCGACGGAGTCTTCGGTCACGCGGCTGTCCAGCCCGCCCATGATGCCCGCCAGGGCGATGGCGCCGCTGTCGTCGGCGACGACGAGGAAGCCGTCATCGAGCTCGACTTCACGGCTGTCCAGCAGCGCGATCTTCTCGCCAGCAAGGGCCCGGCGTACATGCACGTCGCCGCGCAGTTTCGCCTGGTCGAAGGCATGCATGGGCTGGCCCAGCTCGAGCATGACGTAGGCGGTCACGTCGACGGCAATGCTGATCGGGCGGACGCCACCCCGACGCAGGCGCTCGGCAATCCACATCGGCGTGGCAGCCCGGGCGTCGATGCCGGTGACGATGCGACCGCAGTAGCGCGGACACAGGGTCGGCGCATCCAGCCGCACGCCGCGCTGCTGGTCATGGCAGGCCGGGACCGCTTCGATGGCGGGTGACGACACCTGCCGGCCGAAGCTGGCTGCGACGTCATAGGCGATGCCGCGCAATCCCAGGCAGTCGGCCCGATTGGGCGTAAGGCCGAGTTCGATGCTGGCATCGGGCAACGCCAGGAACTGCGTGAGCGGCGCGCCGACGGGCGCATCATCCGGCAGTTCCATCAGTCCGGACGCATCCTGGTCCAGTCCCAGTTCCTTGGCGGAACAGAGCATGCCCTGCGATTCGACGCCGCGCAGGCGCGCCGCCTTGATCGCCATGCCGTTCGGCAGCGCGGCGCCGATCTGTGCCAGCGGCGCCTTCAGGCCGACACGGGCATTCGGCGCGCCACAGACGATCTGCACGGTACCGTTGCCGGTGTCGACCTGGCAGACCTGGAGTCGGTCCGCTTCGGGATGCCGTTCCGCGCTGAGGATCTGTGCCACCACGACATGATCGAGGCCGGCGCCCAGCTCGGCCACGGATTCGACTTCCAGGCCGATCATGTCCAGGCGTCGGCACAGGGTTTCCCTGTCAACGCCCGGATCGACCCACTCACGCAACCAGTTCTCGCTGAATTTCATTGCGGTCCGCTCCGCTTGTCGCAGGCCGGCGCACGTCTCGGGCAGAGGGCTTCGCACCCGGCCCGACCGCCACGCGGCGCGATCAGAATCAATTGAATTGCCGCAGGAAACGCACGTCGTTTTCGAAGAACGCGCGCAGGTCGTTGACGCCGTAGCGCAGCATGGCCAGTCGCTCCACCCCCATGCCAAAGGCGAAGCCGGTGTAGCGTTCCGGGTCGATGCCACAGTTCTCCAGCACCTTCGGATGCACCATGCCGGCGCCGAGCACTTCCAGCCAGCGGCTGGAACCGTCGGGCAGCTGCCAGCGGATGACCACGTCGGCGCCAGGCTCCACGAACGGAAAGTACGTGGGCTTGAACATCATCTCGAAGTCGCGCTCGAAGAAGCCGCGCAGGAACGCAGACAGCGTGCCCTTGAGGTCGGCCAGGGTGATGCCTTCGCCCACGACCAGGCCTTCCACCTGGTGGAACATCGGCGAATGCGTCTGGTCGGAGTCGCTGCGGTACACCTTGCCCGGCGCAATCAGTCGTATCGGCGGCTCGCGACCATTCATGGCGCGGATCTGAACCGGCGAGGTATGCGTGCGCAGCAGGCGTCCGTCGCCGAAATAGAAAGTGTCGTGCATCGCCCGCGCCGGATGGTCCGGCGGGAAGTTCAACGCTTCGAAGTTGTGCCAGTCGTCCTCGATTTCCGGACCTTCGGCGACGTCGTATCCGAAGCGGGCGAAGATGTCGATGATGCGGTCGAGCGCGCGCGTCAGCGGGTGGATGCCACCCATGTCGCCGCGCCGGCCCGGCAGGGTCACGTCGATGCGCTCGGTGGCCAGGCGTTGCGCCAGCACCGACTGTTCCAGCCTGTCGCGGCGGACCGCCAGGTGATCGGTGAGTTCGCTCTTGAGGCGGTTGACCGCCTCGCCGCGCAGCTTGCGCTGTTCGGGCGAAAGGCTGCCCAGAGCCTTCAGTTCCGCCGTCAGCAATCCCTGCTTGCCGAGCAGCGCGACGCGCAATGCCTCCAGCGCCTCCAGCCCCTCCGCCTGCGCGATCGCATCACTGGCATTCTCCAGCGTCAGTCCCGGCTTGGACATTTTCCGGTCTCCAAAATGCGCGTGGGGATCGGTCAACCCGATCCCCACGCCAGCAGTCATCGGCCTGCCGCGTCAGCGGCAGGCATGTATGCGGTTCAGGCCGCCAGACTCTGCTTGGCGCGCTCGGCGATCACGCCAAACGCCTTCAGGTCGTGGAAAGCCAGGTCCGCCAGGACCTTGCGATCGATGTTGATCTCGGCCTTCTTGAGGCCGGCGATCAGACGGCTGTAGGACAGGCCGAACTCACGCGCGGCGGCGTTGATTCGGACAATCCACAGCGCGCGGAAATTGCGCTTCTTCTGCTTGCGGCCGATGTAGGCGTACTGCAGCGCCTTCGTGACAGCCTGCTTGGCGACCCGGAAAACCTTGCGACGGGCGTTGTAATAACCCTTCGCCCGGCCCAGCACCTTCTTGTGACGGCGACGCGCAACAACACCACGCTTGACTCGTGCCATGGCTCAACCCCTCCTCAAAGATACGGAAGCATGCGCTGGACGCGACCTGCGTCCTCGGCACGTACGTGGTTGGTGGCGCGCAGACCACGCTTACGCTTGGTCGACTTCTTGGTCAGGATGTGGCTCTTGAAGGCGTGACCGGCCTTGAACTTGCCGGACGCCGTCTTGCGGAAGCGCTTGGCCGCCGCACGGTTGGTCTTGATCTTTGGCATTGCTGATGCTCCTGGAGCGATCTAGTTCGATACCGTTCCAAGTGGCGGCATTGACCGCACTTCCATGTCAACTCGGTTCGGCGAATGGTCCGCGCCATATCGCGATCCGGACCTTGGGATCCAGGGCGCGGGCAGCGGGCCGCGCATGATAGCAGGACTTGGCGGGGTCTGGACAAGTCCCGGAGGGCGGAAAATGCCCGCCGGGCAACGGATGGCGGTCGGATTGCCCCCAGGTTGCCGGTCACAGGCAGTCGAGGGTGGCGGCAGCCAGAATCAGGACAGTGCCGGGAACAGCCGACCCATCGTCCGGCCGCACGGAGCCAGGGAGGATCCCGGTGCGGGCGGCACGGAGCGTGGAGCACTGGCCGGCGAACACCAACGCAGGCATGCGAAACCCGGCCGGACGGCCGGGCTTCGCGGAACGGCCCGTCGCTTATTTGCGCTTGGGCGCGATCATCATCACCATCAGGCGGCCTTCCTGGCGCGGCCGCTGCTCGACAACGATATCGTCGCCGAGATCGGCCTCGATGCGCTGGGTCTTGGCCAGACCCAGTTCCTGGTGGCTCATCTCGCGGCCACGGAAGCGGATCGTGATCTTGACCTTGTCTCCCTCTTCAAGGAAACGGCGCATGTTGCGCAGCTTGATCTGGTAGTCGCCCTCGTCCGTGGTGGGACGGAACTTGACTTCCTTGATCTCGACCTGCTTCTGCTTCTTCTTGGCCGCGCTGGCCTTTTTCTGCAACTCGAACTTGAACTTGCCGTAGTCCATGATCCGGCAGACCGGCGGGTCGGCGTTGGGCTGGATTTCCACCAGGTCCAGACCGGCCTCCTCGGCCATGGCCAGCGCCTGTGCGCGGGACAGGATGCCAGCCTGCTCGCCCTCAGCGTCGATCACGCGTACACGCGGGACGCGGATATCTTCGTTGCGGCGGTTGCCCTTGTCGTTGACGGTGCTGATTCGCAGTTCCTCCAGAGAATGATTGATATGCGGCAGGATCAGCCCTGCATCGAGTCGGCCTGCAGCCGTTCGATGAATGCCTGGAGCGGCATCGCTCCCAGGTCCTCCCCGCCGCGCGTGCGCACTGCGATGGTCCCCTGCTCCTTCTCGCGGTCGCCCGCGACCAGCAGGTAGGGCACCTTCTGCAAGGTGTGCTCGCGAATCTTATAGCCGATCTTTTCGTTCCGCAAATCCGATTCCACCCGGAAGCCTTGATTTGCAAGGGCTTTTCGAACCTCGGTCACATAATCGGCCTGCGCATCGGTGATATTCAGGCAAACGGCCTGTACCGGAGCCAGCCAGGGCGGCAGCAGGCCGGCGTAATGCTCGATCAGGATGCCGATAAAGCGCTCCATCGATCCGACGATCGCACGATGCAGCATGACCGGGTGGCGACGCGTCGAATGCTCGTCGACATACTCGGCGCCGAGGCGCTGCGGCATCATGAAATCGACCTGCATCGTGCCCAGTTGCCAGGCGCGGCCGATCGCATCCTTCAGGTGGTACTCGATCTTCGGGCCATAGAAGGCGCCCTCGCCCGGCAGTTCCGTCCAGGCGACGCCACAGGTGGACAGCGCGGCGCGCAGCGCGCCCTCGGCCTTGTCCCAGGTGGCATCGTCGCCCAGGCGCGATTCCGGACGCAGCGCGATCTTCACTTCGATGTCGCTGAAGCCGAAGGCGCTGTACACCTTCAGTGCCTGCTGGTGGAAGGCGGTGACTTCGGCCTCGACCTGGTCCTCGGTGCAGAAGACATGGCCGTCGTCCTGCGTGAAGGCACGCACGCGCATGATCCCGTGCAGCGCACCAGACGGCTCGTTGCGGTGGCAACCGCCGAATTCGCCGTAGCGGATCGGCAGGTCGCGGTAGCTGTGCAGGCCGGCGTTGTAGATCTGCACATGTCCGGGGCAGTTCATCGGCTTCAGCGCGTACTCGCGCTTCTCCGATTCGGTGAAGAACATGTTGTCCTTGTAGTTGTCCCAGTGGCCGGATTTCTTCCACAGGGTCACGTCGAGGATCTGCGGCGCCTTGACTTCCTGGTAACCGGATTCCTTGTAGACGCGGCGCATGTACTGCTCGACCACCTGCCAGAGCGCCCAGCCCTTCGGGTGCCAGAACACCATGCCCGGCGCTTCTTCCTGCTGGTGGAACAGGTCCAGCTGGCGCGCCAGCTTGCGGTGGTCACGCTTCTCGGCCTCTTCGATGCGCTGGATATAGGCCTTGAGCTGCTTCTCGTCCGCCCAGGCGGTGCCATAGATGCGCTGCAGCTGCTCGTTGTTGGCGTCGCCGCGCCAGTAGGCGCCAGACAGCTTGGTCAGCTTGAACGCCTTCAGGAAGCGCGTGTTCGGCACGTGCGGACCGCGGCACATGTCGACATATTCCTGGTGGAAGTACAGCCCCATGGCGGTGATGCCGGCATCCATGTCTTCGATCAGGCGCAGCTTGTAGTCCTCGCCGCGGGCCTTGAACACCTCGACGACCTCGGCGCGCGGCGTCACCTTCTTGACGACGTCGTAGTCCTGGGCGATCAGTTCACGCATGCGTGCCTCGATCGCGGCGACATCGTCCGGCGTGAAGGGGCGCTCGTAGGCGATGTCGTAATAGAAGCCGTCGTCGATGACCGGGCCGATCACCATGCGCGCGGTCGGGAACAGCTGCTTGACCGCGTGACCGACGAGGTGGGCGCAGGAATGGCGGATGATCTCGACGCCTTCCGCATCCTTCGGCGTGATGATGCGGATGCTGGCGTCGTGGTCGACCACATCGCTGGCATCGACCAGGCGGCCGTCAACGCTGCCGGCGACGGTCGCCTTCGCCAGGCCGGCGCCGATGGACGCGGCGATGTCGGCGATGCTGACGGGCTTTTCGTATTCGCGGCGGCTGCCGTCGGGAAGCGTGATCGTGACCATGGGGAAACTCCGGGCAACAAAAAAGGCGCCAGCGCGCCTTACAGGGAGCAACGCGTCGGCAGTCGGTTCAGGCTGGGCTGTCGGTTCGCGTCATGGTGATCGTGTCCGTTCGGACTACGGCTCCTGTGCGGTGGGCGCGGCAACCCGGATGGTGCCAGGCGGCCAACGCGTGAAATCTTAGCAGTGGGCGCCGGAAGCGGACAACCGCGGGTTTTCTCACTGCCTGACGGCCCCGGCAGTACCGGTCGCCGACGCTGCGCGCCGTTTCATCGCGTTTGCACACGGGCGTGCCTTCTGGCGGTAGCCGGCTGGACGACCAATCGCTACGTTGTCCATGAACGACAAGGCGAACCCGGATGCTTTCATCCCTGCAACGGCTGTTCAACGTGCGACGCGAGGAAGTCGTGCCCGTGCTCTGGGCCGGCTTCTACTTTTTCTGTGTCCTCACCGCGCTGATGATCCTGAGACCGGCGCGCGATGCACTCGGCATGGAGCGCGGCATCGAGTCCATTCGCTGGCTGTTTGTCGGTACGGCCGTGGTCACGCTGGTGGTCAATCCGCTGTTCGGCTGGCTGGTCAGCCGCTTAAGGCGCCTGCAGTTCATTGCCGCCAGCTACCTGTTCTTCGCCCTGAGCCTGGTCGGCTTCTACCTGCTGATCGCGCTGGCACCGGAATCCATCGGCGTCACCAGCGGCCAGGTCTTCTACGTCTGGTTCAGCGTCTTCAATCTGTTCGCGACGATGCTGTTCTGGGCCCTGATGGCTGACCGCTTCACACTGGAACAGGGCAAGCGGATTTTCGCGCTGGTCGCGATGGGCGGAACGCTGGGTGCCGTATTCGGACCCTGGCTGGCGGCGCAACTGGCGCAACCCCTGGGCACGGCTGCCCTGCTGCTCGTCTCCGCGGCCTTCCTCGTTCTGGCCCTGGTCTGCGCCTGGGCGCTCGCCCGCGGCCAGGCCATTGCGGCTGCCACGCCTGCCCGGTCGACAACGGAATCGGATGGACGGATCGGTGGCAGCGCCTGGGCCGGACTCAAGGCGGTCTTCAGTTCCGCCTACCTGGCCGGTATCGCTGGCTACGTGCTCCTGATGACCCTGATGGCGACGTTGTTGTACTTCACGCGCCTGCAGATGGTCGCCGCCCTCGGCGACGACACCGACCTGCGCACCACCATCTTCGCGCACATCGACATGATCACGCAGCTGGCCACGCTGCTGATCCAGGCCGTGATTGCCGGGCATCTGATGAAACGCATCGGCGTTGCGGCGACGCTGGCTCTTCTCCCACTGACCATGGTGCTGGGCTTCATCGGACTGGCCATCGCCGGCTCGCTCGCGGCGCTGATCGTTTTCGAAGCCACGTTCCGCGCGATCCAGCGCGCCCTCACCCGGCCGGCACGTGAAACGCTCTATACCGTGGTCAGTCGCGAGGACAAGTACAAGTCGAAGGCGTTCATCGATACCTTCGTGTACCGTGGTGGTGACGTCGCCGGCGCCCAGGTCGAAGGCGCGCTTGCCCGTCTGGGCCTGGGCCTCGCGGCCCTGGCCAGCGTCGCCATTCCTTTGGCGCTGGTGTGGGCCGCCCTGGGCATCTGGCTGGGGCGTCAACAATCCCGCCTCGCCGCTCCCCAGGCGGGTGCCAGGCCGCGCCCGCCTCCCAACCATCGATAAGGAGCCCGTCCCATGAATCGACGTGAATACCTGAAACTGTCGCTGGCAGCCGGCGCCGCGCTGGCGATCGGCCCCGGCTCGTTGTTCGCGGGCAACGCCGCGGGCCGCGGCGCGCTGATAACGCGCGCCATTCCGGGCAAGGACGAGCGCCTTCCCGTCGTCGGCCTTGGAAGTTCCGCCACCTTCTCCCGGGTTGCCGGCAGCGAAGATGTCCAGGCCGTCCGCGAGGTGCTGGCGGCCATGGCCGAACATGGCGGAACCGTCTTCGACACCGCGCCCAGCTACGGCGCCTCCGAAGAGGTGGCCGGAAGGATCGTCCGCGAGCTGGGGCTGAGCGACAAGCTGTTCTGGGCCACCAAGCTCAATGTCGCACAGCGTGGTGGCGGTAGCGCCGATCCGGCGGCCGCGCGGGCGCAGGTGGAAACGTCCTTCGAGCGCGCAGGGAAAAAGCCCATTGACCTGATCCAGGTCCACAACCTCGGCGATGTGCCGGTGCAGCTCGGCTTGCTCAAGTCGCTGCGCGACGAGGGTCGCGTCCGCTACATCGGCGTGACGACGACGTTCGCTCCGCAATACGCGCAGCTCGAACAGGTGATGCGCGAGGAACCGATCGATTTCATCGGCATCGACTACGCCATCGACAACCGCACGATGGAGGAGCGCATCTTCCCGCTGGCGCAGGAACGCGGCATCGGCGTTCTCGTCTACGCACCCTTCGGCCGGACGCGACTCTGGGAGAAGGTGAAGGACAAGGCCCTGCCGGAATGGGCAGCGGAATTCGACGCGACCTCCTGGGGTCAGTTCTTCCTGAAGTTCGTTGTTGCCCACCCGGCGGTCACCGTGGCCACGCCGGCCACGAGCCGCGCCCGGCACATGGTCGACAACATGGGTGCCGCCTATGGGCGCCTTCCGGACGAAGCGATGCGCCAGCGCATGATCCGGCACATCGAGTCGCTGTGAGCCGACACCGAAGCCGCCTATGAAGGTTCCACTTGCCGGACGGTCCGGGAGGTTGATATAGTTCGCGCCCCCGAACGGGCGCGTAGCTCAGCGGTAGAGCACTACCTTGACATGGTAGGGGTCACAGGTTCGATCCCTGTCGCGCCCACCAGGACAC
>CAZYHP010000100.1:0-11003 GCA_964647135.1 uncultured Rhodanobacteraceae bacterium
TTCCTCTACGAACACTTCGAGGACATCTGCGAGATCATGAAGGCCTACGATGTGTCGTTCTCGCTCGGCGACGGCTTGCGGCCCGGCTGCATCGCCGATGCCAACGACGCCGCGCAGTTCGGCGAGCTGCACACCCTTGGCGAGCTGACGCAGATCGCCTGGAAGCACGACGTGCAGGTGATGATCGAAGGCCCCGGCCACGTGCCCATGCACCTGATCAAGGAAAACATGGAGGAGGAACTGCGCCACTGCTTCGAGGCGCCGTTCTACACGCTGGGCCCGCTGACCACCGACATCGCCCCCGGCTACGACCACATCACCAGCGCCATCGGCGCCGCGCAGATCGGCTGGCACGGGTGCGCCATGCTCTGCTACGTCACGCCCAAGGAACACCTCGGCCTGCCCGACAAGCAGGACGTGCGCGACGGCATCATCACCTACAAGCTGGCCGCGCACGCCGCCGACCTGGCCAAGGGCCTGCCCGGCGCCCAGGTGCGCGACAACGCGCTGAGCAAGGCGCGCTTCGAGTTCCGCTGGGAAGACCAGTTCAACCTGTCGCTCGATCCCGACAAGGCGCGCGAATTCCACGACCAGACCCTGCCGCAGGAAGGCGCCAAGCTGGCGCACTTCTGTTCCATGTGCGGCCCGCACTTCTGCTCGATGAAGATCACCCAGGACGTGCGCGACTACGCGGCGCAGATCGGCGCCGACGAGGCCGCCGCCCTGGATGCCGGCATGGCCGAAAAGGCGGCGCAGTTCCGCGCCCAAGGTGCCGAGGTCTATCGCGAGGCGTGAGTACTCGCCGGCAACGCGCATGCCGCCCGCACCCGCGACGCTTGTGCGACGAGCACGCGGGCCACCGGCGATGTTGCGAATCGGGTTTTCAATCGACTGCGAAATCAGGTGGCTGCACACATATGGGCGCGGACTTGAGGGTGGACCGGAAAAGGACTAAATTAAGTCATCTTCCGCTGCCCCGGCCAGAATGCCATGCGCTATTCATCGCAGGTCAAACCCATCAGCTACCTCAAGGCCAATGCGGCCGAGGTGTTGGCGCAACTGGCCGAGCTGCGCGAGCCGCTGGTGATCACGCAGAACGGCGAGGCCAAGGCCGTATTGCAGGATGTCGGGTCCTACGAGGAAGCGCAGGAAACCTTGGCCCTGCTGAAGATTCTTGCCTTGGGCAACCAGGAGCTTGAGGCCGGTCAGGTCAAGCCGGTGGCGAAGGTTGTTGCGCGCCTTCGCGGCAAGCACGCAAAGCATGGCGAACGCTGATGACGCGCAAGTCGTCCCGGGGAGCGACACACTACGATGTCGTTCTGACCCGCGGCGCCGAGCAGGATCTTGAAGCGATCTACGACCATATCGCGCAGTTCGACAGCGTCGCGGATGCTGATCACGTGCTCGACCGGTTGCTGAAGGTGGGGGAGGGCCTTGCGCAGTTTCCGGCGCGTGGCAGCCACCCAGGGGGCCTGACGGTGCTGGGTATCCGCACGTTTCGGCAAGTCATGTTCAAGCCGTATCGCGCGATCTGCCGCGTGGTTGGAAGCCAGGTCGTCATTCAACTGATCGTCGACGGCCGGCGCAACATGCAATCCCTTCTTGCGCGGCGCCTCCTCGGCGGATGATCGATACCGCAGGCAATCGGATCCTGCGCCCGACGATCACGACGCAGGTCGGCCGGTGAGGTGATCTCGTTCAGTTCACCGGTCGCCAGAGGACAGGTTCCAGGTCGTCGCGGAACAGCGGGGCTTCGCCCTCGGACTCCCAGGCGCCGACGTCGCAGCGCGCATCGCCGCTGGCGTCGCCGTCCTGTGGTCGCGATACACCGCGTGCATCCAGCGTCAGGCAGGGAGCAGTAGCCGGAACTGACGGCGCTGCCGGGTTGCCGGCGTCGACCGCACTGCTGCCCGCCCGCAGCGACAGGGTCGGTGTCGGGCCGCCGTTTTCGCGCAGCGCCTCCACGCGCAAGGCTTGCATGGAAGCCGTCTGGTGCGGGCCGCACAACTGGCCCAAGCCGGCCATCAGATTGTGGCTGGCGTTCACCGTGGCGGCGCTTCCGGTCACGGCGCACAGCAGGTCGTTGTCGCCGACCAATGGCAACAGCAGGTTGTTGCTGAAGTCGATCGTGACCGGTGAAGAGGGTGTAATGCCGCGAAGGTCGAGGTGCTGTACACCGCCCGGATTGATGGCGATGCTGTCGGCGAAGCTGTTGTTGCGGATTTCCAGCTGGTTGTAACGACTGGTCACGGTCCCGCCGCCGAAGTTGCCGACAAAGGTATTGTTGCGCAGTCGCAGGGTGCTCGCCGTGGTGCCGGGGACGGCGCGCAGTGTCGCGGCATGGTCGGCATGGTTCTCGAAGAACAGGCTGTTCTCGACCATCACGTTGGCACCGCCTTCGACTTCGATGGCGGCGCCGGTTGCCTCAACTTCAGCGGTGGCCTGGTTGCCGGCGAAGACCGTGTCGCTGATGGTCACCGTGATCGGCCCGGAGGCGAAGATCGCGCCCCCTCGGGACAGCTCGGCTGCGGAGGCATGATTGCCCGCAAACCGGTTGTTGTTGATTGTCAGGCTCTTCGGTGAGGCCGAGGACATGAACAGAGCTGCGCCTTGCGCCGTCAGCGTTATGGACAATGTCCACAAGACATGCTCGGTCGCACTGTCTTCGATCACACTGTTCTGGATCAGTACGGCGCGATCAACGACGTGGATGGCGCCGCCCTGGACCGGGGACACCGCGGTAGCGGGAAGCGCGCCGCACCCCTGGAGTTTCACGTTGGAGACGACGACCGTCGCGTTGGAAGACAACGCGGAATCGGCGCGCAGGCAGCCCCCACCATTCGACCGCCAGCCCCGCTTCAAGGTGAGGTTGGAGAGGGCAAACGAGCTGTTGGTCTCACCAACGAGGAAGCCGGAGCCTTCCCACGCATCGATGACCAGACCCGGTACGTCGGCGCCGTTGACGAACATTGTCAGGGCGGTGATTTCGGGTAGTGAGGCATTCAGGGCGATCGTGCTGTTGGCGGGCAGACTGAACCGGATCGTGTGTGCGCCGTTCGTATCGTTAGCCGCCTCGATCATCGCGCGCAGGCTGCCCGGCCCGCTTGACGCTGTATTGGTGACTGTGAATGTGGCAGCAAGGGCCGCTGGCGACAACGACGCCATGACAATGGTGAACAGGGTGGAAGCGCGCATGGCACAGGTTCTCCGGCTGCGTGATGGGGAGGAAACAGCACGCTGGCCCGCACTGTTGCTTGATCGTCGCCAAAGTGCCCGCATCGGCATGGGCACTTCAGGCGAGTCATCGAGGGCGGAATCGCCAGCGTTGGATCAAGGTTGGTCGGGGCGCCAGAGAACGTGCTCGAAATCGTGCCGGAACAACGGGGCTTCGCCGCTGGACTCCCAAGCGCCAAGGTCGCAAATGGCGGTGCCATCGCCGTCGCCGTCGCGCGGACGGGGCTGGACGCGCGCGTCATGGGTCAGGCAGCGTGATGTGTCCGTGTGATCGGGCGGCAGCGGATTTCCGCCATCGATGATCGGGCTGCCGCGGAAGAAGGACACGGTTTCGACCTCACCACCGTTGTCGCGCAGCGCTTCCACGTGGAGCGATACCAGCTCGGGGTCCTGGGTCGGTCCACATCCCTGGCCCAGCCCGAGCACCAGGTTGTGATGGGAGCTGGTGGTCAGTGTGTCATGGACATAGCAGATGGGTAGGTCAGGGCGGGGCCAGCGACTTTCCGCGGCGCTCAGGATGTTGTGATTCAGCACCACCGTTCCCGTGAGGTCGAAGGGAGGGTTGATCCTCAGATGCGGGGCGGGATAATCGCCGCCGCGCCAGCTCAGGAAGGTGTTGTTGCGAACGATGGTTGTCTTGATGCCGCCGATCATCAGCGCCGCGCTGAAGTCCGTGCTGTTGGCAACCAGGGTGTTGTTGCTCACGTTGGCGAACGAGTCCGCCGAGTAATCGTCGATCTGGATCATCGTGCCGAGGTTGTGATTGTCGAAGAACAGGTTGCCGGACATCGTCGTCGACACGGCTGCCTTGACGACCGCACCCCAGGGCGTGCTGTTGTCGTGCGTATCGGCTTTGTTGCTGGTGAAGCGGTTCTGCGTGAGCGACAGCACGCCACTGCCGACGATGTCCACGGCAGCACCTTGTGCCCGGCAACATCCCTGACCCGTGTCCGATGCGCCCGTCACCTGGTTGCCGGAGAAGTGGTTGTATTCGATCCGGGCCAGATGATCCGGGCCGAGTTCGGCTGCAATGGCGCCACCGGCGGCAATCGTCGGTGCGGAGGCATCGACCGAATGCGCACGATTGCCGTAGAACTGGCTGTCCACGACCAGCAGGTCGCGGAAAACGACGGAGACGGCGCCGCCTTCGACCCGTTCGTTGCTTGCAGCGCGCCGGACTTCGCAGTCACGCATGATCACCCGGTCCAGCGTGATCTTGGCGCCGGCAGGGTTGGATGGCTGCTGCGCCAGCAGACAGCCGCCGGCGCGCGTGTTCAGGCCGCGCTGGACTTCCATGTTGGCCAACCGAAAGATGCGGTTGGGCGCGGCAACCAGAAACAGGCGCACCAGTCCGCCGCCATCCACGATCAGCCCCGGCGTGCCAGCGCCATCGATGTCGAGTTCATCGCTGACGATGGCTGGCAACGCATGCATCATGGTGATGCGGCTGTCCGGGGGAAGGTTGAAATGGATGGCATGCGGTCCGACCGAATCGGCCGCGTTCATCAGTGCCTGGTACAACGTGCCGGGACCGACACTGGCGGTCGAATTGACGACAAAGATGTCGGCCCTGGCGCTCGGCACCACGGCCAGGGCCAAACTCAGGCAACACAGCAACAGGTGGATCGGGGATCGGGTCATGATGGCATCCGTGGGGAAGTTGGCGCGCAGCGGATGGTGCGCATGCCGTGTAGAACACCGATGGCGCCTGAAACCGGACAGCGTGTCCGCCAATCCGACTTGGGCCAGGCAGCCAGCGCTGAGGTTTTCGCGCGCGCTGTCCGGATTGCGGCCGCTTGCGCGTTCTTCTCCGGTATTACCCATCCAGGACACCTTCATGCACCTTCGACTATCGCTGGCCGGCGTTGCGGCCATCTTCGTTCTTGGTCTGACCGGCTGCGGAAAGGATGACGCCCGTGCCGACGCTGCCGGCGCCGTGGCGACGGCAAATCCGGCCGCCCAGTCGGCGCCGCCATCGCGTGGCGCGGTCAAGAACCACATTGAGCTGGTCATCGACGGTTCCAACTACCGCGCCGACACCGCCAGCAACTTCGGTCACACCTTTCTCGGAGACGAGGCGTCGCGACCCTTTCATCTGGAGTTGTCCAGTGGCTGGATCGGCAGCAACGACATGAGCATCGTCAAAGTGGCCATCCAGCACATCGATAATCGAAGCCGCACGTTCGAGCTCGGCGGCACCGGACCGCATTCCCCGTCACTGGAACTGGCCGAGTTGCCCGGCCGCAAGGGAAAGCACTGGCGCGCGGTTTCCGGGTCGCTGGACGTCCAGTTCCAGGCCATCGACCCACGGTCGCAGCCGGTGGATGATGTGATGGGTACCTTCGATGCCAGGGTTCGCGAGGTGCAGCCGCATGGTGGGGAATTCATCGAGGGCGGTGAGACCTTGGCAGTCACCGCACGCTTCGACTTCAAGCGGGGTCGTCGGTGATGCGGCGGCAGGTGGAGCGGTCAATGGTGGGCGGTCGGCACCGTGGCGTGATTCTGGCGGCGGCGTTGTCCACGGCGGGTCTGGCCGCGTGCTGTTCGCCGCTGTTCGCGCAACCCTCGGCGCAGAGCGTGACGCTGCTGGTCTACGACGCCTCCGGTTCGATGTGGGGCGAGCTGCCCGGCGGCGCGACCAAGGTCGAGGTGGCGCGCGAAGTCATCGGCGACTTCTTTCAATCGCGTGACCACACCAGTCCGCTTGGTGTGGTGGCCTACGGCCACAACCGCCGCGGCGACTGCAACGATATCGAGGTCGTGGCGCCGGTGGCGGTGCATGATGCCGGCACGTTGACTGCGCGTTTGAAGCAGATCAATCCGGTCGGCATGACGCCGTTGACCGATGCCCTCGCGCGCGCCGCCACGCTGATTCCGGCGACGGCGGAAGCCGCCGACATCATCCTGGTGACCGATGGACTGGAAACCTGCAACGCCGATCCCTGCGCGCTGGCCGCCCGGCTGGCCGCCGAAGGTATCCAGATCCGCGCGCATGTGGTCGGCTTCGGCCTGACCGAGGCGGAAGCGGAAGTGATGTCGTGCGTGGCCGACGCGACCGGTGGACTGTTGCTGACGCCGCAGAGCGGTCAGGAACTGGCCGATGCGTTGAACCAGATCGCGCAGATCGAGCCGGTCGCTGCGCCGGTGGTGGACACGGCTTTCTTCCACATTGGACCGCATGCGGAAGCGGGACATACCTACGCGATCGCCTATGAGGGCACGGTTCCTCCCGACTATCGCACGGGCTTCACGTCGCGCGGCGGGAACGGGCCAGCGTCAGGCCCATCCTTCGGCGTCGTCGGCGGCAGCGGGGACGCAGGCAGCAATCCCGTTTCACGCGCGGCGCCGGGTGAGCCCGGAGACTACGATCTGATCATGGTGGCGCATGACGGTTCGATCATCGCGCGGCAGGCGATCACGGTCGTGCCGGCGGCCAACGGTTTCGACGCGGTCGGCTCCGTCGAACCCGGCGCGCGGTTCACGATCACCTGGCGCGGTCCCGATCAGCTCAGCCAGCGCGTGGTCATCGCGCGACCGGCGGATCCGCCGGGAGCCTATCACGCAAGCTGGGGCTACAGCTTGCACAAGGGTGGCACGATGCGGCTCAACGCCCCCGCGGAGGCCGGCATCTACGAACTGCGATATCTGTCGGCCAGCGAGAAGGAGATCCTGTTCTCCCGCCGCTTCAGTGTCGGCGTACCGTTCGAGGATGACGGCGGAAGCAGCAGCACCGACCTTGCCGGACAGGCCGCGGCGGCGACGCAGGTGGATGCCGGGGACGAGGCATTGCTGCTGGTGAAGGCTTCGTTCCGCATTCCCGGCGGCTTCCCGACGAGCCCGATGTGGTGGTCGGCGGTACCGCTGGATCCGGGAATGAGTCCCGAGGCGTGGGCGCCGGTTTCGGAAGCGGTCGTGGCGGAAGGCGAGTTCGAGCCGGGGCGCTACGAAGTCTCCGCCCTGGCGCCTGGAGAGGTCGAGTTCAAGGCGGTCGTCGATATCCGGCCCGGAGCTGACAACGACTTCGTGATCCCGCCCGCCCAGACGCAGCCGCAGGGCGATGCCGATGGCTTTGCCGAACAGCCGGTCGTCGCCTGCACGGATCAGGCGCGGGGTTGCCCCTACAGCGACCCCGCGACCGGGTTGTCGCTAACCGTTCCGGATGGCTGGTCGTTGACGGCGCCCTGGTTCTACCAGACCGCTGCCGGCGAGACGGCGACCGCTCCCTCTGCGAGCCTGTTCCGCCAGGTGGGCGGCGAAGTGCAGACCATCGAGCTCAATCCGCGGCAATGGCTGCAGAGCAACGGCCCATGCACCGATGTCGGCCGTATCCAAGTGTGTCATCCGCATGCGTCGGACGCATCGCTGGACGACGCGATCGCCACCTTGCGCGCATCGCTGACACTTGCCGATTGACTGCCGCGCGCCGGGAGCGGCGACCAGGAGCCGGCGCGGCAGAAACGTTCGAGGCTTTGCAGGCCGGACGGCTTCTGCGGCGCCGGCTCCTGACGTGATGGGGCGCTGCGGCAGAGGGCCGCGCATCGGGCATCCCTCATCGGGGAAAGGCTGTGGCACACTTCGATGATGTCGACGCTGACATCCGCCGAGCCGCTGCAGCCGCTTCGCCACACCGACACCGTGACCGGTGCGCGCATCGACCCTGCGCTGTTCGAGCAGCTGGTCGTCATCTTCCATCAGGATCTGCGACGCGTTGCGCGACGCGAGCGATTCCGCCTGGGTGCAGGGAATACGTTGTGTACCACCGCGGTCGTCAACGAGACCTGGTTGAAGTTGCGTCACGCCACGGGATGGAATGACAGCCAGCACTTCATCCGCATGGCCGCCATGGCGATCCGGCAGGTTCTGGTCAACGATGCCCGCTCGCGATCATCGCAGAAGCGCAATGGCGGGCAACGTCGACTGACGCTGGATGACCTGCTGGACAGCGATGAGCCGTCCACCGGCGAAGACAGCACCGATCTGGTCGCGCTCGATGCGGCGCTGGTGCGCCTGGAACAGTTGAGCGCCCGCCAGGCGCAGGTGGTCGAGTGCCGGTATTTCGCTGGATACAGCGAGGCGGAAACAGCGCAGGCGCTGGGCGTCACCGAGCGAACGGTTCGACGCGACTGGATCAAGGCGCGCGCCTGGCTGTACCAGCAATTGGTTGCGACAACGGATTGAAGTCCCAGCGGCGCCCTGTTTCGGCGCCGGATGGGAGGTTCATGACGGCTCAGTGCCTGTCGATCAGCGCCTGCACGCGATCGGCATGGGCCAAGAACGGCGCGCCCTGCGCAGCCAGGGCCTGCAACCGTCGACGCGCGATGGCCAGTTGTTCGGCGGCGGTGATGCCTTCGCCCAGGGTGGCGTAATGGTGCGCTTGTGTCAGCAGCACGCGCGCCGTCAGCAGATGATCGGCGCCGAGTTGCTCTTCGCTGTCGGCGTGCAACTGCTGCAGCGTTGCGCGAAGATCGGTGGGTGGCTTGTTGGCCAGATGGACCTCGGCTTCGAGCAGGCGCGCTGAAAGCGTCAACGGGCTGTTGCCGCCGGAAAACTCGCTGGCCATCGTGACCGCTTCCCCGGCCAGCACCGATGCCTGCGCCAGCCGCCCCGTCTGCAGCAGGACGCGACCATAGTTGTTGAGCAGCGCAGCCGTGGCCGCCGAGGGGCCGAATGCGTCGCGACGCACGGCCACCGCGCGCTCGAACCATTGCTCTGCCTCGTCCAGATCGCCGGCCCGGTAGTAGCCGGCGGCGAGATTGTTGAGCGTATTCAGCGCGTCGTTGCCTGCGCCCAGGTCGATCTGTTCCCACAACGCCAGCGCCTTGCGCGACAGATCGATGCCTTTCTGCAATTCGCCGGTTTCCAGGTAGGCGGCGCCGAGGTTGGTATGCAGCGCGGCGGTGTGGAAGCTGTCGGTGCCGCAGCGTTGAATGCAGTCGGTCGCTGCCGCTTCCAGCGTGGCAATGGCCGCGTGTGGGTCGCCCATTCGCCGCTGCAGTTGTGATTCCAGCATGCGGCTGGTGAGCAGCTCGACTTCGTGCCGTTGCCTGTCTGCCAGCCAGAAGGTCTGGGCCTGGTCGAGCAGGGTTTTCGCTTTGTCCACCTGGCCCATCCGAAACACCGTTTCGGCCAGCGCGAAACGGACGCTGGCCGCCGCGGTGGCATCGCCGACACTGTGTTCCATTTCCAGCCAGCCGCGCAGCAGTGGTTCGGCACCGACATAGTCATCGATATACAGATGCAACTCGCCCAGCTCGTGCATGATCTGCGCGGCGGTGGCCGGGTCGCTGGCGAAGGCATTGCCGATGCGGCCGGCTGCCTGATCGAGGACTTGCTTGGCGGTCAAGGGCCGGCCAGCCGCCTGATGCTGGCTGGCATCACGGAACATGTGGCCCAGATAGTCGCGGATGGCTTTGCTTCGAGCCGCTTCGACACGCGCGCTGTCACGCTCACGTTCGGCCTGCTGCCGCGCCGATGACACAGCGGCGAGGGCAATGGCCATGCCGGACATGATGGCGACCACCAGCGACGCGGCCAGCCAGTAGCGGCGAAGCGTGCGGCGCAGCTGGTAGGTGAAAGCATCGCCGCGCGCCGCCACCGGCTCATGCTCCAGGTATCGGCCAATGTCATCGTCAAGCGCCTGCACCGAGGCATACCGTGCCAACGGCTCGGGTCGCAGCGCCTTGGTGACGATGGCATCGAGATCACCGCGCAGCACGCGACGGGGAATGGCGCCGCAGCTCACTGAGCTGGGCAGTGCGGGAGCACCGGCCAGCATGCGTTGCAGCAGCACCAGCTGACTTCCGCCGCTCAGATCCTGCCACGGCGCACGTCCGGCCAGCATCTCGTACAGCAACAGCCCCAGCCCGTAGACATCGGTGAGCGTGGATTGCGGTTCGTTCGCCAGTTGTTCGGGGGCCGCATAGTGCGGCGTGAGTTGCACCACGGTGTCGCTGCGCACACTGGCTGAGGCGCTGTCGATCAATCGGGCGATGCCGAAGTCGAGCAACACCACCCGGTCATTGCGGGCGACCAGAATGTTGTGCGGTTTGAGGTCGCGGTGCACGACGAGGTGAGTATGCGCGAACGCCACGGCGGCGCAGGCCTGCCGGAACAGCGCCAGCCGCTGCGGCAGGGAAAGGGCGTGAGTCCGGCAATGACTCACGATGTCCTGACCTTGCACATACTCCATCACCATGTAGGGACGGCCGTCGGGTGCGCGGCCGGCATCGAGCAGACGGGCGATACCGGGGTGTTCCAGGCGCGCCAGCGTCTTCTGCTCGGCCATGAAACGCTCGACATCAGACGGCTGGCACGACCCGGGGAGCAGCTTGATGGCGACCTGCTGTTCGAACTGGCCATCGCAACGCCGCGCAAGCCACACCTCGCCCATGCCGCCTTTGCCGATCAGTCGTTCGGGCAGCCAGGCGCCCAGTCGAGGCGGTGGAATGGGTATGGCATTGTCGGTCGCACCGCTCTCCATGAATCCGTCGCTGGCCTCAATGGTGTCCAGCATCGCCATGACAGCCTTCAACAGGTCCTCATCCCCGCCACAGGCATCGCGCACGTGGTCGTGGCGGGCGTCTTTCGGCACGTCAAGGACGAGGTCGAGAATGCGGTCGACGTGGTGGAAGAACGCGTTGTCGGTCATGCCGGCCAGAATAGCGGCTCCCCGAAGCGTCGTGCCGATTGCCAGCGGCGTTGCCCGCGGGAAACGTCAAGCCCCGCGGCAACCCCGGCAAACGCGTGCGCAGCAAGCGACGCAGCTACAA
>CAZYHP010000101.1:0-10843 GCA_964647135.1 uncultured Rhodanobacteraceae bacterium
CAACGTGGACGCAGCCCTCACTGCCCTTCGCCCATCCAAACATGAAAAAGCCCCGCAAAAGCGGGGCCTTCGATGGATCTTTCTCAACACTTTAGGACATGTGTTTCCTAGAACGGAATGTCGTCATCCGCGAAATCGTCGGCCATGGGCGCGGCCTGTTCGTGGCGTGCCGGAGCGCGCCCCGCGGCTTCTCCGTAGCCACCGCCCTGGCCACCCTGGCCGCCACGCGGGGCGCCGCGCTCGCTGCCGCCACTGCGCGGGGCGCCACCGCCGCCGCCTTCACCGCGACCGCCGAGCATCTGCATTTCGTTCGCGACGATATCGGTGCTGTAGCGTTCGATGCCCTGCTTGTCGGTGTACTTGTCGGTGCGCAGCGAGCCTTCGACGTAGACCTGCGATCCCTTGCGCAGGTACTCGCCGGCGATCTCGGCCAGCCGGCCGAAGAACTTGACCCGGTGCCACTCGGTGCGCTCCTGCTTCTGGCCGCTCTGCTTGTCCGTCCAGGATTCCGAGGTGGCCACGCTGATGGTGGTCACCGCGGCGCCGGAGGGCGTGTAGCGGGTCTCCGGGTCGTTGCCCAGATTGCCGACCAGAATGACCTTGTTGATGCCTCGTGCCATGCGTGCAAGCCTCGCAAAGTGATCCGTAAACGGTGGCCAGAATAGCATGCGCCCCCAAGGGCCCGGCCCGCCGATCGACCCTGCCGACGGCCGCGAAACGCGCCGTGACGACTGGGAATTTTCCGACCTGGGCCGGACCGGATGCCGGGCGCCTCAGCGCTTGGACAGTTGACCCAGGCCGCGCTGCAGGAACAGCAATATCACGCACCAGGCCGCCGCCAGCGCCGCCGCGCCGAGCAACACGCCCGGTTCGCCCAGACGGCCCAGCAGCACGCCGCCGACCAGGCCACCGACGAAGGCGCCCAGGAACTGCAGGCTGGCGTAGGCGCCAAGCGCCGCGCCGCGGCGGGACACCGGTGCCAGTCGCGACACCATGGTCGGCATCAGCGCCTCCAGCGCGGTGAAGCCCGCGAAGAATGCGAAGCCGCCGAATCCCAGCATGACCGTGCCCTGGCCGATAGCGAGCACCGCCAGTCCGGTCGCACAGAGGGCCAGCGCGGCGATCTGCCGCCAGCCCAGCCCGGTCAGCGTGCTGGCGCGACCGCCCACGAACACGCCCAGGCTCAGTGCGGCAGCGATCATCACCGGCAGATAGAAGTGCCAGTGCTGCGGCAGCGGCAGGCCCAGACGGTTGCCAAGCAGGGTCGGCAAGGCGACGAACGCCGCCGTCAGCAGCGCATGCAGGACGAACACACTGAGGTCGAGCAGCAGCAGGCGGCGGTCTCCAAGCACGCCGAGCAGCGAGCCGGGGGTCACCGCGGCCGGTGCCGCGGGGCGTTCCGGTGCCGGAACGGCCAGCCACAACACCACCAGCGACGCCAGGGCCAGCGCTGCGGTGGCGCCAAAGAGGAAAGGCAGGCCGCCCAACGCGAACAGCGGCGCAGCCAACAGCAGCGCGAGCACAAAGGAGGCGCCGATACTGATGCCGAGGATGGCCATCACCTTGCCGCGCACCGCGTCGCGGGTCAGGTCGGCCGCCAGCGCCAATGCGGCGCCGGAGACGGCGCCCATGCCCTGCAGCGCGCGACCGGCGACCACCGCCTTCAGCGTGCCTGCAAAGGCGGCAACGACGCCGCCCAGCGCGAACAGCAGCAGCCCGATGCTGATCGTCTCGCGCCGCCCGATCCGGTCGGACAACAGCCCATAAGGCAGCTGCAGCAGGGCCTGGCCCAGCCCGTACACGCCCAGTGCCAGGCCGATCAACCACGGCACGGCGTCCGGATAGGCCCGCGCCTGCGCGGCGAACACCGGCAGGATGAGGAACAGGCCGAACATGCGCAGGCCCACCACCAGGGCCAGCGCCAATGCAGCCCGGCGTTCAAGCGGAGAGAGCTTCACAGGCGACAACAGACGGGACGGAATGCATAGTCTGCCGAACGCGACCCCGTTACACCACCGCGGTCGCATTCGGTTGTCCTTTGCCCTGACTGCGGCGGCGGCGACGGATACGATGCTGTGCACCCACCGTGATCCGACCGCGTGCGGCGATGACCGGCCGACCGCGTGCGCGGGCGCACCGTATAATCGCCTGCGTCACCGGCCCATCGCCGGTCAGGATCGATGACTTTGACCGTCCAGCTCGCCCCCGCGCCCAGTACCGACAGCTTCCGTGACTTCGCCGATGTCCAGGCGTTGGCCGCCGAAGACTGTCGCCGCGTCGATGCGCTCATCCGCGGTCGACTGCAGTCGCAGGTCGTGCTGGTCAACCAGGTGGCCGAGCACATCATCGCCGGCGGCAAGCGCCTGCGTCCGCTGGTGGTGCTGCTGGCGGCGCGCGCCGCCGGATACCGTGGCGACGACCACATCGCCGCAGCCGCGATCATCGAATTCATCCATACCGCAACGCTGCTGCACGATGATGTCGTCGATGAATCGGGGCTCCGTCGCGGTCGCAGCACCGCCAACGCGGTATTCGGCAATGCCGCCAGCGTGCTGGTTGGCGACTTCCTGTATTCGCGCTCGTTCCAGCTGATGGTCGACCTGGACCGGATGGCCGTGATGCGCCTGCTTGCGGACACCACCAACGCGATTGCCGAAGGCGAGGTGCTGCAGCTGATGCACCTCAACAATCCCGACACCAGCGAAGACGACTACTTCCGGGTGATCGAACGCAAGACGGCCATTCTTTTTGCCGCCGCGACCGAACTGGGCGCGATGCTGGCCGGTCGTCCACTGGAAGAACAGCGGGCCTTGCGCGAGTACGGCCACAGCCTCGGCATGGCCTTCCAGATCGCCGACGACATTCTCGACTACGAGGCCGATGAGGCCGATCTGGGCAAGAACCTCGGCGACGATCTCGCCGAGGGCAAGCCGACCCTGCCGCTGATCCATGCGCTCGGCCAGGCTTCCGCCACCCAGCAGCGGGACCTGCGCGACGCCATCGAAAGCGGTGGCCGCGAACATCTTCCGGGGGTTCTGGCCGCCATCCGCGAGCACGGCGGCATCGGCTACGCACGCGACCACGCGGAGACGTTCGCGGCCCGCGCGGTCAGCGCACTGGATGCGCTGCCGCCGTCCCGCCATCGCGACGCCCTCGCCTTCCTCGCCGGCTTCGCAGTGGCGCGTCGTACCTGAGTCGCCCGCCGTGGCCGGCGCGCGTTTCCCCGGCGGAGTGACGATCGAGCCATCGCCGCTGGCGGCGGTCGAGCGGCCACTGCGTCGTCTGGCGACACCGGCGCGTGTCTACGTGCCGCTGCTCCAGCACCAGGGCACGCCGGCTCGCCCCTGCGTCGACGTCGGCCAGCGCGTGGCGCGCGGTGAACGCATCGGTGTCGGGCTGGACGAATACTCGGCCGACGTACACGCGTCATGCAGCGGTATCGTGCGGGCAATTGCCGCACGCGAAACCGGTCATCCCTCTGGCCGGGCGATCACCTGCGTGGAGATCGACTGCGACGACCGCGATGGCGAAGACGTGACGTTGCCGCCGCTGGCCGACTGGCGACAACTCGATCGCTTCGCTATCGCAGACCGCCTGCAGGCGGCCGGGATTGTCGGGTTGGGCGGCGCCACTTTCCCGACTGCGGCGAAGCTGGCCGCTGCCGGACCGGACATCCACACGCTGATCGTCAACGGCGCCGAATCCGACCCCTGCGCCGGCAGCGATGCCGCCGTCATGTGCCATCGCAGCGATGACGTCGTGGCCGGCGCGATCCTGCTGGGCCAGGTCCTGTCCGCCAGCCGCGTGGTGATCGCCGTCAATGCCTGCCTGCCCCATGCGCTGTCTGCGCTGCATCGGGCACGGACCGGCAACAGCGATGCGGCCCCTGTTGAAATCACCGCCGTGCCGGCGCGCTACCCGCAGGGCAGCGAACGCCAACTGGTGCATACGGTCACCGGCGTGGCGATCGCCGCTGACACACTGCCGCGCGACCGCGGTGTACTGGTGTTCAATGTCGCCACCATCGCCGCCGCCTGGCGCGCCGTTGCGCATGGCGAAGCGCTGCTGTCGCGCGTGGTCACCGTCGCCGGTCGCGGCGTGCGCGAGCCCTGTGTGTTCGATGTACCGCTCGGAACGCCGATCGCCGACGTCGTTGCGGCCGCCGGCGGCTACACGGAACACGCGCGCCGGCTCGTTGCCGGTGGCGTGATGACCGGCCCGTCACTGCCGCATGACGACATTCCGGTCAGCAAGGGCACCTACAACGTCATCGTGCTGACGTCAGCGGAACTGCCGGTCGATGTGGTGGAGATGCCCTGCATCCGTTGCGGCGAATGCGCGCGCGTCTGCCCATCGCGCCTGCTGCCGCAACGCATTGTCGCCGATATCCGCGGCGATGAACTCGCGGCGGCGGTCGAACGCGGCCTCGATGACTGCATCGAGTGCGGACTGTGCGACACCGTCTGCCCCAGCCACATTCCCCTGCTGCACTGGCTGCGACATGGCCTGGGCGAAGTCGCGCTTGCCGCCAGTGAACGTGCGCTTTCGGACCGTTCGCGGACAGCGCATCACGCGCGCAACGCGCGCCTGGCGAGGCTTGCCGGGGAACGCTCGCGTCGCCTCGCCGAACGCGAACGCGCGGCGCTGGCGAATCGTGGCCCGGTCGCGTCCAGCGCAACCGCCATGCCCGATGTGCTGGCCGCTGCGCTGGCAAAGGCTCGCGCCGGCAAGCGCGGCAACAACGACGACGGGCAATCCGGCCCATGAGAACCTTCGAGACCGCACCGGCACCGCATCGGCCGCCGGCGCGCGGTTTGCGCAGCGTCATGCTGCTGGTCTGCGCCGCGTTGCTGCCGGGCACGCTGGTGCAGACGGCGTTGCTCGGCAGCGGCGTGATCGTGCAGGTGCTGTTGTGCACGGTGTTCGCCCTGCTGGTCGAAGCGGCGATGCTGCGCCTGCGCGGGCAGGCACTGTCGCGTTTCCTGACCGATGGCAGTGCGCTGGTGACTGCCTGGCTGTTCGCGTTGTGCATTCCACCTTTGGCGCCGTGGTGGATTGCCGCGGCCGGCATGCTGGCCGCCATCGGGCTGGCCAAGCATGCGTTCGGCGGCCTCGGACGGAATCTCTTCAATCCGGCAATGGTCGGCTACGTGCTGGTGCTGCTGTGCTGGCCGCTTGAATTGACGCGCTGGACGACTGCCGCGGGCGAAGCTCTGCCCGATGTCATCGATACCCTGCGCGCCATCCTCACGGGCGTGCTGCCCGGTGGCTGGGACGCGATCACCGGGGCGACAGCGCTGACGGTCGAGCACGAACTGGCCGCGCGTGGCCTGACGCTGCCGGAAATGCAGGCCGATGCACGGATCTCCGACGCCGGACCGGGTACCGGCTGGAGCGCCATCGCCTTCGCGCTCGGTGGGTTGCTGTTGTGCGCCATGCGCGTCGTCGACTGGCGCACGCCACTGTCGGTCATCGGCGGCATCGTTCTGCTGGCGATGCCGCTGTGGATTCTCGATGGCGACCTCAACGCCTCGCCGCTGCACCATCTCCTGTCGGGCGGCCTGCTGCTGGCGGCGTTCTTCATCGCCAGTGATCCGGTCAGCGGTGCCGGCACGGCGCGTGGACGCTGGCTGTTCGGCTTTGGTTTCGCGGCACTGGTGCTGGTCTTTCGCGCGTGGGGCCAGCATCCCGACGGCATCGCCTTCGCCCTCCTTCTGATGAACGGGCTGGCACCGCTGATCGACCGCCACAGCGCGCCGCGGACCTTCGGGCGATGACGATGACCTCGCCGCTTTCGCGCAGGGTCGCGGTATCCGTGTGCATCGCATTCGCCGTCATGGCGGTCTTGACGATGACGCATCACCTGCTGTCGCCTCGCTTCGAGGTGCAGGTCGTGCAGCAGGCGCTGGCACCCCTGCGCGAGCTGCTCGGCGACGTGGCGTTCGACAATGATCCGCTCGCCGAAGCGGTCACCCTTTCCGATTCACGGCTGGGACCCGGTCCACAACAGGTCTACCCGATCCGCCTGGCCGGCAGGCCTCGCGCCACCGTGGTGACCGCCACGGCGAACGAAGGTTATGGCGGCGCACTGGATCTGTTGATTGCGATTTCCGTTGAGGGTCGCGTGATCGGCATCCGCGTTGTCCGCCACAACGAAACGGCCGGCGTCGGCGATGCCTACACGCACAGCGGCGCCGGCTTGCTGGTGGCCCTGGCCGGACGATCCCTCGACGATCCGCCCGCGGCGCGCTGGCACGTGCGTCGCGACGGCGGCGACTTCGATCACGTCACCGGCGCGACGATCACGCCGCGCGCGATCGTCAGCGCCGTGCGGCGTGCCCTTGAGTGGCACGCCGATCCCGCGTCAGGCGTCCGTCGTTGACGGCATCGACGCGAGCGCGCGTTCAAGGCGCGCAAGGCCTTCCGCCGTCTCGTCTTCGCAGATGACCAGTGGTGGCACGAAACGCAACACTTCCGGCCCGGCCTGCAGCACCAGTACCCCATTCGCAGCGGCAGCATCGAGGATCTCGCCCATCCGTGGCTTCCAGCTGTCGGCCAGCACGGCGCCCAGCATCAGGCCGTAGCCACGCAGGCCCTGGAACACGCCGCCCAGCCGCGTATTCAACGCCGCCAGTCCGTCGCGCAGCTGTTTCGCGCGGGCGCTGACATTGTCCTGGATCGCCGCCGACGAGAGCTTGCGCAGGGCCACGCGGGCGACGGCGGCCGCGAGCGGATTGCCGCCGAAGGTGGTGCCATGGCTGCCGAACTCCAGCACCGGCGCCGCGCCCTCGGCGACCAGCATCGCGCCGATCGGGAATCCTGCGCCCAGGCCTTTGGCCAAAGTCATCACATCCGGCTTCACGCCGGCGTGTTCGTGCGCCCAGAGACGGCCGGTGCGGCCCATGCCGGTCTGGATCTCGTCGAACATCAGCAGCGCACCGGCTTCGTCACAGCGGCGTCGCACGAACTGCAGAAAGGCCGGATCGGCCGGCACCACACCCCCCTCGCCCTGCACCGGTTCGACCAGCACGGCCGCCACGTCGTCGCTGAATGCGCTGTCGAAGGCCAGGATGTCGTTGTAGCGCGCGTAACGGAATCCGCCCGGCAAGGGCTCGAAACCCGCCTGGTATTTCGGCTGTGCCGTCGCGGTGACCGTTGCCAGCGTGCGGCCGTGGAAGGAACCTTCGAAGGTGAGGATCGTGCGGCGTCCGGGTTCCCGACCCTGCTGCGTCGCCCAACGGCGCGCCAACTTGATTGCCGCCTCGTTGGCCTCCGCGCCGGAATTGCAGAAGAACACGCGCTGCGCGAAACCACTCGCGTCGATGAGCTCCCCGGCCAGATGCAGCGGCGGTTCGCTGTAGAAGATGTTGCTGGTATGCCAGATCTTGCCAGCCTGTTCCTGCAGCGTCGCGATCACGTCGGCATCGCCATAGCCCAGCGCATTCACCGCGATCCCGGCGGTGAAGTCGATGTAGTCGCGACCATCGATGTCCCATAGCGTGGCGCCCGACCCGTGATCCAGGATCAGGTCGCGCGGGCGGTAGGTGGGCACCAGTCGTTCCTGCGCGAGATCGACGAGCTTTCGGGTGTCCGGGGACAGCGGGGTCATGGCGGCATCCTGTCGTGGGCGTGTCGGTGCGGCGGTTCCAGGCGTGGCCGGCGGAAGCGTTCACCCGCCACCAGCGACTGCTGCACGGCGGGAATGAACCGGTGCTTGCAGACGCGCGCCAGGAGCCTGTCGGCACTGCCTTGCGCATCGCTCTGCATCTGTTCGACTCCACGGTCCTTCAATATCCGGTTGCGGCCGGATTCGCCCGGACGCTGCAGGGCCACGACCTTCACCGGACGCCACTGTGCCAGAACCGCACGATGTCGGTGTGCGAAGCCGTCGGAAAAACCGGCGCAGGCCTCGGAAGTGGCATGGACCGACACCAGCGCGGGAAGCCCTGTTGTCGAAGCCGTCGTCGTCCTCATCCGGACCGGCCCCTGGCGCGGCGGCGCTGGCGGCGCCACCTTCGCGACGCGGTGTCACGACTCCGGCATCGACGCCATCAGGACAGGACCCGCCCGGGAAACGGATGGCGCCGGCAGCATTGACGCACCTGTGGATGGACCCCGTCGGCGCGGAACACGGGACGAGGATCAGCCCGGCTATGGCCGGGAAAAGCGGACTCGGGACGGGAAGGACGCGGGCGTGGCGGACACCAGGCCGGGGGCGATCGCGCTCCGCCGGCCATAGCGGCGGACGGTTTTCGCGCAAGGGCGGCGCGCTCTGTCACGGACTGGCGTGGACCGTGCTCGCGTTATTGCACCGGCGGGTGCGCTTCCCTGTCGGACGGCGCGAAGAACGCCCTCACCCGCGCCGGGTCGTCGGTGACCGGCATCGGCGGCAGCGCAGCGAGGATGCGTCGCCCGTAACCCTTGCTGCGCGCGCGCGGATCGAGCAGCGCGACGACGCCGCGATCGTCCTGGCTGCGGATCAGTCGACCCACGCCCTGTTTCAGCGCCAGTGCCGCCTGCGGCACCTGCCAGTCGTTGAACGGATCGCCGCCCTCGTTGCGGATCGCCGCCATGCGCGCCGCCAGCACCGGATCGTCGGGCGGCGCGAAGGGCAAGCGGTCGATCACCACCAGCGACAAGGCGTCGCCCGGTACGTCGACGCCTTCCCAGAAGGTGGCCGCGCCGAGCAGCACGCCATTGCCTGAGGCGCGGAACTGCTCCAGCAGCCGATGCTTGCCGGCGGTGCCCTGCACGAACAATGGAAAGTCCACTTCCTCGGGCAGTGCCTGGGCAACGAAGCGCAGTGCGCGATGCGAGGTGAACAGCAGCAGCGCGCGACCCCCTGAAGCACGCAGCAGTTCGACGACATGGTCGAGCATCGCGCCCTGCCAGGCGGCATGGTTCGGTTCCGGCAGGCCGCGCGGCAGATACAGCAACGACTGCCGCGAATAGTCGAAGGGACTGTCCAGCGCCAGCACCTGCGCGTCGGGCAAGCCCATGCGTCGGCAGAACAGGTCGAAATCCCCGGCCACTGCGAGGGTCGCGGAGGTATGGATCCAGGCCGCGCGCGACTGCGCACGGAACTGCGCCAGCGGACCGGCGACATTCAACGGCGTCAGGCTGAAACGGAAGCCGCGCTGCGACAGCTCGTACCAGCGGATGGCGTCATCGTCATCGCCGGTCGCCTGCCCTTCCTGGTCGCCACCGTTCTGCGAATCCGCCGCCTCCTGATCGTCACCGCCATCGAGATCACGCCGCCAGCGTCCCAGACGGCTGGCGGCGTCATGCACGCGCTCCGCCAGGGTGTCCATGCCGGAGCTGCTGCCGGCGAGACCGGCGAGCACCGCGCCAAGGTCGGCCAGCGCGCGATCAAGGCTGGCCAGCGCCGACGCGATCGCTTCCTGCCCGGCAAGGCTTTCTGCCGTGCCGCGCGACGACTGGCCTTCGAAAGCCAGGCGCAGCTGCTTGATCGTCGCATCCAGCGCGTCGAGCGGCGCGCGCACCACACCAAGTGCGCCGCTGACATCGCCGCACTCGCGCATCAGGTCGGCGGCGATCTCGCGCAGCATGTAGTCGCTGAGACTGGCACCCAGGAATTGGGCCGCCGTTTCCGGGAACTGGTGGGCCTCATCGAGCACGAAGGCGCCCGCGCCGGGCAGGATTTCGCCGAAGCCCTCCTGCTTGAGCGCGAAGTCGGCCAGCAGCAGGTGATGGTTGACGACCACGACGTCGGCGTCCTGCGCCGCGCGTCGCGCCTTGACGACGAAACAGTCGGAATACAGCGGACATTCGCCGCCCAGGCAGTTGTCGCGGCTGGAGGTGACGCGGGCGCGCAGGCCGGCGTCTTCCGTCAGTTCGGGAAATACATCGAGGTCGCCGTCGCCGCTGCCCGCCGCGAATTCGCGCAGGCGCTGCACCACTTCGGCGTCTTCGCGACGCACGAAGCGGCCTTCGCGCCAGGTCTGGTCGAGGCGATACAGGCAGACGTAGTTGCCGCGCCCCTTCAGCAGCGCAGTGCGCGGCCGCAGGTCAAGCGTGCGGCATACCCGAGGCAGGTCGCGCTGGTAGAGCTGGTCCTGCAGCGCCTTGGTACCGGTGGACACGATGACGCGGCGGCCGGACAGCAGGGCCGGCACCAGGTAGGCATAGGTCTTGCCGGTGCCGGTGCCGGCTTCGGCGACCAGCGCTTCGCGCCCGTCGATGGCCTGCTCGATGGCCTCTGCGAGCGCAAGCTGGCCGCTGCGCACGCGGAAGCCGTCCACCTTGCTGGCGAACTGGCCACCCGGACCCAGCACCTGCGCTGCGTCGCCGCCCGCGTTCGCGGCCGCGGTGGTGCCGCTTGCTTCACCGAGGACAAAGGCCTGGCTCATGTCGCGGGCATTCCCTGCGTCACCGGTGCGCGCCGCGCTGGCCGGGCGGCCTTCATGTCCTCAGGCAATGCGCTCGAGGCCGCCCATGTAGGGGCGCAGCACGTCCGGCACCGTGATCGAGCCGTCGGCGTTCTGGTAGTTCTCCATCACCGCGATCAGCGCGCGACCGACGGCGACGCCGGAACCGTTGAGCGTATGCACCAGTTCCGGCTTGCCGCTTTCCGGATTGCGCCAGCGCGCCTGCATGCGCCGCGCCTGGAAACTCTCGCAGTTGGAGCAAGAGGAAATTTCGCGATAGGTCTGCTGCGAGGGCAGCCAGACTTCCAGGTCGTAGGTCCTGGCGGCGGAAAAACCCATGTCGCCGGTACACAGCAGCATGCGACGGTACGGCAGGCCGAGCTTCTCCAGCACGGCCTCGGCGCAGCCGACCATGCGTTCCAGTTCGTCGTCGCTGTCCGCAGGTTTCGTGATGC
>CAZYHP010000102.1:0-10609 GCA_964647135.1 uncultured Rhodanobacteraceae bacterium
GTCACCGCCGTCTTCGCGCCGCTGGCCATGCGCATGTACTACCGCGAGCGCTGAGTTGCCGTCGGGGCGAAGATTGAACCGATGCAGCAGGAACGGCGGGGCGGCGACACCGTTGGTCGGCCCGATGGCTATTTGTCAACGAAGGCGCGTTCGATGACGTAGTCGCCCGGCTCGCGGGTGCGCGGCGACACCTTGAAGCCGCGTTCGTCGAGCAGGCGCGCGGTGTCGGCGAGCATCTGCGGGCTGCCGCAGAGCATCAGGCGGTCGTTCGCCGGGTCGAGCGGCGGCAGGCCGAGTTGTCCGGTCAGCGCATCACTGGCGATCAGGTCGGTGATCCGGCCGGTGTTGCGGAACGCCTCGCGCGTCACCGTCGGGTAGTACAGCAGCTTGCCGCGCACCAGGTCGCCCAGGTACTCGTGCTCGAACAGACCCTGTTCGAACAGGTCGCGATAGGCGAGGTCGGCGACTTCGCGGACGCCGTGCACGATGACGACCTGCTCGAAGCGCTCGTAGGTTTCCGGCTCCATCGCCAGGCAGACGAAGGGCGCCAGGCCGGTACCGGTCGCCAGCAGGAACAGGCGCTTGCCGGGCTTGAGGTCGTCGAGCACCAGCGTGCCGGTGGGCTTGCGGCTCATCAGGATGCGGTCGCCGACCTGGATGTGCTGCAGGCGCGAGGTCAGCGGCCCGTCCGGCACCTTGATGCTGAAGAACTCCAGGTGTTCTTCCCAGCTCGGGCTGGCGATCGAGTAGGCGCGCATCAGCGGCTTGCCTTCGACGTCCAGGCCGATCATCACGAACTGGCCGGCGCGGAAGCGGAAGCCCGGATCGCGCGTGGTCTTGAAGCTGAAGAGGCCGTCGTTCCAGTGCCGGACTTCGAGGACGTTCTCGACGGCGTAGCCGCGCAGGGCAGGGTTGCCTTCGGGCTGTCCGGAAGCGGCCGCCAGCGGTGCCGGCGACATGTCGGGCTGAGAACTCATGTCGTGGAATCCTGGCGCCGGCGACGGCGTGGCGCGCGTGTGGGATGAATGGCGGCAATTATCCGGGCGCTGCCGCGGTGCAGCAAGCGCAGCCGGCGCCTTGACCCGCCGGCGTTCAGTCTGTAGTGTGCGCCAACGTATTAACGCATTAACACATTGGATGAGCCATGAAGCGACGCCAGACCGCCGTGCAGGACCCCGAACGCGCCGAGCGCATGCTCTGCGAGGCCCTGCTGGCAATGCGCACCGTGGACGAGATGCGCGCCCTGCTCGACGACCTGTGTACCCCGGCCGAGCGCGAAGCCATGCGCGACCGCTGGTGCGTGGTGCCGCACCTGCTTGAAGGCGAGCCTTACCGGTCGATCCACGAGCAGACGGCGGTCAGCATCACCACCATCGGTCGCGTCGCCCGTTGCCTGGAGCAGGGCGCCGGTGGCTATCGGTTGGCTGCGCGTCGTGTCCTCGGACGGACGCGGCGGGCCGCGGCGTCGAGCGGAGCGCAGGCATGAACGCGCCGCGTGACCGTCTGCGCATCGCCGTCCAGAAATCCGGCCGCCTGGCCGAGACCTCGCTGGACCTGCTGCGTCGTGCCGGCCTGTCCTTCCGCGCCAGCCGGGATCGTCTTTTCCTGTTCGGCGACAACCTGCCGATCGACGTCCTGCTGGTCCGTGACGACGACATTCCCGGCCTGTTGCGCGAAGGCAGCTGCGAGCTCGGCATGGTCGGCCGCAACGTGCTCGACGAGCAGTCGCTGGCCGAGCCCGACGTGCAGTTCCCGACAGTGGTGAGCACGCTGGGCTTCGGCCGCTGTCATCTCGCCGTCGCGGTGCCGCAGGACATGCCGTTCGAATCCGCCGCCGATCTCGCAGGCCTTCGCATCGCCACGTCCTATCCCGCGTTGCTGGCCGCCTGGCTCGAGCGCCAGGGCGTGGATGCCGAGGTCGTCACGCTGAACGGGTCGGTCGAGATCGCACCGCGCCTGGGCAAGGCCGACGTGATCTGCGATCTGGTGTCCACCGGCGCCACCCTGCAGGCCAACCAGCTGCGAGAAGTGGCGACGGTTCTGGAAAGCGAAGCGGTCCTGGCTCTGACACCCCGGACGTTGCCGCCGGTGTTGGCGGAGCTGGCGGAACGCCTGCAAGCGCGCATCGATGGCGCGCTGTCGGGTGCGCAGGTGCGCCTGCTGATGCTGCAGGCGCCGCGCTCGGCACTGCCCGACATCACCCGCCTGCTGCCGTCGCGCCAGGCACCCAGCGTCATGTGCCTGGACGGCCAGCCCGACCAGATTTCCGTGCAGGCGCTCTGCCATCGCAGCCTCGACTGGTCGCATCTGGAGGCGCTGCGCCAGGTCGGCGCGCGCGGATTGATGGTGATGGCGGTGGATCAGGTGCTGGCATGAAACGGATTGACTGGAACACCCTCGACGCCGAAAGCCGCGAGCGCGCGCTGGCGCGGCCGCAGCCGATCCGCGATGGCGCATTGATCGCCACCGTGCGCGGCCTCATCGCAGACGTGCGTCGCGATGGCGATGCGGCACTGCGTCGTCTGACGTCGCAGCTGGATGGCTGCGAACTTCAGACCTTCGAAGTCGCGGAGGCGGAGTTCGCCGCCGCGCAGGCGCAGGTGCCAGCGCAGGTGCAGGCCGCGATGGCGGCTGCAGCTGCGCGTATCGAAACTTTCCACCAGGCGCAGATGCCTTCGCGCCTGCGCGTGCAGACGGCGCCCGGCGTGGTCTGCGAATCGCTGTTGCGTCCGATCCAGCGCGTCGGCCTGTATGCACCCGGCGGCAGCGCGCCGCTGCCTTCGACGGTGTGGATGCTGGCCGTGCCGGCACGCATCGCCGGTTGTCCGGAAGTCGTGCTGGCGACACCGCCAGGACGCGACGGCACCGTCGATCCGCTGATCCTGATGGCGGCGCGGTTGTGTGGCGTGCAGCGCGTCTTCAAGCTCGGCGGCGCGCAGGCGATTGCCGCCATGGCCTACGGCACCGCCAGTGTTCCTCGCTGCGACAAACTGTTCGGTCCGGGCAATGCCTGGGTCACGCAGGCGAAGATGGAAGTGGCCGCTGATCCGGCCGGTGCATCCATCGACCTGCCGGCTGGTCCTTCGGAAGTGCTGGTGATCGCCGACGACAGCGCCGACCCGGATATCGTCGCCGCCGACCTGCTGGCGCAGGCGGAACATGGTGCCGATTCGCAGGTGGTGCTGGTCAGCCCGGACGCGGCGCTGCTGGATGCCGTCGAACGCTGTACACGCGAGCAGGCCACGCGCCTGCCGCGCGCTGAGATCGCCGGCGCGGCGCTCGAACACGCACGGCTGCTGCAGGTTCGCGATCTTGCGCAGGCGACTGACGTGTCCAATCGCTATGCACCCGAACACCTGATCATCCAGACGCGTGAACCGCGTCGCCTGCTGCCGCGCATCGTGCATGCCGGCAGCATCTTCCTGGGGCCGTGGTCACCGGAGACCGTCGGTGACTATTGCGCCGGTCCCAATCATGTCCTGCCGACGCTGGGCTGGGCGCGTTCCTGCGGTGGCGTCGGCGTCGACAGCTTCCTGCGCCGCATCAGCGTGCAGGAGCTCAGCGCCGACGGCCTGCGCGGCATCGGCCCGGAAGCGGCGGTGCTGGCGCGTGCCGAGCGGCTGGAAGCGCATGCGCGTGCCGTCGACCTGCGTCTGGCGCGTCTGTCCGTGGCGAGTGATGATGGAGCGGCGGCATGAACCCGCTCGATCTCGTGCGGCCGGATCTCGCCGGCTTCGTGCCCTATGCCTCGGCACGACGCATGGGCGCGCCGGTCGCCGTGCGCCTCGACGCCAATGAAGCGCCCTGGTCACCCTGCGGCGACACGCTCGATCTGAACCGCTATCCGGCACCGCAGCCGCCGGCACTGCTCCGCGCGCTGGCGCAGCTTTACGGCGTGCGGGACGACCAGCTGTTTGTCGGACGCGGCAGCGACGAGGCCATCGACCTGCTCATCCGCGCCTTCTGCCGCGCCGGCATCGACAACATCGTCGCACTGGCGCCGGGCTTCGGCATGTACCGCATCGCCGCGCGCATCCAGGGCGCCGGCTGCCGCGAGGTGGCGCTGCAGGGTGAGGACGGTTTCGCGCTGTCGGTCGAGCGCATCCTCGCGCAGGTCGATGCCGACACACGCCTGGTCTTTCTGTGTTCGCCGAACAATCCCACCGGCACCAGCTACCACGATCTGGTCGAACCGCTGTTGCGCGCCCTCGACGGCCGTGCACTGCTGGTCGTGGACGAGGCCTATATCGAGTTTTCGGATACGACCAGCGCCGCCGCGATGCTGGACCGATATCCCCACCTGGTCGTGCTGCGCACGCTGTCCAAGGCGCATGCGCTGGCCGGTGCGCGGGTCGGCACCCTGATGGCGTCGCCGGCGCTGGTCGGACTGGTCGCGGCGATCGCGCCACCGTATCCGTTGCCCACACCCTGCGTCGAAGCCGCCTTGCGCGTGCTCGACGCGCAGAGTCTGGTCGTCACCGTGCAGCGCATCGCCGCCATCCGCCAGCAGCGTGATCACTGGCAGGCGCAACTGGCGCGCTGCCCGGCGGTGCTGCAGGTCTGGCCGAGCCAGGGCAATTTCCTCCTGCTGCGGCTGTCGGATGCGAAGGTCGCGTACCGGAACCTGCTCGACGCCGGCATCATCGTGCGCGACGTCTCGGCGCAACAGGGGCTGGACGGGTGCCTGCGCGTAACCATCGGCAGCCCGGACGAAAACGCGCGCGTGCTCGAGGCGCTGGCGGCGATGACCGAAGCGGTGCCGGCATGAGCGCCAAGGTCCTGTTCGTCGATCGTGACGGCACGCTGATCCAGGAACCCGACGATTTCCAGATCGACAGTTATGCGAAGTTACGCCTGGTGCCGGGTGCGATCTCCGCGCTGAGTCGCGCTGTCGATGCCGGCTACCGGCTGGTGATGGTGAGCAACCAGGATGGCCTCGGCACCGCGTCCTTTCCGCGCGAAACCTTTGAAGGTCCGCAGGCGCTGCTGCTCGACATCCTCGCCAGCGAAGGCATCACCTTCGACGAGATCCTGATCGATCCGACGCTGCCGGAGGAGGGCGCCGACACGCGCAAGCCGGGCATCGGCATGGTCCGCCACTATTTGCGCGCTGGCGTCATCGATGTCGCGCGCAGCGCGGTGATCGGTGATCGCGACACCGACCTGAAGCTGGCGTCCAATATGGGTCTGCGCGGCTACAGGCTGGGCGCCGACTGGGACTGGCCGGCCCTGATCCACGACCTGCTCGATGCGCCACGGCGCGCACGGGTGCAGCGCCAGACGCGCGAGACGCGCATCGACGTCGAAGTGGATCTCGATGCCGCGGCGACGCCGGTCGTGGCCACCGGGCTGGGATTCTTCGACCACATGCTGGAGCAGCTCGGCGTGCACGGTGGCTTCGCCTTGCGCCTGTCCTGCCAGGGCGACCTGCACATCGACGAACACCACACCGTCGAGGACTGCGCGCTGGCACTGGGCCAGGCCTTGCGTGAGGCACTGGGCGACCGTCGCGGCATCCAGCGCTACGGCTTCCTGTTGCCCATGGACGAGTCGCTGGCGCAGGTGGCGCTGGACCTGTCCGGTCGCGCGGGCTTCGTGTTCGAAGGCCGGTTCGGCCGCGACAGCGTCGGCGGCCTGTCCACGGAAATGGTGCCGCACTTCTTCCGCAGCCTCGCCGATGCGCTGGCCGCGACCCTGCACCTTTCGGTGCGCGGCGAGAACACGCACCACATGGTCGAGGCCTGCTTCAAGGCGGTCGGTCGCTGCCTGCGCGATGCCGTGCGTCGCGGCAGCGACCGCGCCGTTCCCAGCAGCAAGGGCAGCCTGTGAACACGCGTCGCGTCGTCGCGGTGCCGGTCGGCGGCGCCAATTTCGGTTCCGTTCGGCGCGCCTTCGACCGGCTCGGCCAGGCGATCGAATTCAGCAGTGATCCTGCCGTCGTGCGCGCCGCGACGCATGTCGTCCTGCCGGGCGTCGGTGCGGCGGCACCGGCCATTGCCGCCTTGCACGCGCAGGGGCTCGTCGAGGTGCTGCGAGGCTTGACGCAGCCGCTGCTCGGCATCTGCCTGGGCATGCAGCTGCTGTTCGAAGGCAGCGACGAAGGCGAGGGCGAGGCGCTCGGCCTGCTGGAAGGACGGGCACGCCGACTGCCGCCGTCGCCGACCTGGCCGCACATGGGCTGGAACACCTTGCAGCGCTGCGCGGCTTCGCCCCTGCTTGACGGCATCGACGAGGGCGAGTGGTTCTATTTCGTCCATGGTTACGCGGTGCCGGTCACGAGCGACACCTTGGCGCAGTGCGAATCCGGTACGGCCTTCACCGCCGTCGCCGGCCGCGGCAACGTGTTCGGCTGCCAGTTCCATCCGGAAAAATCCGCGGCGGCCGGTCGCCGCCTGCTCGCCAATTTCCTCGACCTGTGAAACTCATTCCCGCCATAGACCTGCGTGACGGCAAGGTCGTTCGCCTGCATCGCGGCGACTTCGCCCGACAGCGCGATTTCGATGTCGATCCACTGGCGCTCGCGCGCCGATATCGTGATGCCGGCGCCGACTGGCTGCATGCCGTCGATCTCGATGGCGCGCGGGCAGGAGAGCCGCGTGCCTCGGATCTGCTGTCCGGTATCGTTGCAACGGGTCTGCAGGTGCAGTGGGGCGGCGGCGTGCGTTCGCGCGGACACGTCGATGCACTGCTCGCTGCCGGCGCCTCGCGTGTGGTCGTCGGCAGCGTGGCGGCGCGTCAGCCGGAAACGTTCGCGGCCTGGTTGCAGGATCTCGGTGGCGAGCGCCTCTGTCTGGCACTCGATGTGCACGTCGGCGCCGAAGGCGACTGCCGCATCGCGGTGGATGCCTGGCAGTCGGTCGCCGATGCCGGGCTCGACACCCTGCTGCCGCGTTTCATCGACGCCGGGTTGCGGCATGTGCTGAGCACGGACATTGCCCGCGACGGCGATGCGTCGGGGCCAAACGTCGCGTTGTACCGGCGGCTGGTGGCGGGTTGGCCGACGCTGCAGTGGATCGCCTCCGGCGGTGTCCGCGACCCCACAGACCTCGCCCGGCTCGCCGACAGCGGTGTCGCCGCCGCGGTCGCCGGCACATCGCTGCTGGACGGCACGCTGCCGCTGGAGGCGATCGGCAGGGTGCGCGGAGCGGCAGCCTGATGCTGGCGCGGCGGATCATTCCCTGTCTCGATGTCGCCGACGGTGTCGTCGTCAAGGGCGTACGCTTCGGTGACCATCGCGTCGTCGGCGACATCGTCGAACTGGCGCAGCGCTACGCGGTCGAGGGTGCCGATGAACTGGTGTTCTACGACATCACCGCCAGCCCGCAGCGGCGCCGCGTCGACGTCCGCTGGGTCGAACGCGTGGCCGATTGCCTCGATATTCCATTCTGCGTGGCCGGGGGCATCAGCGGCGTGGCCGACGCGGAAGCGGTCCTCGCGGCGGGTGCCGACAAGGTTTCCATCAATTCGCCGGCATTGCGGCAGCCCGGACTGGTGGATGAGCTAGCAGCTCGCTTCGGCAGCCAGTGCGTGGTGGTCGGCATGGACACCCTCGATGGCCGCCTGCGTCGTGACAGTGGCCAGCCTGCGTTGGCCAGCGACGGCGGCCGCGAACTGCTGGCCTGGGTGCGTGAAGTCGACGATCGCGGCGCAGGCGAGATCGTCCTCAACTGCATCGGCGCCGACGGCACGCGCGACGGCTACGACCTGGTGACGACGCGCAGCGTACGTGCGGCCACGCGGCTGCCGCTGGTCGCGTCGGGTGGCGCAGGCAATGCACGCCATTTCGCCGCGGTTTTCGACGAAGCCGACGCCGATGCGGCGCTTGCCGCCAGTGTCTTCCACAGCGGTGAACTACGCATTCCCGACTTGAAGCGGCAGCTGCTCGCCTCCGGCATCCGTGTGCGGCCCGTTGCCGGTGTCGACATGCAAGGAGCTGGATGATGGACGCGATGACCTTGAGCGCCCCCGAAGGTATGGCGGAGACGCTGGACTGGGAAAAAGGCGGTGGCCTGTTGCCGATGGTCGTCCAGCATTTCCATGACGGCCGCGTGCTGATGCTCGGCTATTGCGACCGCGAGGCACTGGATCGCACGCTGGCCAGTGGCGAGGTGCACTTCTTTTCGCGTTCGCGCAGCGCGTTGTGGCGCAAGGGCGAGACATCGGGGAACGTGCTGCGCGCGATCAGTATCGCCGCCGACTGCGACCGCGACAGCCTGTTGTGCCAGGCGTTGCCCGCAGGGCCGACCTGTCATCGCGGCACGGCCAGCTGCTTCGATGGCGAAGGGCGGGCGCATCCGTGGCTCAACGAGCTGGAGGCGTTGATCGGCCAGCGTCGGACGCAGCCACCCGACAGCAGCTACGTTGCCCGCCTGTTCGCCGCCGGCACGGCGCGCATGGCGCAGAAAGTCGGCGAAGAGGGCGTCGAAACCGCGCTGGCCGCAGTCGCAGGGCCCGAAGAAAAACTGGGCGAGGAAGCTGCGGACCTGCTGTTCCACCTGCTGGTGCTGCTGGCCGATCGCGGGCTGGGCCTGGCAGACATCGCCGAAGTGCTGGCGCAGCGCCATCGCTGAGCGGTCCGCGGTTTCGATGCGGCCAAGACCTGCGGTGCGTTCGCGCACACAGGAATTGTCTGCACGCCGCACGGAACGCGAGCGGCTGGCGTGGTAGGTCTGGCGCAGGCCGACGCGCGCATCGCCTGGCATCGTCGACGTGGCGGCTGCCAACGAATCGGTGGCTGGCAGACAGCGGTGCGACAACCGCCGTTGTTCCGATGAGCAGATGCTCGCCGGCGCGCCGGGAGGCAACGACGCGCCGGCGTGACAGTCACGCCCCGCTGTCGCCAATGGTTTTCGTATCAGAGCGTGCTGGCGAAGAAGCGCGCGCCATCGCCATCGATCAGCGGCAAGGCGATGCCCGCTTCGATTTCGATGTCAACGAACCAGGTGATGCGGGCGCGCAGGCCCAGGCCAATGCTGGCATAGGCGGAGCGGTTGCGTTCGCCGAAAACGTTGCCGCGGGCGCTGCCGGCCTCGAAGACCGCCAGCAGGCGCAGCCAGTTCCAGCGCAGCGGTCGCAGGTATTCGCCCGACACGTACCAATAGCTGTTGCCCTCGATCGCATCGCTTTCGTAACCGCGCATGCGTCGTGATCCACCCAGCGAATAGGCATTCCGACTGTCCGGGCCGCCGCCATAGACGCCGCCCGCGGCGATCAGGTGCACGCTCTGGTGCCGGCGGTTGCCGAACGGGCGATAGTGCCGGTAATCCAGGTCGAGGCGCTGGTAGCTGTAGTCCGACATCAAGCCGTCGACGGCGGCTTCGGCACGCGCCTGGAAGCGTCGGCCGCTCTGGCTGTAAAGGTTGAAGTGCAGGTCATCGTAGCTGGCGGTGAACACGCCGGCGGTGGCCATGCCATCCGACGGCGGTGCGAACAGGCCTTCGGCCTTCTGGTCCTGCCAGTACAGACCGGTGCCCAGGATCCAGCCCTTGCGCGGCCGAGAGTCGCGGAAATCGCGGGTGCCGAGCACCTGCAGACGGGTAAAAGTTTCATCGAAGGCGTTGCCTTCGCGATTGATCGACACCTGGTCGGTGCGATCGAGCAGGCCGCTCAGGCTGTAGTGGCTGTCGCCGATGTACGGCGCGGAGTAGCTGATGCGCGCGGATTCCGTGCTGTCCCGGTCGCGTTCGGATTCGATGTTGCCCTTCTCGACGTAGGCGATCATGCGGTGGTTGAGTCCGAACATGTTGCTCCAGCGGATCTGCGCGCCGTAGCTGTAATCGCCGTCGGAGTTGCCATCCACGCGGGGAATCGGCAGGAAATAGCGCTTTTCGCGCACCCGTATCGTGAGGACCACGCCGTCGCCGCTGGGCGCGGTGTCGATGTCGACCTGGCGGAACAGGCCGAGATCCTGCACCGACTGGCGGCTGGCTTCGATCGCCTGTGGCGTGGCCTCGTCGCCGACGCCCAGGGCCAGTTCGCGCAGGATGACGATGTCCTGCGTGGTCTCGTTTCCCGCCAATTCGATCGCGGTGACGCGGGGCGCTGCCGCAACCGTGGTGGCGAGGACGAGCAGCAGGCCGGCAAGGCCGGTGCGGACAAGGGACGGGAGGCATGGACGGATCATGTCCGAAGCGTCGCCGGGATTCGTCTCGGTGGCAAGCCCTCAAATTGGACGGATGATGAACGGACGCCCGAGCCAGCCCCTGGTTCATCCGCCAGTGAACCGCCGGCGTGCCCGCTCACGCCCAGGCCGCCTCACGCCCGCACGTCCGCTCCCGCGATAGCGATCTGTCCCGCCTGCACGCGCCGGCGCTGGTGAAACCGACTCGCGCCAGAAGTCTCGACGTCATCGCTATGGGCGCGACACATTCACACCGCCATGCCCGCACGGCGAGCGCTCGCGTACCCGTACCGCGCCGGGAAACCCTGCATCCGCGCGGATCGACGCCACAAGCCCATATCCCGTCATGCCCGCGCAGGCGGGCATCCAGTGGCGGGCGCCTCGACATCGGCGAGGGACGCGATACCTCCAAACCCCGTCATGCCCGCGAAGGTGGGCATCCAGTGGCGGGCGCCTCGACGTCGGCGATGATCGCGATACATCCAAACC
>CAZYHP010000103.1:0-10421 GCA_964647135.1 uncultured Rhodanobacteraceae bacterium
TCAGGCGACGCTCGCGTCGCGGCGACGGCCGCGTTGGCCGCGCAGCAGCCACCAGCCACCGAAGAGGATGAGCAGCAGCGGCAGCAAGGCCGAGACGACGCCGACGACGACCGACAGCGCGACACCGGCGATGGCGGCGAACAGGCGGAAGAGCAGACCGACAACGCCGAGCGCGCCGGCGACGAAAGCGGCCGGCACCACGGCTGCCGCGTTGCCACCGAACAGGCCGGCAATGCCGACGCCGATGCCGGCGAGGATGAGCAGCGGCCAGGCCAGTGCCGACAGCACCAGTCCACCGAGGATCAGGCCGATCACGATCGCCACGTCTTTCATCGCTCGCGCTCCTGTGCAGATGACAGCGCCAGACTGCATTGCACCGGGCTGACCTGCACGTGCCGAAGGTCACCGCCTGCCCGCCGGCCTGACCCGGTCATTCAGTCCAATGGCGCAGAACCTGAACCGACCGCCGCGAATTCGCTGGCGCCGGCGCCCTGCGTGCCCTATGCTGCGTCGCGTCAGTAGCGTCGTCTTCCGACTTTCCTTGTCGACGCGGTCCCTCGACCGCCGTCCCGCCGATCGGTCATCGCCGCCACACCAGCCCGGGCAATACGTGTCCCGGCTGCTACCGATCATTGCGTCCGCAGCGCGGCTTCATCCAGGAACGCTCCGGACCAACACGCCAGGCCATGCCGGCGTGCACTGGAGTATCCAACATGAATTTCGATTCCCTCGGGCTTGTGCCCGAACTGTCGCGCGCGCTCGGCGAACTCGGCTACACGACGCCGACCCCGATCCAGTCCGAAGCCATTCCGCTGGTGCTGGAAGGCCGCGACCTCATGGCCGGCGCCCAGACCGGCACCGGCAAGACGGCGGCGTTCTCGCTGCCGATGCTGCAGCGCCTGCTGACCGGCAGCGGTCGTCCGGCCGCCGCCGCCAAGAAGCCGCGTGCGCTGGTGCTGACACCGACGCGCGAGCTGGCCGCCCAGGTCAACGACAGCCTGCGCGCCTACGGCCGCCACCTGCGCGTGCGCACCGGCGTGATCTTCGGCGGCGTCGGCATGCAGCCGCAGGTCGACACGCTGCGTCGCGGCGTCGACATCCTGGTGGCGACACCGGGTCGCCTGATCGATCACCTCGAACGCCGCACCGTCGACCTGTCCGGCATCGAGATCCTGGTGCTCGACGAAGCCGACCGCATGCTCGACATGGGCTTCCTGCCGGCCATGAAGCGCATCCTCGGCGTGCTGCCGCGCCAGAACCGCCAGACGCTGCTGTTCTCGGCCACCTTCGCCGACGAGATCAAGGCGCTGGCGCAGCAGTTCATGCGCAACCCGGCGCAGGTGCAGATCGCCGCGCGCAACAGCGTCGCCACGACGGTCACGCATCGCGTGCATCCGGTCGACGCCGCGCGCAAGCGCGACCTGCTGCTGGAACTGCTCAGCCGCGACAGCCGCCGCCAGACCCTGGTCTTCGCGCGCACCAAGCACGGTTCCGACAAGCTCGCCCGTCACCTCGAGGCGCACGGCGTGCGCTGCGCGGTGATCCACGGCAACAAGAGCCAGGGCGCACGCACGCGCGCGCTCCGCGATTTCAAGGACGGCCGCGCCACGGTCATGGTCGCCACCGATATCGCCGCGCGCGGTATCGACATCGACCAGCTGCCGGTGGTGATCAATTTCGAATTGCCGATGGTCGCCGAGGACTACGTGCACCGCATCGGTCGCACCGGTCGCGCCGGTGCCGACGGCCAGGCGATTTCGCTGGTCTGTGCCGGCGAGTCGGGCCAGCTGCGTGACATCCAGCGCCTGCTCAACCGCGACATCGACAGCGAAGTGGTCGAAGGCTTCGAACCGCTGGAACCGCTGCGCATGACCGGCGGTGGCGGCGCCAACCCGCAGCGTCGCCCGGCCGGCAACCAGCCTTCGCGACGCGGCCAGCAGCGTCCGCGTCCGAACGGCGCGCAGGCGCCGCGTGGTCGCGGTCGTGATGGCGGCACCGGCCGCTCGCATGGCCACGGTCATGCTGCCGCGAAGCCCGCCGACGGCAGCCGCCGGCCGCGTCCGGCCAGCGCCGCACGCAGTTCCTGACCGTCCTGCCGGCTGCGGCCGGCATGCGTTCGTCGACGATGGCCTGCCCTGTGCAGGCCATCGTCGTATTGGCGGCACCGACAGGCCATCCGTGCATCGCATGGCGGCGTCCACTGGCCGCCGCGGCACGGTGATCGCCCTTGCCTGCGTCTATGCTCCCGGCAGCGGTGCCCGCCAACTGCCGGCACTGTCATCCGTCCGGCCTGTCGGCCCGGCGGTTCCGCACACTGTCCAGGGAGTCCACGCCGTGCTGCGACGCCATATCCTCGCGCTGCTCTGTTGCCTGCCGCTGACTGCGGTCGGGCAGGAGCGACCCATTGCCTTCACGGGCGCCACGCTGTTGCCGGTCAGCGGCGACGCCATCGAGAACGGAACGTTGCTGGTGCAAGGTGGCCGGATCGTCGCGCTGGGCGCCAACGTCCGCATCCCCGCCGCGGCCGAACAACGTGATGTCTCCGGCAAGGTCATCATGCCGGGCCTCGTCGATACGCACTCGCATATCGGCCAGGCCGCCGGCGGCGACCGCAGCGCGCCGATCCAGCCGGACGTGCGCGTGCTCGACTCGATCAACGTCCGCCATGCCGGTGTCGCCAAGGCGCGCGCCGGCGGCATCACCACGGTCAACGTCATGCCCGGTTCGGGGCATCTGCTCAGCGGCCAGACGCTGTACCTGAAGCTGCGTCGCGGCACGACGGTCGATGACCTCTCGATCCGGCTCGACGATGGCAGCCTGGCCGGCGGCATCAAGATGGCCAATGGCACCAATCCGCTGCGCACCGCACCGTTTCCCGGCACGCGCGCGAAGTCGGCGGCGCTGATGCGCGCGCAGCTGGTCGCGGCGCAGGAATACTGCGCGAAGATGAGCGACCGCAACCTGCCCGCCGACAAGAAGCCGGCGCGCGACCTCGGCAAGGAAGCGCTCTGCGAGGCGCTGGATGGGCGTCGCCTCGTGCATCACCACACGCATCGCCACGACGACATCCTCACCGTGCTGCGACTGGCCGAGGAGTTCAAGCTGCGCGTCGTCCTGCAGCATGCCGTCGACGCCTGGCTGGTGGTCGACGAGATCGCCGCCAGCGGCGCACCGGTGTCGACGCTGATCCTCGACAGCCCTGGCGGCAAGCTGGAAACCCTCAACGTCAACAGTGCCGCGCCGGCCATCCTTGAACAGGCCGGCGTGCTGACCGGTTTCCACTCCGACGACCCGATCGTCGATTCGCGCCTGATGCTGCGGCAGGCGGCGATCGCCGTGCGTTCCGGCATGTCGCGCGAAGGCGCACTGAGGGCGCTGACGATCAACGGCGCGCGGATGCTCGACCTCGACCGTCGCACCGGCTCGCTGGAACCCGGCAAGGATGCCGACTTCCTCATCCTCAGCGGCGATCCGCTCAGCGTCTACACGCAGGTGCTGGAAACCTGGGTCGAGGGGACGCGTACCTTCGACCGCGCCGATCCGGAGGACGCGCTGCGCGCGACCGGCGGCTACGGCGGCAGCCGCGACGACATGGAAACCGATGTTCTGGAAATGGAGAGCGGAGTATGAAGCGCGCACTCGTCGTCACCGGCCTGGGCCTGCTGCTGGCTGCCCAGGCCTGCCTCGCGCAGGATCTGGCGATCCGCGCCGAGCGTCTGTATCCGGTGGCCGGTCCGGCCATCGACAACGGCGTCGTCCTGATCCGCAACGGCAAGATCGATCGCGTTGGCAGCGCCGATCGCGTGCGCATTCCGGACGGCGTGCAGACGCTGGAAGCGCGCGTCGTCACGCCGGGACTGATCGATGCCCGCAGCGTCGTTGGACTCGCCGGCTATCTCAACCAGCCGCACGACCAGGACCAGCTTGAATCGTCGGCACCGATCCAGCCGCAGCTGCGTGCCATCGACGCCTACAACCCGCGCGAGACGCTGGTCGGCTGGCTGCGTGAGCACGGCATTACCACCGTGCACACCGGCCATGGCACCGGTGCGCTGGTCTCCGGCCAGACGCTGATCGCCAAGACCTGGGGCAATTCCGCGGAGTCCGCGACGATCCAGTCGCCGGCGATGATCGCCGCGCAGCTGGGCAGTGGTGCCTTCGGTGCCGAAGGCAAGAGTCCCGGCAACCGCAGCAAGCAGGTCGCGATGCTGCGCGCGCAGCTGATCAAGGCCGGCGAATACCGCGACAAGCTCGCACGCGCCAAGCCGGAATCGGCACCGTCGCGTGACCTGGAACTGGAAGTGCTCGTCGAGGTGCTGGATCGCAAGCGTCCGCTGCTGGTGACCGCCTGGCGCGAGCAGGACATCCTCTCGGCCCTGCGCCTGGCGGAGGAGTTCGATTTCCGCCTCGTGCTCGATGGTGCCGCCGAAGCCTACCTCGTCGTCGACCAGATCAAGGCCGCCGGCGTGCCGGTGCTGCTGCACCCGACCATGGCGCGCCAGTACGGCGAGCTGGAGAACGCCAGCTTCGCCACGGCGGCGACGCTGCATCGCGCCGGCATTCCCTTCGCGCTGCAGAGCGGCTACGAAGGTTACGTGCCGAAGACGCGCGTGGTGCTGTGGGAAGCGGCGATCGCCGCCGCGAACGGCCTGGGCTTCGACGCCGCGCTGGCCAGCATCAGCCTGGATGCGGCGCGCATCCTCGGCATCGACAACCGTGTCGGTTCACTGGAGGCCGGCAAGGATGCCGACCTCGTGCTGTTCGACGGCGATCCGTTCGAATACACCAGCCGCGTCACCACGGTGGTGATCAACGGCCAGGTCGTCAGTACCGTCCCGCGCTGATCGCGCCGGACGGTCTGATCAGCGCGGCAGGCCCGGCGCCGCGCTGATGATCTGCGAGGCGTCGGCCGGCAGCGGCCGCAGGACCACCTGGTCGGGGTAACGGTTCAACCAGCCGGCCAGGTCGTCGATGCGGCAGGCGCGCTCCAGCTCGTCGTAGACGCGCGCCCACTTCTCGGCGCCGAGGCGCTGCGCGACGCGGGCATCACCGATCACGATCGAGCGCGTGCTGTAGATCGCATCGGTGGGCGGCGCGCCCCAGGTCGACTCGAACGGCGGCAATGCGCCGATGACGTGCACGAACAGCGCATCGACGCCGTTGTCCTGCGTGCCCGCCGGCTGGCCGATGCGCGCCAGCAGCGGCTGGGTGCCGGGTGCGACGCGGCCATCGGGCTCGATCACGAACGGCAGGGCCATGCAGCCGAAACGCTCCGGACCCTCGCGCAGCAGCAGCGCCTGCACGCGGCGCGGATCGGTGCGCCAATAGGCATCCAGGTCCTTCTGGTCCACCACCACCAGGTCGTCGCCGGCCGCCTTGGCAGCCGGCGCGGTCAGGGCGAAGCCGGCCAGCAGGCTGGCGGCGAGAACGGTCGAGCGCAGGAACATGGGAGTCATTGATCGATTCACAGATTGACGGAACGCCAAGGCGCGCCACGATAGCGGAAACCCGGCGCCGACTGGGCAACGGGCGCTGACTGTGCGGTCGGGCCGCCTTCGGCAACGGGCGCCGCCAGCGCCGTCAGGCGGTGTCCGGCGGCGGGTCGGTGACAAAGGTCCAGAACGGCACGGCGGCGTCGCGCCAGGTGTCGGCGGTGTCGGCCAGCACATCCAGCAGCCTCTGCCAGGACGCCGGATCGGCGTCGCGGAAGGCGGCGCCGTGGCCGATCACCAGCACGTAGCCGCGCGCCAGCCACCACGACAGGTCGCCGAGGCAGTCGCCGAGCGCGTCCCAGTTGTCGCCGAACCAGTCCGGGAAACGGAACACCGCAGCCAGACGGGCGAACAGGTCGGCGCTGTGCCGGCAGCCGGACAGGTCCAGGCGCACCGCCGCGTAATCCAGGCCGCGCGCAGCCGCGAACAGGTCCGGCCGCTCGCCCGGTTCAATGAAGAACACGCCGGCCTCGCCATGCTGCCTCAGCCAGGCCGCCCACTCGCCAAAGGTCATCGCGGCACCTCGAAGGAACGGAATGTGCGGTAGTGGTCGCCGGTGTACCAGAACCCGGTCGGCGGATCGCCGCCGGTGACGATCCGACGCGCGCCGCGATCGCGCGAGCCGGGCGTCGGTACCGTGTATTCGCGGTAATGGCCGCGCGGCTGCGAAGGCAGGCGCCCTTCGCGATTCTGGAACACGCCACCATCCTGGCGATGCGGATGCGGTCCGCCGCGCAGGATGCGCTCGATCACCGCCGGCGCCTCGGCCGGCAGGAAAGACGGATACGGGCGCGCCGGCGTCGACGGTGTCGATGGCGCGGGTATCGATGGCGCGCGAGTCGATGGCGGCGGCGCCTCCCGCGGCACTGTCGGGCCCGGGATCGACGGCGCTTCGTAATGCCTCCAGACCTGCGCCAGGGCCACCAGCGCCAGCACGGCGATGGCCAGCCAGCGTGGAAGCGGAAAGTTGAAGTTGCGTCGCATGTTCTTCGACAGGCGTTCGTGGTCCAGGCAATCCGTACGCCGGCGCAGGGTGACGGCCGCTGGCGGGTTCATCATAACCGGCCGGCAGCGCGCTACAGTCGCAACAGGGCGGATGGCAAGCCGCGGCCGGAACGCCGTCACAGACCGGCCGGCAGGATTGCCGCCACACTTCGCCCGGACAGCGGTCGCAGCAGGCCGCATCACGGCTGTCACCGCAGTGTGCGCCTTGGGGGGCGAACGATGACGACACAGTTACGAATGGCGGGCCTGGCGCTGGCCCTGTGCAGCCTGCCGGTGCTGGCCGGCGACCATGTTTTCGATGCCACCTTCAGCGAGCGGCCGGAAGGCCCGCACTCGGACGCGCAGGCGGCGCGTTTCCTCACCCAGGCGACGTTCGGTCCCAGTGCCGCGGAGATCGCCCGCCTGCGCGAAATCGGCTACCACGCCTGGCTGGACGGGCAGTTCGACGAACCGGCCAGCCTGCATCTGCCCTACCTGCTGCAGCACGAAGCCAACGGCGACGACATCTACCAGGTCCATCGCGAGGAAATCTGGTGGCAGCGCGCGATCAATGCGCCAGACGCGCTGCGCCAGCGCGTCGCCTTCGCGCTCAGCGAGTGGCTGGTCGTCTCGGACCGCAACGGCGCCCTCGAGGGCACGCCGAAAGGCCTCGCCAACTACTACGACCTGCTGGTCGGCGGCGCGCTGGGCAATTACCGGCAACTGCTCGAACAGGTGACGCTGAGCCCGGTGATGGGCCACTACCTGTCGATGTTCAAGAACCGCAAGCCCGATCCCGCCGCCAACGTGCGACCGGACGAGAACTACGCCCGCGAAGTCATGCAGCTGTTCTCGGTCGGCCTGTTCCGGATGGCCGCCGACGGCACGCTGCTGCTGGACGGCAGCGGGCAACCGATCCCGACCTACGACCAGTTCACCGTGAAGGGCTTCGCCCATGTCTTCACCGGCTGGAACTGGGCGAACTGTCCGCGCACCAATGGCGGACAATGGTGGGAATGGGAATGGTGTCCGATTGGACCGGTGCCATGGCCCGAGCCGGGCTGGGACATCGGCTGGCTGCTGCCGATGCAGCCGTGGCCGCAATACCACGCCAGCGAGGACAGCAAGCAGCTGCTCGACTATCCCGGCGTCGCGCTCACGGGCGGCGTGCTGCCGGCCGGTGGCACACCGGAATCCAACCTCGCGGCGGCGCTGGACAATATTTTCCAGCATCCGAACGTGCCGCCGTTCATCGCCCGCCATCTCATCCAGCGGCTGGTCACCAGCAACCCCAGCCCGGCCTATGTCGGCCGCGTCGCCGCCGCCTTCGCCAACAACGGGCTTGGCGTCCGCGGTGACATGGCGGCGACGGTGCGCGCCGTGCTGATGGATGTCGAAGCGCGCACGCTGGCACCGGCGGCTGCGAACGGCGGCAAGCTGCGCGAACCGCTGCTGCGCCTGAGCCATCTGTGGCGTGTGCTCGATGGCCGCCCCGACGACGGTCGCTACCGGCAGTGGAACATCGAGACCTGGCTCGGCCAGGCGCCGATGCGCTCGCCCTCGGTGTTCAACTTCTTCCTGCCGGACTACAGCCCGCCGGGCGAACTGTCGCTGCTGGGCCTGCGCGCGCCGGAGTTCCAGATCACCACCGACACCACCATCGCCTCGGTCGCCAGCGGCCTGGGCGGCAAGGTGTACTGGGAATGGCGCGACGGCAACCAGGATCCCGGCGCGATTGTCATCGACATCGCGCCGGAGTTGCCCATCGCGGCCGACCCGGTGCGACTGGTCGATCGCTACGACCTGCTGTTCATGAACCGCACGATGAGCGATTTCATGTTCCAGACGCTGGTGGCGCACGTCGCCAGCCTGCCCGACAGCACGGAAGGTCGGCGCCAGCGCGTGCAGGACGCCGTCTGGCTGATCCTCAGTTCTCCCGAATACGCCATCCAGAGGTGATGCCATGAAGCGACGCGACTTCATCCAGCGCTGCCTGTGCGCCACCGCCGGTTCGGCGATGATGTCGAGCCTGCCCGGCAAGCTCGGCCTCGCCCATGCCGCCGCGCTGCCGACGCTGCGCGGCAACGACTACCGCGCACTCGTCTGCCTGTTCTTCTACGGCGGCAACGACAGCTTCAACATGCTGGTGCCGCGCACCGGACCGGCGCGTACCGACTACGAGACGTCACGGCAGGCACTGGCACTGTCGGCCTCGTCGTTGCATCCGCTGTCGCCGCTGAATGGCACCAGCGATGGCAGTGCCTACGGCCTCGCCGAACAGATGCCGCAGCTGGCAAGCCTGTTCAATGCCGGCAACTCGCCACTGGCGATCGTTTCGAACCTCGGGCCGCTGCTGTATCCGGTCACCAAGGCCGAATACCAGGCCGGCTCGGTGCCGGTACCGGTGCAGCTGTTCTCGCACAGCGACCAGACCACGGTCTGGCAACGACCGGTCGCCGACGCGCAGGACCGGCGCGGCTGGGGTGGCCGACTCGCCGACCTGTTCTTCGCGACCAATCCCAACCAGCAGCTGTCGATGAACATCTCCATCGATGGTGACAACGTCTTCCAGGCGGGTGACGAGATCACGCCGTATTTCGTCGGCCACGACGGCGCGGTCGCCATCCATTTCGTCGACGACCAGCCCTGGAACAATGCGCGCCGCAGCGCCTTCACCGCGCTGCGCGATGCCAGCCACGGCAATGCCCTGCAGCGCCAGTACGCAATGGTGATGCGCCGCTCGATGGACAACGAGTCGATGATCAGCGCGGCGCTGGAGTCGGCGCCGTCGATGGCGACCCCGTTCCCGGACACCCATCTCGGCCGACAGTTGCGCATGGTCGCGCGCCTGGTCAACGTGCGTTCGACGCTGCAGATGCAGCGGCAGATCTTCTTCGTCGGCCTGGGCGGCTTCGACACCCACGACCGCCAACTCGTCGACCAGGCGCCGCTGCTGGCGCAGATCGACGGCGCACTCGCCGCCTTCCATGCCGCGACGGTGGAAATGGGCGTGGCGAACAGCGTCACCACCTTCACCGCCTCGGAGTTCGGACGCACCACCAGCATCAACGGCGACGGCACCGACCATGGCTGGGGCAGCCACCATTTCGTGCTCGGCGGCGCCGTGAACGGCGGCCGCATCTTCGGGCAGATGCCGAATCTCGGCGTCGATGGACCGGACGACGCCGGCTGGGGACAGATCATTCCGACGCTGGCCACCGACCAGTACGCGGCAACGCTGTCGCGCTGGTACGGCGTCGCGCCGACCGACCTCGGGACCGTGTTTCCGCACCTCGACCGCTTCAACCAGGCCGACCTGGGTTTCATGAGCGGCTGACAGCGCCTGGGCCGCGGCGCTGTCGCGCTGACATGGCCTTGGCGGCGGCGCTTTCGCGCTGACATGGCGTCGCGCGGTCCGACGTGGCACCGGGTTTCCGCACCTCGGCCGCTTCAACCAGGCCGACCTGGGCTTCATGACCGGCTGACAGCGCCTTGGCGGCGGCGCTTTCGCGCTGACATGGCGTCGCGCGGTCCGACGTGGCACCGGGTTTCCGCACCTCGGCCGCTTCAACCAGGCCGACCTGGGCTTCATGACCGGCTGACAGTGCGGTTACGACGTGCCATGCATTCGCTGCGCAGGCGTTGCCGATGCGTGAGCCTCGCAGGGTCATGCCTGCGTGGCACCAGCCTGGGGAAAATCCGGATGACAACGCAAAGCCGGCGCGCCGTGAAGGGCGCGCCGGCACACTGCGATGGAGTGGAGTCGGCCTGTAAGCCGGGTTCTGTCGAGGACGGTCATTCCTCTGGGACGCGTGTCACCACGCGCCTCGTGCGGCCAACCCGGATCCGACGCGGGCCACGTCATGGGATCCCTATTCGGCCTTGCTCCAGGTGGGGTTTGCCGTGCCGGTCTGTTGCCAGACTCGCGGTGCGCTCTTACCGCAC
>CAZYHP010000104.1:0-9789 GCA_964647135.1 uncultured Rhodanobacteraceae bacterium
TGCGGGCCGGCGTACGGTCCGGCGGCTTCTTCGCTGCGGCCATCGGGCAGGTGGATGCGGACGTTGGCCCCTTCGCGCGAGTGCAGCGGCTTGCGTACCCAGCCGGGCGGCAACGGCCCGTTGCCGTCGTCGAAATGCGCTTCGAGCAGATTCGGATGGCCGTGGTGGCGCTGCCACAGCAGCGGCAGGATGCCCTTGTTGCTGAGCACGGCTTTCCAGGGCGGCTCCAGCAGCTGCATGCCCGCGCTCGGCAGGTACTGGCCAAACGGCTCGCGGAAGAGGTCTTCCAGCGGATAGAGCTTGCACAGCGTGCCGATGGCGCGGTCATCGAGGTCCGTGTAGCGGCCATCGTCGGTCACGCCGATGTCCTCGATGGCGATGGCGGCGCATTCGATGCCGGCCTGTACGACGCAGTCACGCAGGTAGTCGATGGTGCCCTGGTCCTCTGCGCTGTCGCGCACGGCAGCGAAATACAACGGCCGCTGCAGGTCCTTGGCGATGGTTCCGAAGGCTTCGACCAGCGATTCGTAGATCGAGTTGAACTGGTCCGTGGCCAGGGGAAACGTGCCCGCGGCCATGTGGTCATCCAGCCATTGCCACTGGAAGAACGCCGCCTCGAACAGCGAGGTCGGCGTGTCGTAGTTCAGCTCAAGCAGCTTCGCCGGACCGCGGCCGTCGTAGGCCAGGTCCATGCGACCGTACAGGTGCGGATCACGACGACGCCAGCTTTCAGCGATCCAGTCCCAGTACGCGGCCGGGATGTCGAGCTGGCGAAGCAGCGACTCGTCGCGCAGGACATCGTCGACCAGTCCGAGCGCCATGTCGTGCAGCGCCTCGGTCGGCGCTTCGATGTCTTCCTCGATCTGCGCCAGCGTGAACGCGTAGCAGTGCGTTTCGTCCCAGTACGGCTCGCCGCCGATGGTGTGGAAGGCGAAACCGCACTCGTCGGCGCGTTGGCGCCAGTTCGGCCTTTCGGCCAGCGGCAGTCGGCGCATCAGCCGCCGCTGCTGCGCTGGCTGCCCTGTCCGCCGAAGCCGCCGCGGCTGGCGGTCGGTTTCTGGTTGGCGGCCATCTGGACCGGTGCCATCGCCGATCGCGCCGCGCCGCCGCGATAGACGCCATTGGCGCCCGCGACCGGACGCTGGAATCCGCCGGCGCGGTCCTTGAACGCCGGCGTGCCTGCAAGGCCGGAAACGCGGCTGCCGTTGAGCATGCGGCCCATGATGTAACCGGCCATCAGCGGCATGAAAATGGAACTGCCCTGCTGCTCCCGGACCACATGGCACTGGTCGGCGCCATGCGCGGCGACACATTCCTCGTGGGTCGCGTATTGCGGCGCGGTCTGCGCATACTCGCGCTGCGCCTGCTCGAAGGCCTGGTTGCAGCTGTAGGAATCGTTCGTCTGCTCGATGCAGGCCTGCACCGAGGTGTACAGCCCTTCATCGGCGCTCTCGCGGTTGCAGGCGGTGAGCAGGAGCGGGCTGCTGCCCATCAGCACCAGGGCGATGTGGCTGGAACGTTTCATGGTTGATCCGTGCGCGTGGGGGTTTCCGGCATTCTGCCGCAAAGCACCGTGTGCCGACAGTGCGCAGTGCCGCCCGCCCCTATCCGGTACGCGCCGTGGCGTCGACAATGGCGCCATGAGCGAGTCCGTCCGGCGCCTCTGGCGCGATCTGTCCCTGTCCGCCATCGTCGCCGGCGCTGTAGCGGTGCTGGTCGGTTTCACCAGTTCGGTGGCGCTGGTGTTCCAGGCCGCGCAGTCGCTGGGGGCGACGACCGCCCAGGTCGGTTCCTGGCTGTGGGCACTGGGCATCGGCATGGGGGTCACCTGCATCGGCCTGTCACTGCGTTACCGGCAGCCGGTGGTGACGGCCTGGTCGACGCCGGGCGCGGCCATGTTGATCGCGGTCGGTGGCGGCCTGTCGATGTCGGAAGTCATCGGTGCCTTCGTGCTGTGCGCGGTGTTGACCGCCGTCGCGGGATTCTCCGGCCTGTTCGAGCGGATCATCGACCGCATTCCGGTCGCGCTGGCTGCGGCCATGCTGGCCGGCGTACTGCTGCGCTTCGGCCTCGACGTTTTCGTTTCGCTGCAGGCGCAGCCGCTGCTGGTGCTGGTGATGCTGGCCACCTACCTGTTGGCGCGAAGGGCCTCGCCGCGCTACGCGGTTCCGCTGACGCTCGGGGCCGGACTGGTCGTGGCCGTCTTCGGCGGCCAGATCCGTAGCGAACAGCTGCTGCTCGCCTGGGCGAGGCCGGCGTTCGTGATGCCGTCACTGTCGATGGCGGCCATCGTCGGCATTGCCGTTCCACTGTTTGTCGTGACGATGACCTCACAGAACGTGCCGGGCGTCGCCGTGCAGCGCGCGTCCGGCTTCCATCCACCGCTGTCGCCGAGCATCGGCTGGATTGGCGCGACGAACGTCGTGCTGGCGCCGTTCGGCGCTTATTCGCTGAACCTCGCTGCGATCACTGCCGCGATCTGCATGGGTCGCGAAGCCCACGAAGATCCATCACGACGCTACGTGGCGGCAGTGGCCGCTGGCGTGTTTTACCTGCTGGTCGGCGTGTTCGGCGCCACGGTGGCCAGTGTGTTCGCGGCCTTCCCGGCCGAACTGGTCATGGCGATTGCAGGCATCGCGCTGTTCGGCACGATCGCCAATGCGCTGGCGACAGCGATGCGCGAGGAGTCGCCACGGGAAGCAGCCCTGGTCACCTTCCTGGTCACCGCCTCGGGCCTGCAACTGTGGGGCATCGGTGCCGCGTTCTGGGGACTGGTCGCCGGCGCGATGGTGCTGCAGTGGCGGCCGCGCTGACGCGGTCGCGACCGGGCCGTACGACCAGGCACTGGCCGGGCGGCTGGCCCGGCCAGTGCGGTAAGACTTACCAGCGCGGCGGATCGGGAACGAAGCCGGCCGGGAATGCCCGCGGACGTCCGGGGCGCCAGGACGGTGCATCGATCACGCCCATGGCGATGAGGTTCGCTTCGCTGTCGTACCAGATCTCGATCACTTCGTCGGGCTGCGACGAACGACGCTGGAAGCGGGTGTAGCGGGCGCTGGCGTACTCGCTGCGGCCGTGCCCGGTGCCGAGCTTTTCCTGGGCCTGCGGTGCCGATCCGGCCATACCGTCCGCCGGTGCGCGCGCGGCGGGCGCCGCCGGTGCTTCTTCGCCACGACGGAACTGCGGCTCGATGGCGATCTGCGGCGGGCGGTACGGCTGCGCCTCGGTGAACACGGCGACGCCGATGACGCCGACATCATGCGGGCGACCCGTGCGTGCGGCGTAGCTGTCCGGCAGCGAGGTGAAGTAGAACGCCGCCGTGCGCTCCATGCTCTTGCGCCAGCCGGCGATGCTCTGGCTGGCATAGGGCTCGATCACGTAGCCGCCCTGGTCCGGCGAAGCGGTTTGACCGGTCACCACGTTGACGCCGTCGACGCTGGTCACCGCCAGCATGCGCGAGCCGGTGCGGCTGCGCACGCGGATCTCGTATTCGTTGCCCGGCCGGCCTGCGACGTAGTGACGACCCTCGTGCCAGTACACGGGCAGGACCCGACCGCTGTTGCGGTCAAGGATCTCGATGTCGGCCAGCCGGCCGACGCCGGCCTGCACCTGCGGTGCGGCAACGCCGACGAGGAGGACGGGAAGCATCCAGCGGATCAGTGAGGTGCGGCGCATGTCGGTGTCTCCAGTCGATGCAACCATCCGGCTGCATCGATGGAACGCCGGTCACCGCGAAACGGGGTTGGACCGGCAAAAGCGTCCGTTCAGCGCGGCGGAAGCCCGCCGCCCATGCCACCCAGCCCACCCATGGCACCCTTGAGGCCGCGCATCATGCCTTTCATGCCGCCGCCCTTGAGCTTGCCCATCATCTTTTCCATCTGCTGGTACTGCTTGAGCAGGCGGTTGACGTCGGCCGGCAAGGTGCCCGATCCGCGCGCAACGCGGGCCCGACGGCTGCCGTTGAGCAGGTCGGGATGACGGCGTTCCTTCTTGGTCATCGAATCGATGATGGCGATCATCCGCTTGATCTCCTTGTCGTTGACCTTGCTCTTGATCTGCTCGGACATGCCGCCCATGCCGGGCAGCTTGTCGATCAGGCCGCCGAGGCCGCCCATGTGGGTCATCTGCTCGAGCTGGTCGCGGAAATCCTTCAGCGTAAAGCGCTTGCCGCTGGCCATCTTCTCGGCCAGCCTGGTCGCCTTGTCCTTGTCGACCTTGCGCTCGACCTCCTCGACGAGGCTGAGCACGTCGCCCATGCCGAGGATGCGACCAGCGATGCGATCGGGATGGAAGGGCTCGAGGGCGTCGGTCTTCTCGCCCAGGCCGATGAACTTGATCGGTCGGCCGGTGACGTAGCGGACGCTCAACGCGGCACCACCGCGGGCGTCGCCATCGGCCTTGGTCAGCACGACGCCGGTCAACGGCAGCGCCTCGGCGAACGCCTTCGCGGTCGTCGCGGCGTCCTGGCCGGTCATGGCATCGACCACGAACAGCGTTTCGGTCGGCTTGACGGCGGCATGCAGGGCCTTGATCTCGGCCATCATCGCCTCGTCGATGGCCAGGCGACCGGCGGTGTCCACGATCAACACATCGGCGAAGCTCTTGCGCGCCGCGTCGATCGCCGCGTTGACGATGTCCACCGGCTTCTGGTCGCCGCTGGACGGATGGAACAGCGCACCGACCTGGCCGGCCAGCGTCTCCAGCTGCGCGATGGCGGCCGGACGATAGACGTCCGCGGAGACCACCATGACCTTCTTCTTCTGGCGCTCCTTCAGGGTGCGCGCCAGCTTGGCGACGGTGGTGGTCTTGCCGGCGCCCTGCAGGCCGGCCATCAGGATCACCACCGGCGCCGGCGCGTTGAGGTTGAGCGGCTGCGCGCCGGCACCGCCCATCACGGCGATCAGCTCGTCGCGCACCACGCGCACCAGCGCCTGGCCCGGCGTCAGGCTCTTGAGCACGTCCTGCCCGACGGCGCGCACCTTCACGCGCTGGATGAAGGCCTGCACCACCGGCAGCGCGACGTCACCTTCGAGCAGCGCGATGCGCACTTCACGCAGCGCTTCGCGGATGTTTTCCTCGGAAAGACGGGCCTTGCCGCGCAGGCGGTCGAGGGTGTGGCCGAGACGCTCGGTCAGTGACTGGAACATGGGTGGCTCCGGAAAGTCTTGGGCCGCGCGCCGGACCTGTGGCGCAGCGTGGCGAAACCGCGATTATAGGCCGTCGCCGCGACAGGCATCGCACCCTGCCTTGCCTGCGGTCGGGGCGGCGGTTAGGGTTGGCCCATGAACACACTTGCCCGCACCCTGACATTCGCCGCCATCGCAGCCGCCCTGGCGGCCTGCGATCGCCCCGCCACCGCCCCTGAAGCCGCCGCGCCGGCACCCGCTGCGCCCGCACCTGCTCCCGAATCCGTGGCGGCGCCGGAAGCAGCCCGCGCCATCGCGCCGGCCGACACTTTCCTGGCTCGCATTGCCGGACACTGCGGGCAGTCGTTCGCCGGCCGCATCGTTGCCAACGAGCCGCCGCAAGGCGACGATCCGTTCGACGGCAAGTCGCTGGTCATGCACGTGCGTGAATGCGGCGAACGGGAAGTGAAGATTCCCTTCCATGTCGGTGACGACCACAGTCGCACCTGGGTGCTGACACGCACCGATACCGGCCTGCGCCTGAAGCACGACCATCGCCACCAGGATGGCAGCGAGGACGCGGTCACCATGTACGGCGGCGACACCGCCGACGCCGGCAGCCACTCGCGCCAGGAATTTCCGGTCGATGCCGAATCCGTGGCCACCTTCGAGCGCGCCGGACTCAACGCTTCCGTGACCAATACCTGGGCCATGGAAATCGATCCCGGCCAGCGCTTCCTGTACGAATTGTCGCGGCCCGGCGGCCGCTTGTTCCAGGTCGAGTTCGACCTGACCACGCCGGTGCCGACACCACCGACGCCCTGGGGTCATCCGGAACTGCCGTGACCTCGCTGCCGGACACGGATCGGCGCCGGCCCGCGCCGCAGGCAAGCGGCGATCGGAGTTGCCGGCGCGTCGGGAGGTAGACCGGGACAACCGGGTGCTGTGCAGCAGGGAGGCAGGTCGTGAGCCAGGCCATCACGCAACTGCTACAACGGGCGGCAAACGGTGACCGTGCTGCCGAGGCGGAACTGCTGCCGGTGGTCTACGAGCAGCTGCACCGTCTGGCTGCGCAGCAGATGGGCGGCGAGCGCGCCGGCCACACCTTGTCACCCACCGCGCTGGTGCACGAGGCCTGGCTGCGCCTGTCCCGTGATGGCGCCCTGTCATCGCAGGACCAGCAGCAGTTCTTCGGCATGGCCGCCCGGCGCATGCGTCAGGTGCTGGTCGATCATGCGCGCAGGCGAAGCGCCGGCAAGCGCGGCGGCGGCATGTCTGCCAACACCTTGAGCCTGTCGGCGCTGCCCGGCGCCACCGGCATCGGCATCGACACCCTGGCCCTGGACCAGGCGCTGCAACAGCTGGATGCGCTGGACGGGCGCAAGGTGCAGGTGGTCGAGCTGCGTTACTTCGGCGGACTGGATATGCAGCAGGTGGCGCAGGTGCTGGGCATCTCCCGCGCCACCGCGCAGCGCGACTGGGAAGCGGCGCGCGCCTTCCTGTACCAGGCGCTGACATGAGCCAGTCACGCGCCCTTGAACTGTTCACCGCGGCGCTGGAATGTCCGACCGGCGAACGCGAAGCCTTCATCACCGCCGGCAGCGGCGACGATGCGGCGGTGCAGTCTGCGGCGCTGCGACTGCTGCGTGCGCATGCAGACAGTGACGGCTTCATGGAGACGCCGCTGGCAGCGCCGAAGCCGCCTTCGACGCTGGGCGCCTACCGGTTGCTGGAACCGATCGGCAGTGGCGGCATGGGCCAGGTCTGGCTGGCCGAACGGCGCGACGGCGCCTTCCAGCACAAGGTGGCGATCAAGGTGCTGGCCTCGACGCTGGGCGACCCGGAAGCGGTGCGCCGTGCCGAATCGGAACGGCAGTTCCTGGCCTGGCTCAACCACCCCAACATCGCCCACGTCATCGACGGCGGCAGCACGCCCGACGGCCAGCCCTACGTGGTCATGGAGTACGTGCAGGGCGAGCGCATCGACCACTGGTGCCAGCAGCAGAAGCTGGACCTGCGGCAGCGGGTGGAACTGTTCCTGCAGGTGCTGGCAGCACTGGACGCCGCGCATCGGGCGTTGATCATCCATCGCGACATCAAGCCGTCGAACGTGCTGGTCAATCGCGAGGGCCGGGTGAAGCTGCTGGATTTCGGCATCGCCAAATCGCTGGCGGAAACCCGCACGGGGGCGCAGACCTCGACCGGGCTGATGGCGCTGACACCGCAATACGCCAGCCCCGAACAGCTGGCCGGCCTGCCGCTGACCACCGCCAGCGACATCTACTCGCTGGGCCTGCTGCTCTACGAACTGCTCAGCGGAACGCCGGCGCGACCGCCGGGTAGCTGGTCGATCAGCGACCTGGCGCGTCTGCTGGATGCGCCGCCTCCGACCCGACCCAGCCAGCGCGTGGACATCTCGGCGCTGGCGCTGGCGGAGCGCGCCGGCCAGGACTGGCGGCGCCGCCTCAGCGGTGACCTGGACCGCATCGTGCTCAAGGCACTGGCCAGCGAACAGGAGCGCCGCTACGCCTCGGCGCAGGCCTTCGCCGACGACCTGCAACGCTGGCTGCAGCAGCGCCCGGTGCAGGCGCAGGGCGACAGCCGCCGCTACCGCCTAGGCAAGTTCCTGCGCCGCAACCGACTGCCGGTGGCGGCCAGCGTGCTGGCCCTGGTGGCGGTGCTGGGCGGACTGGCCGCCGCCCTCGTCCAGGCCGACCGCGCCAGCCACCAGGCCGAGCGCGCGCGCCAGGCCAACCGCTTTCTGCTCGACATGATCAGCCAGGCCGATCCTTTCGTCAGCGGTGGCACACCGACCCTGGAGCAGGCGATCAACCGGGCCGCCGCCACCCTGGGCGAGCGCTTCCGCGACCAGCCGGACCTGGAAGGCGACATCCGCCACAGCCTGGGCCGCGCCTACCAGTCGCTGAACCGGCTGGAGGCGGCACGCTGGCAACTCGAGCGCAGCGTCGCCTTGCGCCAGGGTGGCGAGCCGCTGGAGCTGGCGCAGGCGCTGGACAGCCTGGCCATGGTCGAGTGGTCGTACGGCCGCTACGAGCAATGCGAACAACTGCTGCAGCAAGCCTTGTCGGTGCTTGGGCGCAGTGACCGCGAGCGCGGCTTCGCCATCGTTGTCCGCAATGACTACGCCGCCCTGCTCAACGAGCTGGGCCGCTACCCGCAGGCGCATGCGCAGTTGGAACTGGCCCTGCAGGGCATCGACGCCGGCATTGCCGTCAGCAGCAGCGACCACGCCTCGATCCTCGGCAACCTGGGTTACGCGCTGCATGGCCTGGGCCGCCTGCAGGAGGCGTCGATCGCCTACGGCCGCTCGCGCAGCCTGCTCGAGGCCGACGGCGCCAGTGCGCCCGACCGCGCCATCAATCTCAACAACCACGCGCTGGTGATGTACGACCTGGGCCAGCGCGAGCAGGCGCTGTCGCTGCAGGAACGCTCGCTGGAACTGCGCCGGCAGGCCTTCCCAGATGGCCATCCGATGGTGGCGCAGGCGCTGTCGAACATTGCCGTCAACTACGTCGAGGCCGGCCGCCACGACGATGCGCGCCGGGCGGCGACCGAGGCGGTTTCGAGCGCACCGCGGTACTTTCCGGTCGGCAACATCATGCTCGGACATATCTACCGCAATGCCGGCCGCGTCATGCTCGACCTGGATGACCCGGTGACCGCGCTTGACCTGGCACGGCGCGCGCTGGCGGTGTACGCCGGCAGCGATGGCACCCAGGACAGCGACCGGCAGCAGGCCGAACAACTGGCCGAACGCGCGCGCGCGCATCCGGCCCTGCCGCGGCCGGACTGACCATCGCCGCTCCCGCGATGGTTCCCGGCACCGGCACGATCTGCGAGACTTGCCCCATGTCGATCATTCTTGCCGGTGCCATGTTCTTCTACCTGGCCGCCGCCAGCCTGACCGCGCTGCGCCTGCGGCCCGGCGGCGTGCGCATCGGCCGCGCGCCGGTGATTGCCTTCGCCATCATGGCGGTGCTGCTGCATGCCTTTGGGATTGCCGCCGGCATCGATGCCAACCGCGGCCTGGTGCTGCATTTTGGCAATGCCTTGTCGCTGGTCGGGCTGGGCATGGCGCTGGTGCTGAGCCTGGCAGGCCGGCGCAGCACCCTGGACCCGGTGGGCGTGCTGGTCTACCCGATCGCCGCCGCCTGTTGCCTGGCGGCAATCCTGATCCGCCCCGGCTCGCTGCAGGCGGTGCCGGAAAGCTGGCAGATCGGCCTGCACGGCATCGTCTCGCTGTTGGCCTACTCGACGCTCAGCGTCGCCAGCCTGGTGGCGATCCTGATGACGGTGCAGGAACACGCCTTGCGCAACCACCGGCCGCTGCCCTTCCTGCATGCCCTGCCGCTGACACTCACCGAGTCGCTGCTGTTCCAGCTGATCGGCGTCGGCTTCGTCCTGCTTGGCCTGAGCCTGGTCACCGGCATGCTGTTCGTCGAGGACATGCTCGCCCAGCACCTTGTGCACAAGACCGTGCTGACCGTGGCGGCGTGGATCGTCTTCGGCATCCTGCTCACCGCGCGCTGGCGTTTCGGCCTGCGCGGCCGCCGCGCCGCCTGGCTGGCGCTGGCCGGGATGGCGCTGCTGCTGGTCGGCTATTTCGGCGTGAAATTGATACTGGCCGCACTCCACCGCTGAC
>CAZYHP010000105.1:0-9765 GCA_964647135.1 uncultured Rhodanobacteraceae bacterium
GGCGCCTGGAAGTGCCGGGAAAGGCCAGCCCAGCAGGCCTGGTAGTCGCGCTGGCGGTGCGCGGCGGTCAGGGCCTGCGCGGTCGGACGGATGACGGCGCGGGCCTCGAACATGAAGGCCATGGTGTCGGTGATGACATCCGGCTTCGCGAGGTCGGCGCTGGACGCCTTCTCGAAGGTCGCCGCGTCCGGCCCGTGGCCGGTCATGCAGTTGTGCACCGAGCAGCCACCCGGCAGGAAGCCGTCGGCCTTGGCGTCGTAGGCGCCATGGATCAGGCCCATGAACTCGCTGGCGATGTTGCGATGGAACCAGGGCGGCCGGAACGTGTCCTGCGCCACCAGCCAGCGCGGCGGGAAGATCACGAAGTCCATGTTGCCGACGCCGGGCGTGTCGCTGGGCGAGGTCAACACCAGGAAGATCGACGGATCCGGATGGTCGTAGCTGATCGAACCGATCGTGTTGAAGCGGCGCAGGTCGTAACGGTAGGGCACGTGGTTGCCATGCCAGGCGACGACGTCCAGCGGCGAATGGCCAATGTCGGCGCGCCACAGATGCCCCTGGAACTTGGCGATCAGCTCGAAGTCCCCTTCGACGTCCTCGTACCACGCCTGCGGTGTTTCGAAATCGCGCGGATTGGCCAGGCCGTTGCTGCCGATCGGGCCGAGGTCGGGCAGGCGCATGAAGGCACCGAAGTTCTCGCAGACATAGCCGCGCGCTTCGCCATCGGGCAGCTCGACACGGAAGCGCACGCCGCGCGGGATGACCGCGATCTGCTGCGGCTCGATATCCAGCACGCCCATCTCGGTGGCGACGCGCAGGCGACCCTGCTGCGGCACGATCAACAGTTCGCCATCGGCGTCGTAGAAGAAACGCCCCTGCATGGAGCGGTTCGCGGCGTACAGATGCACGCCGATGCCCGCGCCCGCCGCCGCGCCGCCATTGCCGGCCATGGTGAACAGGCCGTCGACGAAATCCACCGCCGCGTCGTCTGCCGGCATCGGCAGCGGATGCCAGCGCAGCTGGTCGGGCGTGACCGGGCCGCTGCCGAAATCGTTGTGGAAGCGGCGCTGGTCGTAACCGGTGAACGAACCGTGCATCGCCGATGGCCGGATACGGTACTGCCAGGTGCGGCGGTTCTGTGCCCGCGGCGCCGTGAACGCGGTGCCCGACAGCTGCTCCGCGTACAGTCCCAGCGGCGCACGCTGCGGCGAATTGCGTCCGACCGGCAGCGCGCCGGCGATCGCCTCGGTGGCGAACTCGTTGCCGAAACCGCTCAGGTATCCCGCCGCAGCCGTCATGTCGTGCTCCGCGCTTACAGGACGCCGCGACGCATCTGGTCGCGCTCGATGGATTCGAACAGGGCCTGGAAGTTGCCTTCGCCGAAACCTTCGTTGCCCTTGCGCTGGATGATCTCGAAGAAGATCGGACCGATCGCGTTCTGCGTGAAGATCTGCAGCAGCAGCTTGCGCTTGGTGTCCGGATCGGCGTCGATCAGGATCTTGTTCTTCGCCAGGCGCGGCACGTCCTCGCCGTGGTTGGGAATGCGCTCGTCGACGACGTCGAAATAGGTGTCCGGCGTGTTGAGGAACTCGACGCCCTGTGCCCGCATCGCCTCGACGGTGTCGTAGATGTTGTCGGTGAACAGCGCGATGTGCTGGATGCCTTCGCCCTTGTACTCGTCGAGGTATTCGTTGATCTGGCTCTTCGGATCATTCGACTCGTTGAGCGGAATGCGCACGATGCCGTCCGGTGCCGTCATCGCCTTCGACACCAGGCCGGTCTTCACGCCCTTGATGTCGAAGTAGCGGATCTCGCGGAAGTTGAACAGGCGCTCGTAGTAGTCCGCCCACTTGCCCATGTTGCCGAAGAACAGGTTGTGGGTCAGGTGGTCGATGAAGGTCAGTCCGAAACCCTTCGGCTGGCGCTCGACACCGGGCAGGAACTCGAAGTCGCCGTAGGGATCGGCGCCATCGGTGACCAGGTAGAGCATGCAGTCGCCGATGCCCTTGATCACCGGCGCGTCGACGGCGCGCGTGTCGGCCTTCAGTGCGATCGCTTCGGCACCCTTGGCCAGCGTGGCCTGCAGGGCTTCGCCGCCGTCGCACACGCGGATCGCGAAGCCGCAGGCGCTGGGGCCATGCTGCGCAGCGAAATCCGAGGCGAACGAATCCGGCGTCTCGTTGACGATGAAGTTGCAGCCGCCCTGGCGATACAGCGTCACCGGCCGGCTGCGATGGCGCGCCACGGCGGTGAAGCCGAGCTTCGGGAACAGCGCGTGCAGCGTACTGGCGTCCGGCGCGGCGAATTCGACGAACTCGAAGCCGTTGATGCCGAGCGGGTTTTCGAATGTGGTCGGCTGCATGCCGAGGTCGGGTTGCGCGTTCATGCGGCGTCCTCTCGAATGGTGCGATGCCAGATGCAGGAATCGGGGACCGCCTTTATAGTTTCATCTGAAACCATTGGCAAGCCGCAGCGCAGCATGAGCGAACCCGCCCTCCTCGACCTCGACCAGTTCCTGCCCTACCGGCTATCGCGGCTGTCCAACCGCCTCAGCCAGCAGATCGCCAGCACCTACGTCGAGCGCTTCGACCTGTCCGTCACCGAATGGCGGGTCATGGCGGTGTTGGGCCGCTACCCGGGCATGTCCGCCAGCGAAGTCGCCGAGCGCACGGCCATGGACAAGGTCGCGGTCAGCCGCGCCGTCGCCCGCCTGGTACAGCAGGGCCGGGTGCGCCGCGATGTCGCCGAAGACGACCGCCGCCGCTCGGTGCTGCGCCTGAGCGCGGCCGGGCGCAGGATCTACGCGCAGGTGGCGCCGGAGGTGCTCGCGACCGGCAGCCGCCTGCTCGGCGCATTGGAACCTGACGAACAACGCCAACTGATCACGTTGCTGGACAAGCTGGACAACTCGAGACATTCAAAAAATAAAGAGAATGCCCTGAAGTTCTCTTGATTCGACTCGCCAGGCCCCGCTTCACCATTCATCCGATTTCGGCTGAATACGCAGTAGCGCCGCCCGATAGCCGTAACGAAAGGGATTCTTTACTCCGTGATGGATTCGCTTGATTCGGCTGCAAGCGGAACGTGTAAACCCCATAAGGACCGGCAGCGAATACGCATCGCGAAGGACATTGACGAACTCGACAATCTCGATCGCGTCCTGCGCACCTCAGAAAGGAGTTACGAGCATGCGGGCTGTCCCACCTGTACGGATGAGTTCACGACTCGAACCGGCCTATGCAGCTCGCGGATGCCGATATGAACTGATGGATGGTGTGCGTATGCGAACGCACAACTGCCTCCGCGGCCAACCTTCAGTTGGTCACTGCAGCAACCGTATTGCTTACACGGCGAGTCGGTCGGAAACCCGGCCACACGCCGACTCCACAACGCCGTAAACGCGAACGGCGGCCCTACGGCCGCCGTTCGAGGATGAAACTGCGTCAGCGGGCGTTATTTCACGCCGTGCATCAGCTTGTTGATCAGCGGTGCGATCAGGAACAGCAGCACGCCCGCGCCGGCCAAGGCGTAGAAGCCGAAGGTGTAGCCGGCCTGTGCCGAAGCGACCGTCATGCCGCCCTCGCCGCTGACGTGCCCGGCGAAGATGCCGGCCAGATTGTTGCCGATGGCGATCGACAGGAACCAGCAGCCCATGGCCATGCCACCCAGGCGCGCGGGTGCCAGCTTGGTCGTCATCGACAGGCCGATCGGCGACAGGCACAGCTCGCCGACGGACTGGATCACGTAGACCGCGAACAGCGTCCAGAACGGAATCTTCCCGGCATCGTTGACCATGCTCGACAGCGCGACCATCAGCAGCAGGAAGGCCAGGCCATTGAAGATCAGGCCGAGGCCGAACTTGCGCGGAATCGACGGGTTGGCCTTGCCCATCTTCACCCACATCCAGGCCATGATCGGCGCCAGCGTGATGATGGCGACCGAATTCACCGACTGGAACCATTCCAGCGGGAAGGTCCAGCTGCCGAACTCGCGGTCGACGATGCGATCGGCGAGGAAGGTGAAGGAACTGCCGGCCTGTTCGAAGAACATCCAGAACAGCACGTTGAAACCGAAGATTGCCAGCATGGCCAGGACCATGTCGCGGGCGACCTTGCCTTCGCGGATGCCTTCGACCACCAGCATCACCGCCGGCACGATGAACAGCGCCATGAGGATGTACTGCAGGTTCTGCGCCTGGATGGTCAGCAGGTAGAAGAACACCGGCACGCCGACGACGGCACCGACCAGGGCTACCAGGCCGAGACGGGCCATGCTTTCCTGGCCCGGCGCCGGCAAGCCGATGCCCTTGAGCTGGTGACGACCGACCCAGAACCAGACCAGACTGATGATCATGCCGATGCCGGCCGAGATGAACACCCACTGGTAGTGCGGGGTGTCGTCGGTGCCGAAGATCTCGCGTGCCAGCCAGCCGGTGATGACCGGCGCGATCATCGCGCCGATGTTGATGCCCATGTAGAAGATGGTGAAGCCGGCATCACGGCGGGCATCGCCCTGGAAGTACAGCTTGCCGACCATCGTCGAAATGATCGGCTTGAACAGGCCGTTGCCGACGATGATCGTCGCCAGTCCAAGCTTGAACCACGTTTCCGTCGGCGAGGCGAGCAGGAACAGGCCCACCGACATGAACACGGCACCGAGCAGGATCGAACGCTGGAAACCGATCAGGCGGTCGGCGACATAGCCGCCGAAGATCGCGCCGGCATACACCAGCGCCAGGTAGGCGCCATACATTTCGCTGGCAGGACGCTCGCCGCTGGCATCGCCGCCGTGGAACTGCGAGACGATGTACAGCACCATCGCCCAACGGATGCCGTAGAACGCGAAGCGCTCCCAGAATTCCGACATGAACAGCATCCACAGCGGGCGCGGATGCCCGAGGACCTGTGCGAACTCGGGCGGACCCTGGGTGGTGTTCTCTCCTAGCGGACGAGCCGTACTCATCGATTACTCCCTGAAGTGCGAATGAAAACCGCTGCGGCGGCTGAACGGCCGCTGCATGCGTCGAAAGCCGCGCAAGAGTGCGGGACCGCGGGGAGCGCGTCAAACCCGGATCGTGTTGCGCCGCACAAACCGTACGCCGAACGGCGCTCGGCCGCTCAGCGCACGATGTGGGCGACGACCGACAGCGTGCGGTCGAGGGCACCGCGCTCGCGGGCGATGATCGCGGTGGCGGTGCAACCCATCTTCCGCATCCGTTCGCTGTCGCCCAGCAGCTCGCAGACGGTGGCCCCGAGTGCGCGACCGTCGGGAATCCGTACCGCGGCGCCCTGCTCGATCAGCATCTCGGTGATCTCGGCGAAGTTGAACGTGTGCGGGCCGACCACGATCGGCTTGCCGAGCAGTGCGGGCTCGAGCACGTTGTGGCCACCGATGGGTTCCAGGCTGCCGGCGACCAGCGCGACATCGGCCGCGGCATAGAAACGCAGCAGCTCGCCGAGCGTGTCAGCCACGAAACACTGGGTGTCCGGTTCGGCGGTGCCGTCCTCGCTGCGCGAGCGTGTGCGCAGGCCGATGCTCTCGCACAACTGCACCACCGGACGGAAGCGCTCCGGGTGCCGCGGGGCGATGATCAGCAGCGCATCGGGAAAATGCCGCAGCACCTCGGCATGGGCATTGGCGACGGCCAGTTCCTCGCCCTCGTGGGTACTGGCGGCAATCCAGACCGGACGCCGGGTGCCGCCGGCCATGCTGCGCCATTCGATGCCGCTCTCGACCATCTCGTGCGGCATGTCGATGTCGTACTTGATGTTGCCGACGAGCGCCAGGCGCTCAGGCTGCGCACCCAGGCTGAGGAAGCGTTCGTAGTCGGTCTGCGACTGCGCGGCGATGAACGTCGCCGAGCGTATCGCCTCGCCTGCCAGCGGCTGCACCGGGCCATAGCCGCGCAGCGACCGTTCCGAGAGACGGGCGTTGGCGATCAGCACCGGAATGCCGCGCGTGCGGCAGGCGAAATAGAGGTTCGGCCAGATCTCCGTTTCCATGATGATCGCCAGCCGCGGTTGGATGCGGCGCAGGAAGCGGCGCACGGAGCCTGGCAGGTCGTATGGCAGGTAGACATGGAACAGGCTGTCGCCGAACACCTGGCGCAGCCGGTCGGAGCCGGTCGGCGTGACGGTGGTGACGACGATCGGCCAGTCCGCGTAGCGCTGGCGCAACGCGGTGATCAGCGGAATGGCCGCATTGAGCTCGCCGACGGAAACCGCATGCACCCATAGTGAGTCGACACCGAAGTGCGGCGAGGGGAAATAACCGAAGCGTTCGGCCCAACGATGCAGGTAGCTGCGCAGCTTCAGGCCGCGTACGAACAGCCGGTAGAGGATGATCGGTGTCGCCAGGTACATGATGCCGGTGTACAGCCAGCGCAGCAGCACCAGCTTGATCCGGGATTGCAGCGGGTACACCAGCGCCGGCGGCTTGGGATTGGGCATGCGGGCGATTCTACCCGGCGCCAGCCGACGAGCCCCGCATTGCCGCCCTTACAATGTCGCGATGAACACTTTCCCATGGCGCCTGCTCGCACCCTGGCACTGGCCTGCGTGGCTTGGACTCGGCCTGATCTGGCTGCTGGCGCGGCTGCCCTGGGCGCTGGCCTTGCGCTTGGGCGCAAGCCTGGGCACGCCCTTGCGCTGGCTGGCCAGGTCCCGCCGTCGCGTCGCCGAACGCAACCTGGCGCTGTGCTTTCCCGGGAAGGACGCGCCAGAGCGTGCTGCGCTGCTGCGCGAGAACTTCGCCGACATGGGCCGCATGTTCGCCGAGTTCGCGCTGAGCTGGATGGGGTCGGACCGCAACATCGCGCGCATTCCCTGCACCGTCGACGGCATGGAACACCTGCGCGCGGCGCAGACGGCGGGCCGGGGTGTGCTGCTGGTTGGCGGGCACTTCAGCCATCTCGAACTGTGCGCCCGGCTGATCGCACAGCGACTGCCGCTGGCTGGCCTGTATCGCGAGCACGGTTCACCGGTGTTCGAATGGGCGATCAAGCGGCGGCGGCTGCGCTACGCGCAGGCGATGTTCGGGCGCAGGGAATTGCGTGCAACGGTGCGGCACCTCAAGCAGGGCGGCGCGCTGTGGTACGCGCCGGACCAGGACATGCGCGGCAAGGACAGCGTGTTCGTGCCCTTCTTCGGTATTCCCGCGTCGACGATCACCGCGACCCATCACCTGGCGCGCCTGTCCGGCGCCGCCGTGATCGCCTTCAGCCACCGGCGCCTGCCCGGCCGCCAGGGCTATGCCCTGCGCCTGTCGCCGGCGCTCGCGGCGTTCCCGTCGCACGACGAGGTCGCCGACACCGCCCGCATCAACACCCTGATCGAGGCGGCGGCACGAGAGGCGCCAGCACAGTATCTGTGGCTGCACAAGCGCTTCAAGACACGGCCGCCGGGCGAGCCTTCGCTGTATTGAGCGCCGGACGGTGCGCGCCGTCGCAACGGATCAGGCCTCCGCTTCGGCGGCACCCAGCATGTCGCGGCGGTGGAAGCGCATCACGAAGCAGGCGCCGGGTTCGTCCTCGACCGGTTCGTAGTCGAGGTCGGCGCCGTTGCCCTCGCAGAGCTGCCGACACAGGTACAGGCCCAGGCCCGTGCCGTGCGCACCGGTGGTATAGAACGGCTTGAAGGCCTGGTCGACGCGGTCATCGGGAATGCCGAGGCCATTGTCGGCGATGTGCAGCTCGATCGGCACGCGGCCATCCGAAGGGACCAGCGTCACGGTGATGACCAGCGGGCGGTCCTCGCTGCGGCCGTAGTTCATGGCGTTGCCGAGCAGGTTGCTGACCACCTGTTCGAGGTGGACCATGTCGAAGACCACCTCGCATTCCTTGCTGGGCGAAATGAACACCAGCTCGTCGCCTTCCGGCAGGCGCGTCATGCGGAACTCGTCCAGGTAGGTGGTCAGCCAGGTTTCCAGCTCGATGGTTTCCGGCTTGGCGCGCTCGCGCTTGGCCAGGTCGAGTACGCCGCGGACGATGCGTTCAAGGCGCTGGCTGTGCTTGCCGATGATCTCGACCAGGCGCTTGTCGCGCGGCGGCAGGCCGGAGGATTCCGCCAGCAGCTGGCCGGACTGCTGGATGGCAGCCAGCGGATTGCGCAATTCGTGGGCGATGCTGGCGGACAGCCGCCCGAGCGTGTCCAGCGTCAGCTCTTCGGCACGCAGGTCGAGCAGGCGGGTGTCTTCCATGAAGACGACGGTGAAATCGTCACGGTCGGAAAACAGCCGCAGGAAACGCGGCAGCACCGGGTCGCCGCCTTCGGACAGCGGCGAATGCGTATGCGGCTGTTCGCCGCCGGAAATCCAGGCCCGCCAGGCGCGGTCGAGGTAGGGACTGATGGTGGCCAGCTGCGATTCGCCGCGGCGCGGGCTGCCGAGCATGCGCCAGGCGGATTCGTTCATGCGCTGGATGCGCGCGCTGCGGTCGACCACCAGCACACCGGTGCGCATGCGCTGCACCACCAGATCGTTGAGACGATCCATGTCGAGCAGGTCGGCACCGCGCTGCGCCGCCAGCGCCTCGGCGTCGCGGGCACGCGTGCCGATCAGCGATGCGACGGCGGCGACCACGAAGCACACCACGCCGATGGCCGCGGCATTGGCGGTGGCGTGGTCCATGCCTTCGCTGATGCCGTGCGAGAACATCGCCACCAGCATGGCGATCACCGACAGCGCGGCCGCGCCCATGCCGAGTCGCACCGGCAGGTAGTGCGCGGTGCCGGCGAGGCTGACCAGCAGAAGCAGCGGCAAGGCCGACTCCATGCCGCGGCTGAACATCATCGCCAGCGACACTGCGGCGACATCGAGCAGTAGCCCCAGCACCAGTTCGGTGGGCGCGCTGATGCGTTCGTAGACCGCGTACAGCACCAGGACGACGGCTGCACCCAGGTAGGCCAAGGCCATCGCCCGCGTGACATGCAGGTCGTCGAAACGGATCCAGGCGCGGTCATAGGCCGCGAAGGTGAGGACGACCGCCAGCAGGGCCAGCAGGAGGCGATAGGCGCGCAGGTAATTGCGTTCGCGCTGGCTGGGTTGCGCGATCTGGCCGCTCTGTACCAGGCGCGCGAAGGCCTGGCGCAGGCTTTCGCCCTTTCCAGCTGTCGAGTTCAACCCGCTCGCCACACGCCGCTCCCTGAAACCTGCAGCGACAACGGTAACCGCAAAAGCCGGGCCGGGGCCAGAGGCGCGCCGCCGCCGTGGGTTGTCGTTGCCGTCAATCCACCGTGACGCGGTGCATTTCCGACATCGAGGTGACGCCGTCGCAGACCTTCTTGCGCGCCGACTGGCCGAGATCGGCCACACCGATGGACGTTGCCACCTCGCCGATCGCGATCGCGTTGCCGCCCTCCAGGATGATCTTCTGGATCTCCTCGATCATCGGCATGACCTGGTAGATGCCGGTACGACCCTTGAAGCCCTCGTTGCACTGGTCGCAACCGACGGCATCGAAGATCGTCGCACCCTCCAGTTGCGCCTCGGTGAAGCCGTCCTTAAGCAGCAGTTCCTTGGCCAGCGTGATCGGCTTCTTGCAGTCGTGCAGGCGCCGCGCCAGGCGCTGGGCGATGACCAGGGTCACGGACGAGGTGATGTTGTAGGGCGCGATGCCCATGTTCATCAGGCGCGCGATGGTCTGCGGCGCATCGTTGGTGTGCAGCGTCGACAGCACCATGTGGCCGGTCTGCGCCGCCTTCACTGCGATCTCCGCGGTTTCCAGGTCGCGGATTTCGCCGACCATGATGATGTCCGGGTCCTGGCGCA
>CAZYHP010000106.1:0-9709 GCA_964647135.1 uncultured Rhodanobacteraceae bacterium
GCCCTCCTCAAGGCGCTGTCGCATCCGGCGCGCCTGCTGGTCCTCTGCCAGCTGGTCGAGGGCGAGTCGTCCGTCGGCGAACTGCAACCGATCACCGGCCTCAGCCTGTCCGCGCTGTCGCAGCATCTGGCCGTGCTGCGCCAGATGGCGCTGGTCGAGACGCGTCGCGAATCGCAGACGATCCACTACTCGATCGCCGAGGGTCCCGCCACCGGCGTGCTCGACGCCTTGTACGCGGCCTATTGCGGCAGCGGCCGGGGAAAGGCGGGGCGATGACCGCTTTCCCGATCCGGCGTGGCTGGCTGGGCGCAACATCGTGGGATCGCGTGCCCGAAGAGCACTGATCAATCCAATCCTGACGTCACTCGTGGAGCCGGTTCCCGCCGCTCTTTCCTGCGACCGGCCTGGGAAATCGCGGCCGACCGCTGTGGCAACCTTCCAAGCATCCGCTATCAGCTGCGGCCAACTGCGGGCAGCAACACGTTTCAGTCGTAGAGAGGCACAAGAGGCCTGCCTCATGTCGCCCAACTGGCGCGCCTGGAGGGATTCGAACCCCCGACCAATGGCTTCGGAAGCCACTACTCTATCCGGCTGAGCTACAGGCGCGTTGTCTTGATGTCCGCCGCGAAAGGGACCGGTCCTGACCGTGGAAGGTGCCGTCGCGGGCCGCGTAGTGTACCGCATCGGCTTCCGGCTGCACCTGCGCAGCGGCCCCGGCCGGCAGGGTGCGGCGGGCAGCGGAAGCGGTGGACGTGATTCAGTCGAAGCGCAGGTCCGGGGTGACGTCGTCGTCGTGGTCCTGGGCCTGGCCGTCCTGGTAGGCCTCGCCGTCGATCGTGGTGACCGGCCGCGCCGGTCCGCCCCATTTCGGCTTGCCGGTCATGCCCAGCGCCTCTTCCTGGACCGCCAGATCGGCCAGCAGCTGTTCGCGCCGCTCGGTGCCCAGCTGCTGCCAGTGGCAATCATCGAGCGCGCCGGCCAGGGCGTACAGCAGGTTCAGGCTGGGCTTGAAGCCGGCCTTCTTGACCTTGATGAAGGCGCCGATGGCGCCATGGGTCTCCAGGTCGCTGCGCGTGCGGATGCCGACCTGGCGCAACCATGCGGCGGACTTGCCGCCGACGTTGCGCATCTTGTCCGGGCTGTCGGTCATGAGAGGGTCTCCATGAAAACGGCACACAGGTCTTCCAGGCCGCGGCGGTCGTCGTCGTCGAACCGGCCGGGCGTCGGTGAGTCGACGTCGAAGACACCGACCATTACGCCGTCGCCATCGACCAGCGGCACGACGATTTCCGAACGCGATGCGGCGTCGCAGGCGATGTGGCCGGGAAAGGCGTCGACATCCGGGACCACCTGCGTGGCGCGGGTAACGGCGGCGGTGCCGCAGACGCCCTTGCCGAAGGGAATGCGCACGCAGGCGGGCAGGCCCTGGAACGGACCGACCACCAGCTCGTCACCATTGCTGAAGTAGAAGCCGGCCCAGTTGAGATCGGGCAGGCCGTGGAAGACCAGTGCCGCGAAGTTTGCCGCGTTGGCGATGCGATCGCGTTCGCCGGCGAGCAGTCCTCGCGCCTGCTCGACCAGGCTCGCGTAGACCTCGGGCTTGTCACCGTCGATGCTGCTGAGCTTGAACATGGCGGTGAGTTTACAATGCGTCCGCATTCGAGGGGGGAAAGAGCATGGACCGTGCAACGGTGGATCGGCTGCCACGCCTTCGTTCCGGCTTTCGTCATCGTGGCCACAGCACCACGCGCCTCGAAGCCTTCGTCGATGCGGCATTCGCCTTTGCGGTGACGCTGCTGGTGATCTCGATCGACAGCATTCCCGACACCTTGCCGTCGCTGGTTGCGGCGCTGAAGGGTGTGCCCGCGTTCGCCGCCAGTTTCGCGATGGTGGCGATGTTCTGGGCCGCGCACGCGCGCTGGAGCCGGCACTATGGACTGGATGACACCGCGACGACGCTGCTGAGCATGGCGCTGGTTTTCCTGGTGCTGGTGTATGTGTATCCGTTGAAGATGCTGTTCGGCAGCTTCTTCGCGTGGATCAGCCAGGGCTGGATGCCGGCGCCGCTGCGCGAGGTGCGCGGCTATTCCGACATCGTGCTGATGTTCGTGATCTACGGCGTCGTGTTCGCCACGCTGTCGCTGCTGACCGCCAGCCTGTACCTGCACGCGTGGCGGCAGCGCCGGGCCTTGGCGCTGGACGTGGAGGAGCGCAGTCGCACCGCGGGCGAGATCGCGCAGTTCCTGTGGTTCGCCTGTGTCGGCCTGGTCTCGACGGCGGTGGCCGTGCTGATGCCGCCCGCCAGCGGATGGCAGAGCGGGCTGCCGGGAATGTGTTACTGGCTGCTGGCATTCACCGGCGTCGCCCACCGGCTCGGCACGCGCTGGGCGCAGCGTCGGGAACCGGCCGGGTGAGACGGGCGCTGTTCGTCACCGGCACCGATACCGGCATCGGCAAGACCTGGATCAGTACCGGCCTGGTGCGCGCGTTGCGCGGATGCGGCGTGGATGCGGTGGGCATGAAGCCGGTCGCCAGCGGTTGTGAGCCTTCGGCGAACGGTTGGCGCAACGAGGACGCGCTCGCGTTGCTGGCGGCCAGCGGACTGGAAGACGAGGCCTATGCCGCCATCAATCCGCTGGCGCTGCCGCGACCGGTGTCACCGCACCTGGCGGCGGCGAGCGAGGGCGTGACGGTCGATCTGGAATGCCTGGCGGACCGCTTCGCGGATCTCCAGGCCCGCCACGAATTCGTCGTGGTGGAGGGCGCGGGCGGCTGGTCGGTGCCGCTGGCGGGTCCTTCGCCGCGCTGGATCCTGCAGGCGGAGCTGGTCCGTCGCCTGTCGCTGCCCGCCGTGCTGGTCACCGGCCTGCGCCTGGGCTGCATCAGCCATTCTCTGCTCAGCGCCCGCGCCATCGCCGCCGATGGCGTGGCCTTGCTGGGGTGGATCGGCAACCACCTTGGCGCGAACGACGACCAGCAGGAAGTGCTGTCGACGCTGGAAGCACTGATGCCGGCGCCGATGCTGGCCGTCGTCGCCTACGGTGTGGCGCCGGATGCGATGCTGGCGAAGGCGGTGCTCGCCGCGCATTGAAGCGGGCGTTGCCGGACCGCCTGCAGCCGTGCGCGACGCACCACGGCATCCGTTCGCAGCCCGTTTTCGTTCAGCTGGCACGGCTACCATGGGGGCCGACTTGAGAGGAGTTCAATCATGCCGATGTTTCTGCTGACCCTGCCCGACCCGGACAAGGCGCGCGGTGAGGATCCGGAGCTGTCTTTCCATTCCGCCGGGGCTGAAGGCTTCGCGCGCGAGCTCGAACACGCGCTGCGCGACGACATGCTGTTCCAGCGCTGGCGCGGCAAGCAGGACGATCCGGATGCCGTGCCCGAGTCGCTGGCGGTCACCGATCCGGCAGCCACGGTCGAGGGCGAGCAGGACGACCTGGCCATCGTGTTGCGCGCACGGACCACGCTGTCCGGCCAGGTGCTGAAGCATCGGCTGCGCCTGCTCGCCGGTTCGCACTGGACGCTGAACGACGTGCGTTGACGCCGTTCTGCGACGCGCTCGAGGGCGCCGGCGTGAATCCGGTTCGCCGCCGTCAGCCGGTGTTCTGCACGCCGGCGGCAATGCCATTGATGGTGGCGACCAGGCTGTGCAGCAGGCCGTCGTCCTTGCGGTCGCCGGCACGCCAGCGTTGCAGCAGGTCGACCTGCAGCAGGCTGATCGGATCGACGTAGGGATTGCGCAGGCGGATCGACAGTCGCAGCCGACGATCACCGGCGAGCAACTGCGTTGCATCGCGCAGCGCAAGGATCAGCGAGCGGGTGCGCAGGCACTCGGCTTCGATCTGCTGGAAGAAGCCCGCATGCAGGGCGCCGGCGAGCTTCGAATAGTGCTCGAAGATCGCCATGTCCGACTTGGCCAGGACCATTTCGACATCGGCCAGCAGCGTGTCGAAGAACGGCCAGTCGCGCGCCATGTCGCGCATGGCTTCGAGGCCATAGCGGTCGACGCCCCGCTGCAGCCCCGCGCCGACGCCGTACCAGGCGGTCAGGCCACAGCGGTTCTGCGACCAGGCGAATACCCAGGGAATGGCGCGCAGGCGATCGATGCCGGCATCGGCACCGCTGCGTCGCGCCGGTCGAGAGCCGATCCGCAGGCGTTCGATCACGTCGATCGGCGTGGCGGCGCGGAAGTAGGCCGGGAAGTCCGGATGCCGATGCACCAGGCCGCGGTAGTGCAGGGCCGACTGGCCGGCGATGGCGGTCATCATGACGCGCCACTGCGCCTCGCGCGGCTCGGCCTCGCGCGGCTTCAGCGTCGCGCGCAACACGCCGGCGGTCATCTGTTCCAGGTTGCGCAGCGCCAGCGCGCGGATGCCGTACTTGCGATGGATGACTTCGCCCTGTTCGGTGACCCGCAGGACGCCGCCGACGGAACCGCGCGGAGCCGCCAGTACGGCGCGTTCGGTCTTGCCGCCACCGCGGCTGATCGAGCCGCCGCGCCCGTGGAAGTATTCGATGTGCGTACGCCAGGCACGCCCCAGTTCGGTCAGCTCCACCTGCGCGCGCTGCAAGGCCCAGCGTGAAGCGACGAGGCCGCCATCCTTGGCACTGTCGGAATAGCCGAGCATCACCATCTGGCGCTGGCCGCGTGCGGCCAGGTGGGCGCGGTAGCGGCGGTGGGCAAGCAGGCTGCCCATGATCTCGGCGGAGGCGGCCAGATCGTCCACGGTCTCGAACAGCGGCGCGACATCGAGCGGTACCTGTCCTGTGTCGTCGACGCAGCCGGCAACGCGGGCGAGCACCAGCACGGCGAGCACATCGGCGGCCGAGCGGCTCATGCTGACGATGAAGGGACCGATCGCCTCCTTGCCGTAATGCGCCTGTGCCTGTGCGAGGGTGCGGAACACGGCCAGCGTGGCGGCGGCATCCGCTGCGACGGGGCACGGCACCGTGGTGTCGCCGGCAAGCAGCGCATCGAGCACCGTGACCCGCTCCGATGCGGAACGTTGCGGCCAGTCCGGATCATCAAGCAGGGCCGCCAGCGCCAGGTCGTGCGCCGCCGAATCCTGACGGATATCGAGTGTGGCGAGATGGAATCCAAAGGTGGCCACGCGCCGCTGCACGCGCCTCACCGCGAACAGGCCGGCATGTTCGCCACAATGGGCGTGCAGGCTGTCGGCGATCAGCGCCAGATCGGCCGCGAACTCACCCACGCTCCCATAGCCCGGCGCCTCGTCCCGCGCCGTCAGGGCCAGGCGCTCGACGACCAGCAACAACAGCTGCCGATAGGGCATGTCGACGTGGCGCGTACGCAGGCGTTCCGCCGCTGCAGGCAACTGCTGCCGGTAGGCCTCCAGCTGCGTCAGAACGGCGCCGTCGATGTCGACACGCGACGGGCTCTGGCTGAGCAGGCTGGCAAGATCGGCAAGATCAGCCTGGTAGGCCTCCAGCACCAGGGCGCGCTGGACCGCCAGCGTATGCGCAATGGTGTCTGCGCCGACGTTGGGATTGCCGTCCATGTCGCCACCGACCCAGGTGGCGAAACGCAGCAGCACGGGCAGATCGATGTTAGTGCCGAATTCCGCCTGCCAGGCGGCATCGAAGGCCTCGTAGAACGCCGGCACGACCCGGTAGAGCACGTCGCGCAGGTAGTAGCTGACGTGTTCCAGCTCGTCGCTGACCTGCGGTCTTTCCGGGGGCGCATCGGCGGTCTGCCAGGAAGCGGCCAGCGCCATGTGGATGCGCTGGTCGTCGCTGCGCCGTTCCTGCGGCGTGCGCGTGTGGTCGATGTCGTCGATGAGGCGACGGACGATGTCGCGTTCCTTCTCGAGCAGCGCGCGCCGGACGGCTTCGGTGGGATGGGCGGTAAACACCGGTTCCACGCGCAGCCGCGGCAGCAGCGCCGCGATCTGCGCCGCTTCGACGCCCTGCTCGCGCAGCAGGGCCAGCACCGCGTGCAGGCTACCCGGCTGCGGCCCCGCGTCCTGGCGCTGGTAATCGCGGCGGCGGCGGATGCGGTGCACACGCTCGGCCAGGTTGATGGCCTGGAAATACGTGGTGAAGGCGCGAACGATCAGGTCGGCCTGGGTCGCGGGCAGTGCCTGCAGGTAGTAGTGCAGCGCTGCGGTCGGCGCCGCCGATTCACGACGGTCGATGGCGCAACGGCGGATGGTCTCGATCTGCTGCAGGAAGGCGGGCGAGACCTGCTCGGCCAGCATGTCGCCGACGCGGGCCCCGAGGCGGCGCACATCGTCCCGCAGGGGCTGGTCGGCTGCGATGAAGTCGCTGTCGCGTGCATCTTCGAATGAATCGTTCGTGGATGGCTGCATCCATCGAAGCGTACAGCAGCACACCTGTCCGCGGCATGCCCGTTGCGCCCTGGCGGTCGCATCGGCTGACCAGGGCGTCGACTCAGTTCAAGCTGCGCACCCGTCCAGCGCAACAGCTCGTGTAGGGGCGGCCCGATCCGCAGGCACAGGATTCCGTTCCGGCCTCCGCTGTCGAGACGCCATCGTCGGGAAAAGTGCTGTCCTCGGGACGTCGCCGCGCCATGTTGAGCAGGATGTGGCCCAGCTCGGCGACGATCAGCTCGCGATCGGCCAGCGCCGGCAGGCCGAGGTCGGCGGCAAGGGCGACATCGTCGAACGGCTCCGGCACCACCAGCGTGAGATCGACGATGCGCGAGAAATCGCTGGCGATGCCGTCATCCGTCGCGCACCAGGCCTGCCAGTCCGCGGCACGCAGCTGCGCCGCACGCATGAATCCCAGCGCCCAGGCTGCGCCCAGCGGGAAGTCATCGGGAATCGGCTCGAGCGGCTGGTCGTTGTTGTCGACCGGCATCATCAGCCGGGGCTGCACGTCCGGCTCGACGTCGTCCATGCCGGCAGCCAGGCGCCAGGCGACGTGATTGTTCAGCCGCATCAAGAGGTGGGCGGTATGGAAGGCATCGTCGCGGCTTTCGAAGCGCGGTTCGCAGTCGAGGATCTCGGGGAGATATTCGTCGGCCAGGATCACCAGTCCCGGCCCGACGGCCATCGCGGAAAAGAACCCGTCGAGGCCTTCCAGGCTCAGGCCGCTGTCCGGATCGCCATAGCGCTCCAGCAGCACCGACAGGTGCTCCAGCTCGACGGTGCTGATCGGGGTGTGTGCAACGGTGGCGCTGTCGGTCGGCATCGTTGCTCCCTTGATGCTAGTAGGCGAACTCCCGGAACAGCGGATCCACTGATCCATTCCACTCGCCATGGTAGAGGGCGAGCTTCTGTTCCGCCGGCGACAGCCCGGCATCCAGGAATTCGATCAACGGTTGCAGGTAGATGCGCTCATCGGCACCGTGCCTGTTGCGGTAATCGCGGCGCGCCAGGCCACCGGCGGCAATCGCGACCGCCTGCTGCGCCAGGTCGAGGACGGTGCCGTTGCGGAACGGCGTCTTCAGCGCCAGTCGCGGCACGGTGTCGCGCAGCGCATGCCGTTCCGTCATCGAGAAGTCCTTCACCAGGTCCCAGGCCGCATCCAGCGCGGTGTCGTCATAGAGCAGGCCAACCCAGAACGCCGGCAGCGCGCACAGTCGACCCCAGGGTCCGCCGTCGGCGCCGCGCATTTCCAGGTAGCGCTTCAGGCGCACCTCCGGGAAGGCGGTGGTGGCGTGGTCGGCCCAGTCCTTGATCGTCGGCCGTTCTCCCGGCAGCGCCGGAAGGCGGCCGGCGAGGAAGTCGCGAAAGCTCTGGCCGGCGGCGTCGATGTACTTCCCGTCGCGGTAGACGAAGTACATCGGCACGTCGAGCAGGTAATCGGCGTAACGCTCGAAGCTGAAGCCGTCCTCGAAAACAAAGTCGAGCATGCCGGTGCGATCAGGGTCGGTGTCGGTCCAGATCTGCGAGCGGAAGCTCATGAAACCGTTCGGACGCCCTTCGGTGAACGGCGAATCGGCGAACAGTGCCGTGGCGACCGGCTGCAGGGCCAGGGCGACTCGGAACTTGCGCACCATGTCGGCTTCGTCGGCAAAGTCCAGGTTGACCTGCACCGTGCAGGTGCGCGTCATCATATCCAGGCCGAGATCGCCACGCGTCGGCATGTAGCGGCGCATGATCGCGTAGCGACCCTTGGGCATCCAGGGCATGTCGGCACGCGACCATTTCGGCTGGAAGCCCATGCCGAGGAAGCCGATGCCGAGCGGATCGGCGATGGTCTTCACCTGCTCCAGGTGCGCATTGACTTCGCAGCAGGTCTGGTGAAGGTGTTCAAGCTGCGCGCCTGAAAGCTCCAGCTGGCCGGCCGGCTCAAGGGTGATGTTGGCGCCACCGGCATGCTCCAGCGCGATCAGCGTGTCGCCTTCGTACACGCCCTGCCAACCGTAGCGGTCACGCAACCCTTCGAGCACGGCACGAACGGAACGCTCGCCTTCATACGGCAGCGGACGCAGGTCGTCCCAGGTGAATCCGAACTTCTCGTGTTCGGTGCCGATCCGCCAGCGCTCGCGCGGCTTGCCACCCTCGGCGAGCCAGTCGACCAGTTGCTGGCGGTCGTTGATCACAGGCGATGCGTCGGCCACGCCGTACTCCGGTTGCAAAGTGGGAACAGTAAGGTTGCGCCGCGGCAAAGACAATGGCCGACGCCGGGCCGGCAGGTCGTACCGGCGAATGTGGCGAAACGCCCGCTGAGGTGCAAGCGCCCTGCCGGCACCGCGCGCCGCGATGTCATGCCAGCGTGCGGTGCCGGGATCGGACTCAACGCACGCCGATGCCACCCACCGTGGGCGCGGTCGGCCCCGCGGTGGCCTTGCGGCGGAAGCGCTGGCGCAGGTTGTACAGGCTCAGGTACAGCGTCGGGATCAGGAACAGCGTGATCACCGTGGCGAACATGATGCCGAAGGCCAGCGAGGTCGCCATCGGGATGATCAGCTGCGCCTGCAGGCTGCGCTCCAGCAGGATCGGCGCCAGGCCGAAGAACGTCGTCAGCGACGTCAGCCAGATGGCGCGGAAGCGCTGCGTGCCGGACTCGACCACGGCCTGTTCGACGGTCATGCCTTCGGCGCGGGCGCGGTTGATGAAGTGCAGCAGGAGCAGCGAGTCGTTGGTCAGCACGCCGGCCAGCGCGACGACACCGAACATGCTCATCATCGAGAAGTTCAGGCCCATGATCCAGTGGCCCAGCACGGCGCCGACGACACCGAACGGGATCACCGACATGATGATCAGTGGCTGCGCATACGAACGCAGCGGCACCGCCAGCAGCGCGTAGATGAGGAACAGGCCGATCAACAGGGCACGGTTCATCTGCGACTGCGCGCTGGCGCTTTCGGCCGCCGAGCCACCGCCGGTCTCGATCACCTCCGGATAGCGCGCCAGCACGTCGGCGAGCACGGTCTTGCGGAAGGCCGGGACCACTTCCTCGGCGCTGGTGATCGCGGTGTCGATATCGGCCAGCAGGCGCACCGAACGCTTGCGGTTGATGCGGTTGATGCGCGAGTAGCCGGTATCGACGGTGACATCGGCGACGGTGCGGAACGGCACCTGGGCGCCATCGGGCGTGCGCACGCGCATCTGCTCCAGGTCGGACAGCGAACGGCGTTCGTCGAGCGGGTAGCGCACCATTACCCGGATCTCGTCCTTGCCGCGCTGGATGCGCTGCGCTTCCTCGCCGTAGAACGCCTGGCGCACCTGGCGACCGAGATCGACCTGGGTGAGGCCGAGCGCCTGCGCTTCCGGAC
>CAZYHP010000107.1:0-9623 GCA_964647135.1 uncultured Rhodanobacteraceae bacterium
GGATCCGGATTGTCGAGGGTGATGGTCGGCGGGATGACGCCGCGATGCAGCGCCGGGATGGCGAGGAGCGCCTCGCCGCCGCCGGCGGCCCCGAGCAGGTGGCCGGTCATCGACTTCGTCGAGCTGACCATGACCTTGCCGGCGTGATCGCCGAAAACGCTGCGCACGGCCTGCGCTTCGGCGACGTCACCCGCCGGTGTCGAGGTGCCGTGGGCATTGATGTAGCCGACGTCGGCAACGTCGATGCTGGCGTCGCGCAGCGCGTTGACCATGCAACGTGCCGCACCGTCGCCGTTCTCGCTGGGCGCCGTCATGTGATAGGCGTCGCCGCTCATGCCGAAACCGATCAGCTCGCAGTAGATGCGCGCGCCGCGGGCACGGGCGTGTTCGTACTCTTCGAGCATGACGATGCCGGCGCCATCCGACAGCACGAAGCCGTCGCGGTCGATGTCCCATGGACGGCTGGCGCGTTCCGGCTCATCGTTGCGGCTCGACAGCGCGCGCGCGGAAACGAAGCCGCCGACGGCCGTTGGTGTCGTCGAGTATTCGGCACCGCCGGCAAGCATCGCATCGGCATCGCCATAGGCGATCATGCGCGCGGCCAGGCCCAGGCAGTGCGTCGCGGTGGTGCACGCAGTCACCGCCGCGAAGTTCGGACCCTTCAGGCCTTTCATGATCGACAGGTGGCCGGCGATCATGTTGATGATCGCGCTGGGCACGAAGAACGGCGAGATCTTGCGCGGCCCGCCGGTCATGTAGGCTTCGTGCGTCTTCTCGATGGTGCCGATGCCGCCGATGCCGGCACCGATCGCCGCGCCGACGCGTTCGGCATTGGCGTCGGTGATTTCCAGTCCGGAATCGGCCAGCGCATCCAGCCCGGCAGCGATGCCGTAGTGGATGAACGGGTCCATCTTCTTGACGTCCTTGGCTGCGATCCAGTTCGACGGATCGAAGTCGCGGACTTCCCCGGCAATGCGCGTGCCGAAGGCACTGGCGTCGAAGTGGGTGATCGGACCGATGCCGCTGCGCCCTTCAGTCACGGCCTTCCAGGCTGTATCGATGGTGTTGCCGACGGGCGACAGGATGCCCAGGCCGGTGACGACGACGCGACGCTTGCTCATGGCGAATTCACACTTCAACGGATGGACATGAATGCGCCCGGGCGGAATGGCCGGGCGCCGGATTCAGCTGCATGCGCGTCCGCTCCGTCTGGACGGACGCGCCGGCCAAGGCTCAGGCCTTGACGTGGGCCTTGACGTAGTCGACGGCCTGCTGGACGGTGGTGATCTTCTCGGCATCTTCGTCCGGGATCTCGCACTCGAACTCTTCTTCGAGCGCCATCACCAGCTCGACGGTATCCAGGGAGTCTGCGCCGAGATCATCGACAAACGATGCGCTGGGGGTGACTTCCTCTTCCTTGACCCCGAGCTGCTCGACCACGATTTTCTTGACGCGATCTTCAATGCTGCTCATGTGTGTGATGACCTCTGCTGCGTGAGTGAAGCGGCGATTGTAGAGCATGACCGGCCGGCGGAGGGAAGCCCCAGGCGGACGCAGGAAAATTGTGAGAGGTCGCCGGGCGTTACGCGGCGTCCTGACGGCGGCGCCGCAGAAGCGGACACAGACGCGACACCGATGTTTCCACGCCAGCGTCACCCGGCCCGGCCCATTCCCGGTCGGCCTGGCGATGCGGCGTTCCAGCGGCGCGGCAGTCCGGCCCGGCTCAACTCATGTACATGCCGCCGTTGACATGCAGCGTTTCACCGGTGATGTAGGCACCGCCCGGCCCGGCAAGGAAAAGCACCGCCTGCGCGATGTCGTCCGGTGTGCCCAGGCGGCCGAGCGCGATCGACTCGGCCAGCGCCTGGCGCTGTGCCTCCGGCAGGTCGCGCGTCATGTCGGTCTCGATGAAACCCGGCGCGACCACGTTCACGGTGATGCCGCGGCTGCCGACTTCGCGCGCCATCGACTTGCTGAAGCCGACGATGCCGGCCTTGGCGGCGGCGTAGTTGGCCTGGCCGGCGTTGCCGATGGAACCGATCACCGAGGCAATGGAAATGATGCGGCCCTTGCGCGCCTTCATCATGCCGCGCAGCACGGCCTTGCCGAGACGGAAGACCGAGGTGAGGTTGGTGTCGATGACACCCTGCCAGTCGTCGTCCTTCATGCGCATCAGCAGCTGGTCGCGGGTGATGCCAGCGTTGTTGACGAGGATCGAGACCGCACCGATGTCCTTGCCGATCGCTTCGACCAGCGCCTCGCAGGCGCCGGGCTCGGTCACATTCAGCACACGGCCTTCGCCATTGCCCGGCAGCGCCGAGAGGCGCTGGCCGATGGCGTCGGCGCCGGAGGCGCTGGTGGCGGTGCCGATCACGCGCGCACCGGCACGGGCCAGCGCGTCGGCGATGGCGGCGCCGATGCCGCGGCTGGCACCAGTGACGAGGGCGATTTCGCCTTCAAGCATTGCGTTCATCAGGTTCTCCTTGTCGGTGCTCAGGCGCGCCAGGCGTCAAGCGCCGCGTTGAAATCGTCCGCGCCACCCAGGGCACGCATGTCCAGCGACTTGTCGATGCGCTTCACCAGGCCGGCCAGCACCTTGCCCGGACCGCATTCGGCCATCCGCGTCGCACCGCCAGCCACCAGTGCCTGCACGCCATCGGTCCAGCGCACCGGCTCGGACAGCTGCGCCGCCAGCGCATCGCGAATCGCCGCCACCGAATCGCGACGGCGGGCGTCGACGTTGTGCAGCACCGGCAGCGACGGCATCCGCCAGTCCATCGCTGCCATCACGCCCGCCAGTCGATCCGCTGCCGGACGCATCAGCGGCGTGTGCGATGGCACGCTGACCGGCAACTTGACCGCCTTGCGCACGCCCCGCTCGGCGAGCAGCGCAATGGCGCGATCCACGGCGACGGCGTGGCCGCCGATGACGACCTGGCCGGGTGAGTTGTAGTTCGCCGGCACCACGACCTCTTCGCCCGACGCTGCGACGCAGACCTCGGCAACCAGCTCGTCCTCGGTGCCCAGGACGGCAGCCATCGCGCCGACGCCGGGTGGCACCGCTTCCTGCATCAGGCGACCGCGCTCGCGCACCAGTCGCGCACCGTCGACCAGTGACAACGCATCGGCTGCCACCAGCGCGGTGTATTCACCCAGGCTGTGTCCGGCCAGCTGCGCCGGCATGACTCCACCCTGCGCGCGCCAGACACGCCACACGGCGATGCCAGCGGCGAGCAGCGCCGGCTGCGTGAACTCGGTCTGGTTAAGGCGTTCGTCGCCCGCCTGGCTGATCGCCCACAGGTCCACACCAGCCCCTTCGGAGGCCTCGGCGAAGGTGTCGGTCACCTGCGGGTACGCAGCCGCCAGGTCCGCCAGCATGCCCGGCGACTGCGAGCCCTGCCCCGGAAACACGAAGGCCAGATCGGCCGCGACTCCAGATTGTGCAGTCATCCATTACTCCCTGGTTCACACGTTCGAGACGCCGGCGAACGGGCGACAATGGGCCCGACCGGCGCCGACAGACTCAGTAGCGCAGCAGCGCCGAACCCCAGGTGATGCCGCCGCCGAAGGCTTCCATCAGCAGCAGCTGGCCACGCTGGATGCGGCCGTCGCGGACGGCTTCGTCGAGTGCGAGCGGAACGGAACCCGACGAGGTGTTGCCGTGGCGGTCGACGGTGACGATGACCTTCTCCATCGGCAGGCCGAGGTGGCGCGCGGTGGCGCTGATGATGCGCAGGTTGGCCTGGTGCGGCACCAGCCAGTCCAGTTCTTCCTGGGCGATGTTGTTGGCGGCCAGCGCTTCCTCGGCCACCTTGGCGAGGGCGCGCACGGCGACCTTGAACAGTTCGTTGCCGATCATCACCACCTTCACGCCGTGGTTGTGCTCGTCGCGGAAACCCGACGACACGCCGACCGGATTGAACAGCAGTTCCTTGTGGCTGCCGTCCGCATGCAGGTGCGTCGAGAGGATGCCGGTCTCTTCCGACGGCTTCAGCACGACGGCGCCGGCGCCATCGCCGAACAGCACGCAGGTGCCGCGGTCGCTCCAGTCGATCATCCGCGTCAGCGTTTCGGCACCGATCACCAGCGCGCACTTCGACTGGCCGGAACGGATGAACTTGTCGGCCATCGACAGCGCGTAGATGAAGCCGGAGCAGGCGGCATTGACGTCGAACGCGGCGCAGCCGCCGGCACCCAGGCGCGCCTGCACCAGGCACGCCGTGCTCGGGAAGATGAGGTCGGGCGTCGTCGTGCCCAGCGCGATCATGTCGATATCGGCGGCGGTGACGCCGGCCGCTTCCATCGCCCGGCGGGCGGCCTGCTCGGCGAGGTCCGCCGTGGTCTGCCCCTCGGCGGCGATCCGGCGCTCGGAAATCCCGGTGCGGTCACGGATCCACTCGTCGCTGGTGTCGACCATCTTCTCGAGGTCGGCATTGGTCAACACACGCTCAGGCAGATAGCTGCCGGTCCCGGCAATACGCGAAAAGATCAACTTGAATTCCTCCCGAAATCCTCGCGCGCACCGCCACGGCGGCGACACGCGGGTACGACAAAGGCGCGAACCCGGCTCATCGCCGGCTCGCGCCTCTGCTTGTCATGCGTTGATGGCCTTGCGCCGGTGCCCACCGGCGCGATGTTGACGCGACGGTCGGCACGGGAGGAACTTAATCCTCGTCGTCTTCGGCGACTTCCACCTTGGACGCGATCACCTGACGGCCACGGTAGTAGCCATCCTTGGTGACGTGGTGGCGACGATGGGTCTCGCCGCTGGTCGGGTCGGTCGAAAGCTGCGCCGCGGTGAGGGCATCGTGGGAACGGCGCATGCCGCGCGTCGACGGGGTCTTGCGGCTCTTCTGAACAGCCATGGTGGAAAACTCCAGTGAACTCTTGCCGTGTCATCCTGACGTGATTGCCGTCGCTCATCCGTGAGCGGCGGACTTGTTGTCCGTGTTGCCGCCTATTGCAAGCGCAGCGATTTCAGTACGGCGAAGGGATTCGGCTTCGCCTCGTCCTGCTCCACCGTTTCGGCGGTTTCTTCCTGCCCGACCAGCACGCTGTCCGGTCGCGCCGGCACCAGTGGCAAAGCCAGGATCAGTTCGTCCTCGATCAGATCCGCCAACGCCACCATGCCGTCACCGGGCACGAGCAGCGGCTCGTAACCGGGCGGCAGGGCCGCTTCCTCGTCTTCCCGGCGGATCAGCCCAAGACGCAGGCCGATCGACACCGGTTGCCTGTACACCTCGAGCGTGCGCTGGCAGACAAGCGGAAGCTCGCCCTGCGCGTGCACTTCGACGTACGGCTGGTCGAACTCGTCGGTATCGAACTCGATCTCGAAATTGACCAGGCCTTCCGTGCTGCCGAGACTGTCGCGCAGGCGCGGCAGACTGGCCAGATCGAGCTCGCCGGCAAAGCAGCGACGCCCGGTCACCATTCGCCAGACATCGACCTGATCGGGCATCCCGCGAGACATAAGACGGCTATGCTAGCGTCCGCATAAAGAGCCTGTCAATTCAAGGTGTTCCATGGCCGCTGTCGTCCTCGCCTCGACTTCCGTCTACCGCCGCGCCCTGCTCGAACGCATCCTGAACGGATTCGAACAGGAAGCGCCGGCGGTCGACGAGACGCCGTTGGCCGGCGAAACGCCCGATGCAATGGCCCGGCGGCTGGCTGTCGCCAAGGCCCGCGCGGTCGCAAGGCAGCGCCCGGGCTGCACGGTGATCGGTTCCGACCAGGTCGCCAGCCTGGGAGAACGTACGCTGGGCAAGCCCGGCGACCACGCGCGGGCGCGGACGCAACTGACGGCCTGCTCCGGGCAGACGGTGACCTTCACGACCGCGGTCTGCGTCCTCGACGCGACCGGCCGGGAACAGGTGGCCGTCGACAGGACGCACGTGCTTTTCCGGCGGCTCGACGACGGCGAGATCGACACGTACCTGCTTCGCGAACGACCCTACGACTGCGCCGGCAGCTTCAAGTGCGAAGGACTCGGCATCGTGCTGTTCGAGCACATCGAAACCCGTGATCCCACCGCACTGGTCGGCCTGCCGCTCATCGCGCTGGCCCGGATGTTGCGCGACGCCGGCATCGATCCGCTCGCAGCCGGCTGAATCAGCGTCCGACGTGCAGCGTGCCGCTGTGGATGGGCCAGACCAGCCCGTCCGGACGCCGCGCCTCGACACGATAGGCGTAGGCACCGGGAGTCCAGTCCCGGGTGTCGAGCACGACACGAAAACCGAGCTGCTCGCCGGCGGGATCGCCCAGCTCGCCCCAGTTCTGGATCGCCCATGCGGCCGGCTGCGTGCGCGTTGCGCTGATAACCGGCTGACCCGCGACATGGACCTGCACCGACTCGATGCCCTGGCCCGCCTGCACGACCCAGCCGGACACCAGGATCGGCTCGCCAGGGCGATGGACATCGCGGCTTTCATCCACCCAACCCAGCGGCGGCAGTGCCGCGGTGTCGCACTGCGCCTGCGTGGAATAGCCGTCATGGCGCCAACGCACGAAGCGCTTGCGTCCATCGAACAGATCGAGCACGCCGTCGAGGCGCAGCCCCGTGAAACGCTTGCACAGGCTCTGGTACCAGTCCCAGCGGTCGCTGAAACGGCGCGCGGTTTCTTCGGCCAGCAGCCAGCCCGGCGCGGGCGGCTGCGATGCCAGCGCCGATTCGTCGAGTGACCAGATCGCCAGCTGGGCGGCACGGCCATGACGGGTATTGAGCGGATCATCAAGGACGCGCACCGCATCGCGACGCTCCGGCGCCATGTAGAACGTCAGGGCGGCGCCCAGCATGAAGTTGTCGACGATCACCGGTGCCGTCCCGGCATCTGTCCCGTGCTGCCAGGCAGCGACTTCACGCCAGCCGCTGAAATTCGCGGGAAAACGCTTGCCGTCGAACCAGCCTGCCTGCGGGGACGGCCACATGCCGGCGGCGAAGTACGCCATCACCAGCGCCGTGACGAGGCCGCATACCGCCAGAGCCACCGCGCGAACACGCCGGGGCCAGGACGGCCATGACGCCGCCACCAGCGGCAGCGCGGCCAGATAGGCCGGCAACTGCCAGTGCCAGCGGAAGCGTTCGTTGTCGGCGACGAAACCGAGCGCGAAGAACAGCAGCCACAAACCCGACGCCAGCACCGCCAGCGTCATGTCCTTTCCGGCCAGCGGCCTGCGTCGCCAAAGCCGCCACATCGTTGCGACCATGATCCAGGCCAGCACGGGTCCGACCACCAGCGCCTGCTCGGCCAGTTGCAGCCAGCCGTCGGACTGCCAGGTCCAGGGATGGCGATCCAGCAACTGGAAACGCAGCCCGGCATAGTCATGGCCGGCGTTGAACCACCACAGCGGCAGCAATGTCGTGGCCGCGATGAGCGCAGCCAGCCAGGGCCAGGGTGTGCGCAGGGCGGCGCGCCCGTGTGCGTGCAGCAGCACGACCACCGCGATCACCAGCGGCAATGCTGCAAAGCGGTAATGGCACAACATGCCCAGCCCCAGCACGACGCCGAGCAGCAACCAGGGCCGCGCCCGCACAGGCGGGGCCAGCGCCAGCAGCAACAGATGCGCGGCGGCGACCGACAGGCAGGCCATCACCACATCGGGCACCGCCATCACGCCGACGGCGAAAGCCAGGGGCAACACCAGCGACAGGATGCCGGCCGTCCATGCGACCGCGGCGCCGTGGCTGGCGTGCGCCAGCCACACCACCTGCCAGGGCAGCAGCAGGCCCAGCAGCAGGAAAGGCCAGCGCACCGCGAGTTCGGCACCCGGCACAACGGAACCCAGGCCGATCAGCCAGGCGGTCAGCGGCGGCAGGTCGCTGTAGGACCACGCCGGCCAGCGGCTTTCCCACCAGTAGAAGGCCTCGTCACCGAACAGGGGCAACTGCGTCGCCAGCGCCAGTTTCAGGATCGCCAGCAGCAGCCACAGCCCCATGAACACCCGTTGCGTCATCGCCTTCCACACGTTTGCGTACAGAAAACCCGCCGAAGCGGGCTGCTACAATGCCGGCCCTCACGCAGGGCGGCATCCGGAATTCTTGCAGGTGCACATTTCTTCGTGCTACCGGCACGCCGGGCCGCCCAATCATCCCACGCCGCTAGCGGAGTAGTCCGACATGCTGTTCGAAAAAATCGCCACCTCGGGCCATGAAGAAGTCGTGTTCTGCCACAACCAGGACGCCGGCCTGAAGGCGATCATCGCCATCCACAACACCGTCCTCGGCCCCGCCCTCGGCGGTCTGCGCATGTGGCCGTACAAGACCGAGGAGGATGCGCTCAACGACGTGCTGCGTCTGTCCAAGGGCATGACCTACAAGGCGGCCGTCGCCGGCCTGAACCTCGGCGGCGGCAAGGGCGTCATCATCGGCGACCCGAACACCGCCAAGAGCGAGGCGCTGTTCCGCGCGCTGGGCCGTTTCGTCAACTCGCTGGGCGGCCGCTACATCACCGCCGAAGACGTCGGCATCGATGTGAACGACATGGAATACGTGCTCAAGGAAACCGAGTACGTCACCGGCGTGCACCAGGTGCACGGCGGCTCCGGCGATCCGTCGCCGTTCACGGCCTATGGCACGCTGCAGGGCCTCATGGCGTCGCTGAACCACGTCTATGGCAACGAGGACGTCGGCAAGTACAGCTACGCCGTGCAGGGCGTCGGCCACGTCGGCATGGAGTTCGTGAAGCTGCTGCGCGAACAGGGCGCCAAGGTGTTCGTCACCGACATCAACAAGGCGGCCGTTCAGCGTGCCGTCGACGAACTGGGCTGCGAAGCGGTCGAGCTGGACGAGATCTACGACGTCGACTGCGACGTGTACTCGCCGACCGCGCTGGGCGGCACGATCAACCTCGACACCATCCCGCGCCTGAAGTGCAAGATCGTCTGCGGCGCCGCCAACAACCAGCTGGCCACCGACGAGTGCGGCGTCGAGCTGGAGAAGCGCGGCATCCTCTACGCACCGGATTATGCGGTCAACGCCGGCGGCCTGATGAACGTGTCCATCGAATTCGACGGCTACAACCGCGAGCGCGCCATGCGCATGATGCGCACGATCTACTACAACCTCGGCAAGATCTTCGAGATCTCCAAGCGTGACGGCATTCCGACCTTCAAGGCCGCAGACCGCATGGCCGAGGAGCGCATCGCCCAGATCGGCCGCATCAAGCTGCCGCACATGGGCAACAACGCGCCCCGATTCCAGGGCCGCATGCGCGGCAACTGATCGCCCCGGCACACGAAGCGCGCGCCGGGAGGCGCGCGCAACTCCGCCTCATCCCAGGACTGCAAAGGATCATGCGCATACCTTCTCTCGGCGAAGACCTCGACCTGCTGCGCGAAAGCGTGCGCGCCTTCGCCCAGACGGAAATCGCCCCACGGGCGAACGAGATCGACCACGAGAACGCATTTCCGCAGGATCTGTGGCCGAAGCTCGGTGAAATGGGCCTGCTCGGCGTCACCGTTCCCGACGAATATGGCGGCAGCGGCATGGGATACCTGGCGCACATGGTGGCGATGGAGGAAATCTCCCGCGCCTCCGGCAGCGTCGGCCTGAGCTACGGCGCGCACTCGAACCTGTGCGTGTCCAACCTGTATGCCAACGCCAACGACGTGCAGCGCCGCAAGTACCT
>CAZYHP010000108.1:0-9596 GCA_964647135.1 uncultured Rhodanobacteraceae bacterium
CTCCTGGGTCTCGACCTGGATCCGCTTGCGCTCGCCTTCCAGCTTTTCGAATCCGGCCTTGTCCAGGTTGAAACCACGGCGGGCCAGGCGTTCGGCGACCTCGTCGAACTGGCTGCGCAGGAGGGCGGGATCAAGCATGGGACACCTTCGCGGAATCGGGCTGGAAACCCGGCATTATCCCGGCCGGCCGGCATCCGGCGCAAACGCCGGCGATGGAGGAAGCGGCCTCCGGAGATCGCTTCCAGGTGGAATCCACCGCTGGCAACGGCGCGCAGGGGCATCCGGCGAAACTGCGGCCGGACCCATGCCGCAGGACCCGGCAAGCGGCGGGTCGTCGCCGGTCAGAACCAGCGACGCTGCTCGCCTTCGCCTTCTCCGCTGGCGACGGCGACATTCTCCACACAGCGCCCGCAGAGTTCCGGATGCGCCGTGTCGGCACCGACATCTTCGCGGTAATGCCAGCAGCGCACGCATTTGCCATGGCTGCTGGCATGCGCGTGGATGAACAGGTTCTGCCCGTTCGCCATGCGCACGGCCGTCGCCGGCTCCGGGGCATCGCCACCGGATTGCAGGTCGAGCGTCGAGGTGATGAAGAAGAATCGCAGCTCATCGCGCACGGCGGCGAAGCGTTCCGCCAGCGCCGGATCGGCCACCACGGTGACCTCGGCTTCCAGCGAAGCGCCGAAGTCACCGGCGGCGCGCATGCCTTCCATCACCTTGGCGACGGCGGCGCGGATTTCCAGCAGCTCGGCGAAGTCGGCATCCGACAGCGCGGCATCGGTCGGCAGTGGCGCCAGGCCGTCGTACCAGGTGGCGAACAGCGGTGAATCGGCGCGCTCGCCCGGCAGCACCTGCCAGATCTCCTCGGCGGTGAACGAAAGGATCGGTGCCAGCCAGCGCGTCATCGCCTCGACGATGCGGAACATCGCGCTTTGAGCGCTGCGACGACCACGACTGTCGGTCGGCATCGTGTACAGCCGGTCCTTGGTCATGTCCAGGTACAGTGCGCCCATCTCGTTGCTGCAGAAGTTCTGCACGCGCTGGACGATGTCGTGGAACTCGTAGCGTTCGTAAGCGGCGACGATCGACGATTGCACCTTGTGCGCTTCGGCAACGGCCCACTGGTCGAGCAACAGCAGTTCGCTGCAGTCGAGCAGATGCGCGGCCGGATCGAAGCCATGCAGGTTGCCAAGGAGGAAACGCGCGGTGTTGCGGATGCGGCGGTAACCGTCGGCGACGCGCTTGAGGATCTCGTCGGAGACCGTCATCTCGCTGCGGTATTCGGTGGCCGCGACCCACAGGCGCAGGATGTCGCCGCCCAGCGCCTTCATCACCTGCTGCGGCGCGACCACGTTGCCGAGGGACTTCGACATCTTGCGGCCTTCGGCGTCGACGGTGAAGCCATGCGTCAGGACCTGTTCGTAGGGCGCGACGCCGTGCATCGCCACCGACGTCAGCAGCGACGACTGGAACCAGCCACGGTGCTGGTCCGACCCTTCCAGGTAGAGATCGGCGTGCGCCGGCCGGCCATCGTCGTGCTGCAGTTCGGGGCGCTGGCCGATCACGCAGGCGTGGCTGACACCGGAATCGAACCATACGTCGAGGATGTCGGTGACCTTCTCGTAACGTTCGGCTTCCTCGCCAAGCAACTCGGTCACGTCGAGGTCATACCAGGCATCGACGCCTTCGGCCTCGACGCGCGCGGCGACCTGACGCATCAGTTCCGCCGAACGCGGATGCGGTTCGCAGCTGCCCTTGTCGACGAACAGTGCGATCGGCACGCCCCAGGTGCGCTGGCGCGAGATGCACCAGTCCGGGCGTCCCTCGACCATGCTGCGGATACGGCCTTCGCCCCAGCCCGGGAACCAGCCACCGGCTTCGCCGATGCGTGCGATTTCCGCCAGGGCGTCGGCGCGCAGGCCGGCCTTTTCCATCGAGATGAACCACTGCGGCGTGGCGCGGAAGGCGACCGGCGTCTTGTGGCGCCAGCAGTGCGGATAGCTGTGCGTGATGACGACATGCGCAAGCAGCACGCCGCATTCGCGCAGCAGCCCGATGATGAAATCGTTGGCCTTCCAGACATGCTGGCCGGCGACCACCGGCGTCTCCGGCAGGAACACGCCGTTGCCGCCGACCGGATTGAGCGTTTCCAGACCGTACTTCTGCCCGACCTGGAAGTCCTCGACACCATGGCCGGGCGCGGTGTGCACGGCGCCGGTACCGTCTTCGGCGGAGACATGGTCGCCGAGGATCAGCGGCACCTCGCGATCGAGGAACGGATGCTGCAGCCTGGCACCCTCGAGGTCGCGCCCGGCGGCATGGCCGAGCACCTGCGCGGCTTCGATGCCGTAGCGCAACGTCGCCTTTTCGACCAGGTCGGTGGCCAGCACCAGCAGCACGCGACGACCGTCGCGCCGGACACCGGCGACGAGGCTGTAGTCCATGTCCGGACCCAGGGTCACCGCCATGCTGGCCGGCAGCGTCCACGGCGTCGTCGTCCAGATCGGCACCGCGACGGCGTCACCATCGGACAGGGTGGCGCCGAACTTCGCCGCCAGCGCGGCACCCTCCAGGGCGTCGTAGGCGACGTCGATGGCCGGCGACTGCTTGTCGGCGTATTCGATCTCCGCCTCGGCCAGCGCCGAACCGCAGTCGAAACACCAGTGCACCGGCTTGAAGCCGCGCACGACGTGGCCGCGCTCGACGATGTGCGACAGCGCGCGCAGCATGTCGGCTTCATAACGGTAATCGAGCGTGCGATAGGGAGTGTCCCAGTCGCCGAGCACGCCCAGGCGCTTGAAGTCGGCGCGCTGGCGATCGATCTGCTCGCGTGCGTACTCGCGGCACTTGGCGCGAAATTCACGCGCGTCGAGCTTCTGGCCGACCTTGCCGTGCTTCTTCTCGACCGCGACCTCGATCGGCAGGCCGTGGCAGTCCCAGCCCGGCACGTAGGGCGCGCGGAAGCCGGCCAGCAGGCGCGACTTCACCACCATGTCCTTGAGGATCTTGTTGACGGCATGACCGATGTGGATGTCGCCGTTGGCGTACGGCGGACCGTCATGCAGCAGGAACAGCGGACGCTGCGCCGTCGCCGTCTGCAGCCGTCCGTACAGGTCGCTGCGGTACCACTGCTCCAGGCGCGCCGGCTCGCGCATCGGCAGGTCGCCGCGCATCGGGAAGTCCGTCGCCGGCAGGTTGATGGTGTTCTTGTAGTCCTGGCTCATCGGTCGCGTCGTATCGGCAATAGGGGAAATCAGTCGGGTCGGGACAGCAGGACGCGCGCCTGGCGCGCGTCCTCGTGCATCTGCGTGGTCAGCGCGTCCAGCGAATCGAATCGAGCCTCGCCGCGCAGGCGGGCGACGAATTCGACGACCAGGCGTTTGCCGTACAGGTCACCGGCATAGTCGAACAAGTGCGACTCCAGTACCAGCGACCCGTCACCGGCGATGGTCGGCCGCGTGCCCAGGCTGGCGACGCCGGGGTGAGCGAGCAGGCCGGCACCGCTGACGCGAACGGCGAAGATGCCGTCGACGGCCGGCCGCCAACGGATGGCGATGTTCGCGGTGGGAAAGCCCAGCGTCCGTCCCAGGCGGTTGCCGTGCATCACCTTGCCGGCGATGGCATAGCGGCGGCCCAGGCCTTCGCGGGCGGCGTCGAGGTCGCCACGCCGCAGTGCATCGCGGATCGCGCTGGCGCCGATGCGCTGGCCGTGGACATCGGCCACCTGCTCCGCGATCACGGTATCAAAGCCCAGTGTCTCGCCCATCCGATGCAACAGTGCTGCGTCACCGCTGCGGCCACGCCCGAAGTGGAAGTCCGGCCCCACGCAGACAGTGCGGGCGGACAGGCCGCGCACCAGAACGCGTCTGACGAAGTCCTCGGCGCCCATGCCGGCCAGCGCCGGATTGAAACGCAGCAGGCCGACACCCTCGATACCCAGGCTGCGCAGCAGCTCGAAGCGCGTGCGGGCGGGCGTCAGGCGCGGCGGCGGCGTCTGCGGCGCGAAGTATTCACGCGGCAGCGGTTCAAAGCTCAGGGCGACGCTGCTGTGGCCAGCGGCTTCCGCGCGGGCACGCGCCATCGCCAGCAGGCACTGATGGCCGCGATGCACGCCGTCGAAGGCGCCAATCGCCACCACGCTGCCGGCCGGAAACAGGGACGCATCGCCCACCTCGCGGAACCATCGGGTCATCCGCGCAAGTATACGCCGTCGCCCCGGCACCAATCCCGGACGGGCTGCGCCGTTGCAGCGGACGACGACCGTTTCATCTTCGGGCTCGACCCGCCGCCCGGCGACTTCCGACACCGCCCCATCGATCAGCGGCATTTCGCTGCCGGTCCGCTTTGCGAGCCGGCGCAAATCAGGTCCCCATTGCCACGGCACATCGGGAGAACACTGCGACGCGCATCGACCCGCGCATGGTCAGGGCACGAAGCAGGCCTGGAAACGGCGACCGCCTGCCGTCCATTCATCCGGACCACTGCCTTCAAGGTGTACGACGTGCCTTGCCAACCTTCGCGCATGCCGACCCGGTGCGCCCGGCTGACGCAGCGAGCAGGAACTAGCCGGACGGTGGCTCCCGCAGCTGCCGCAACCGCACGCCGGCAAGAAGCAGGACGACCGCGTACACAAAGCCGCCCATGACGATGATCCAGCCCAGATGCAGCAGCCGCCACAGCAACGGCAGGGCCGTCCAGTCGCCGACCAGCTGGCGCGCACCGACCAGGACGCAGACCATCACCGCACAGGCGAGCAGCAGCCACAGCAACAGTCGCCCCGTTGCCGCACTTGGCCGGTAGATATCCCTTCTGTACAACCACCAGCCGAGCAGGATGGCATGCAGGAGACCGCAGACGCCTGTCGCCAGCGCGATGCCGACGTGGGCGGCGGCGACGCCTTGCTGGCGAAGCGGCAGGACCACGGCGAACAACAGCGCGATGTTCACCCCCACCACGATCACCGCGGCGCGCATGGGCGTGCGCGTGTCCTGGCGTGCGAAGAAGCCCGGCGCCAACACCTTGGCGAGCATGAATCCCGGCAGGCCGACGCAAAGCGCCATCAGTGCCAGCGCCGTCATCACGGTGTCTTCGGCGGTGAATCGACCATGCTGGTACAGACTGGCGCAGATCGGTTCGGCCAGGACGATCAGGCCGGCGGTGGCCGGCAACGCCAGCAGCATCACGACGCGGACACCCCAGTCGATGTTGCGCGCGAAGCCACCGCTGTCGCCGGCAGCGAAGCGGCGCGAAAGCGTGGGCAGCAGCACCGTCCCGAGCGCGACGCCGAACATGCCGATCGGAAATTCAAGCAGGCGATCGGCGAGATACAGCCAGGTCTGGCTGCCGGCGACCAGCAGGGATGCGAAGGCCGTGCCGACCAGCAGGTTGACCTGCGAGACCGAAGCGCTGAGCACCGCCGGACCCATCAAGGACAGCACCCGCCGCACACCCGGGTCGCTGAAACCCAGCCGTGGCCTGGGCAGCAGACCCAGTCGCGCGAGCGCGGGCACCTGCACCAGCAGCTGGATCGCTCCTGCCGCAAACACCCCCCAGGCCAGCGCGTGGACCGGCACCTCGAGCAGCGGCGCCAGCCACAGCGCCGCGGCGATCACCGCCAGGTTGTGCAGGATGGGCGTCAGCGCGGGAACGGCAAAGCGATGGAAGCTGTTCAGGACGCCGCCAGCGAGGGCCACCATGGAAATGAAGAACAGGTAGGGAAAGGTGATGCGCAACATGTCGCCGGCCGCCGTTTGACGGACCGGATCATCGGCATAGCCTGGCGCGAAGAGGTGCACCAGCCACGGCGCGCAGAGCACGCCGATGGCGGTCACCACCAGCACCACCGCGCACAGGCTGCCGGCCACGCGGTCGAGCAGATGCTTCAGCGCCACCGGGTCGCCGCGCTCGCGCGCGGCGCTGAAAACCGGCACGAACGCCTGCGCGAACGCCCCTTCAGCAAAGATCCGGCGCAGGAAGTTGGGAATGCGGTAGGCGACCACGAAGGCGTCGGTGAGCCCGCTGGCACCGAACACGTGTGACTGCACCATGTCCCGCGCATACCCGGACAGTCGTGACAGGAAGGTCAGCGCGGAAAAAAGCAGGGTCGAGCGAAGAAGTTTCATCGGCAGGCAGGCAGGTGGCGCGGGTGTGGGCCGCGCGGCGACAAGGACCGTGCAATGCGCGGCAGTATCGGACCTGCGACCGCCATTGTCCCGTCCCCGTACACGATCCGGTCGCCGTTTCCCCGGGGTCGTGCGGGCCGGCACGCGGCGCCACGCCGCAGCGGGGTACCCGTGCAGCCGCCCATGCCCGGACGGGAAGCACAACGGCTGTCGACCGATCCGTACCGGACTGTTGACCCCACCCCAACCTGGGGCCATAATTACGGGTCTTTTCACCCCGAACAGTTTTGGAGAATTCCCTTGGCCAACATCAAATCCGCCAAGAAGCGCGCCAGGCAGGCTGTCAAGCGCAACGAGCGCAACACCAGCGCCAAGTCCATGGTCCGTACCGCCCTCAAGAAGGTGGTCAAGGCGCTTGAGGCCAAGGACGTCGCCGCTGCCCAGGAAGCGTACAAGACGGCTGAGCCGCTGCTTGACCGTTTCAGCAGCCGTGGCCTGATCCATCGCAACAAGGCTGCTCGCCACAAGAGCCGCCTGCAGGCGAAGATCAGGGCGCTCGCCGCCTGATCGCGGCCTCATCGGGGTAATGCAAAGGCCGGCTATCGCCGGCCTTTGTCTTGTCCGGGTTTGACGCCCGGATCCTGAACCCGCAACCGCACAGGGCTTGGGCCCGGCTCGCGCGTTGATCCGGTGCAGTCAGCCAGCCCGGCGTTGGACTGAATGCCGTCGCCGATGGCCGCTCAGCGGTCGTCCTCGTCCCCGGCGGCATCCACCTGCGGCGACTGCAACTCGCCGACGCCAAAGCGGACGTCTTCACTGACCTCCTTCGCCTCCTGCGCGCGGGCGCGGAAGGTATCCAGGAAATCAAAGGCCTTCTGCGCCACCCGCCAGGTGCCCTCGCGGGCGATCGCCGATACCAGGAACCAGGGCGCCTCCCAGCCCAGTTCCGCGACCACCGCCTCGGCACGGGCCTGGCGTTCCTCGTCGGGCAGCAGGTCGGCCTTGTTCAGTACCAGCCAGCGCGGACGCTCCAGAAGCTCCGGATCGAACTGCGCCAGTTCGCGCTCGATGGCACGCACCTGCTCGGCCGGCTCACTGCCATCCATCGGCGCCAGATCGACAATGTGCAGGAGCAGGCGGTTGCGCTGCACATGGCGCAGGAACTGGATCCCGAGTCCGGCGCCATCGGCGGCGCCTTCGATCAGTCCGGGAATGTCGGCAATCACGAAACTCTTGTGCGGCTCGATGCTGACGACGCCGAGCTTGGGCGCCAGCGTGGTGAACGGATAGTCCGCCACCTTCGGCGTTGCCGCGGACACGGCCCGTATGAAGGTGCTCTTGCCCGCGTTCGGGAAGCCGAGCAGGCCGACGTCGGCGAGCAGCTTCAACTCCAGACGAAGCGTGCGCTGTTCGCCCTCGTATCCCGGGGTCGCGCGGCGCGGCGAGCGGTTTGTCGAACTCTTGAAGTTGATGTTGCCGCGGCCACCGTCGCCGCCGCGAACCACCATCAGGGCCTGGCCGTGCGTCGTCAGGTCACCGATCACCTCATCGGTATCGACATTGATCACGACGGTGCCCACCGGCACGGTGATCCGAACGTCTTCCCCATTGCGGCCTGTCATCTGCCGGCTCATGCCGTTCTCGCCGCGCTGCGCCCGGAACCGGCGCTGGTGGCGGAAATCGATGAGGGTATTGAGGTTCTCGTCAGCCACCAGCCAGACGCTGCCGCCGTTGCCGCCATCACCGCCATCGGGTCCGCCGAAGGGAATGAACTTCTCGCGGCGGAAGCTCACGCAGCCGTTGCCGCCGTTGCCGGCAGCGACGTGGATTTCGGCTTCATCGACGAATTTCATTGCTCTTGGGTCCGGATCAGGAATGTGGCTGCGGGCGCCCGGGATGGGCCCTGCCAGCATCTAGGGTACGGCGGCGCGGAGGAAACCAGAAGCGGCGCGGCTGCCGCACCAATGAAAAGCCCCGCACGAGGCGGGGCCCTTCAGTGAACGGTTTCGCGGCGATCAGCCGGCGACGACGTTCACGGTGCGGCGCTTGTTCGGGCCCTTGGTGGTGAATTCCACCGTGCCATCGGCCAGTGCGAACAGGGTGTGATCGCGGCCGAGACCGACGTTGACGCCCGGATGGAACTGGGTGCCACGCTGGCGAACGATGATGTTGCCGGCTTCGATAGCCTGGCCACCATAGATCTTGACGCCCAGCATCTTCGGGTTGGAATCGCGACCGTTGCGCGAGGAACCTACGCCCTTCTTGTGTGCCATGGCGATCTCTCCTTACTTGCTGCCACCGGCAATGCCGGTGATCTGGATTTCGGTGTAGTGCTGGCGGTGACCAGACTGCTTGCGGTGGTGCTTGCGACGGCGGAACTTGACGATGCGCACCTTGTCATGGCGACCGTGCGCCTTGACCGTGGCACTGACCTTGGCGCCGCTGATCAGCGGGGCACCGACAGTGATGTTGTCGCCATCGCCGATCATCAGCACGTCCTCGAACTCGACGTCCTTGCCCGTCTCGATGTCCAGCTTCTCGACGCGCAACACCTCGCCCTGCATGACGCGGTACTGCTTGCCGCCGGTTACTACAACTGCGTACATGGGTATATCCTCATTGGTTCTGTAGTTATTCTGCCCTCACCCGCAGGCGCGCCCGCGAGTGAGGAGCGGAATTGTAGATCCATCAATGCGTTCCGTGCAACCTGGGGTCCCGGGACGCGCCCGGGCCGGGGGACACTCGTTCAGCATGACCGGCCGACATGAAAGCGTCCGTGCCCGCTCTCCAGGGGCGCGGTCGTCCTGCCGCCGGAAACCTGAACCCGCGTCGGTCCGGAGGACAGGCGCGGTCCTTGACCGCCTACGACGCACCAGACCGCCGGGCTAAACTTGGCGGTCGCTTCCGAAACTCCTGCCGATGTCACTCGATTCCATCCGCATCCGCGGCGCCCGCACGCACAACCTGAAGAACATCGACCTGGACCTGCCCCGGGACCGGCTGATCGTGATCACCGGCCTGTCCGGCTCGGGCAAGTCGTCGCTGGCCTTCGACACCATCTATGCCGAGGGGCAGCGCCGCTACGTCGAGTCGCTGTCCGCGTATGCGCGGCAGTTCCTGCAGCTCATGGAAAAGCCCGATGTCGACCTGATCGAGGGCCTCTCGCCTGCGATCTCGATCGAGCAAAAGGCGACGAGCCACAACCCGCGCTCGACCGTGGGCACGGTCACCGAGATCCATGACTACCTGAGGCTGCTGTTCGCACGCGTCGGCACGCCCTATTGCCCGTTCCACCCGGAGCACCGACTCGAGGCGCAGACCGTCTCGCAGATGGTGGATACCGTGCTGGCGATGCCGGAGGGGCGCCGCCTGATGATCCTTGCGCCCGTCCTGACGGGGCGCAAGGGTGAGCACGCTGATCTCTTCGCCGACCTGCAAGCCCAGGGTTTCGTGAGGGTGCGCATCCGGACCGAG
>CAZYHP010000109.1:0-9032 GCA_964647135.1 uncultured Rhodanobacteraceae bacterium
AGCCCGAATGGCGGCTTCACCGGCATCGACGTGTTCACCTACACCATCAGCGATGGGAACGGCGGCACCGCCACGGCGAACGTCCTGGTGCTGGTGCAGTAAGCCCAGGCAGGGGCGGCCGCTCCGGTCGGTCGCCCCTGCCTGGACACCGTGACAGGCGGTGATCTGCCGCTGCGATGACGCGAAATGAGTGGCAAGACGTGCCAGATACTGCAGAAAACGTCAACAAGCAATTGATTTTGTTTGGTTACCACCCCGGGCGGCAATCGGTTACACTCGATCTCCCCGCTCCGCAGCGAGCGTGCTTTTCCGCTAAATGAACGGCGAACCCCCCAGTAGTACGCAAGCATCACGCTCCTGGCTGGAGCGACTCGGTCACATGCTCGGCGGCGAACCGCAGAGCCGTGAGGAACTCATCGACGAGCTGCGCGCCGCGCAGAGCAATGGCCTGCTCGCTGTCGACACCTTGTCGATGATCGAGGGCGCCCTGCGCGTCACCGATCTGCGCGTCGCCGATGTCATGATCCCGCGCGCACAGATGGTGTCGATCCCGCTCGATGCCACTTACGACGACATCCGTGCCGTGGTCATCGAATCCGGGCACTCGCGCTTCCCCGTGCATGGCGAGGATCGCGACGAGATCGTCGGCATCCTGCTTGCCAAGGACCTGCTGAGGGTGCCGGCCTGCGACCATGGCCGCTTCGCACTCGGACCGATGCTCCGCCCTGCCGTGCTGATACCGGAAAGCAAGCGCCTGAACCTGCTGCTGACCGAGTTTCGAGCCAGCCGCAACCACATGGCCATCGTCGTCGACGAGTACGGCGGCGTCGCTGGTCTGATCACCATCGAAGACGTGCTCGAGGAAATCGTCGGCGACATCGACGACGAACACGATGCCGACGACGCCACCGTGGTGCATATCCAGGCGGATGGCGACGGCTGGCGGGTCAGCGCCCTGACGCCGATCTCCGAATTCAACGCGCGCTTCGACTGCCAGTTCTCCGACGAGGACTACGACACCGTCGGTGGCCTCGTCACGGCGACCGCCGGCTATGTTCCGGAAACCGGCGAGACCATCGAGATCGGCGGATTCCGTTTCCAGGTCGCGCAGGCCGACGACCGCCGCGTGCATCTGTTCACGCTGGCCACGGCGAGCTGATGACGGCGCGTACGGATGCCCGGGGCACGCTCCCGGGCGTCCTGGGATTCCTCCTGCTGATCCTTTTCAGCTGCGCCGCCTGCGCACAGGCCGCAGAACCGGTGCCGGCGCCCGGCAGCGAGACGCACCCCGCGACGGATGCGACCGCGGCACCGGCAGGACCGGCAACCGCCGAAGCCGCTGCGCCCGCCACCACCGTGGCACTCGCCACCATCGCGCCCGGTGAAATCTACTGGGAACGCTTCGGCCACAACATGCTGCTGGTCACGCCGCCCGGTGGTGAAACCCTTTCCTTCAACTTCGGCTATTTCGATTTCGAACAGCCCGGTTTCATCCGCCGCTTCATCCTCGGACGCATGCTCTACCAGGCGCTGGCCTTCGCGGCACGCGACGACCTGGCCGGCTATGTCGCGGATGATCGCGGCATCGTCGTGCAGGATCTCGCCCTGTCGCCGCAGCAGGCGCAGGATCTGGCGCGCTCGCTGGCTACCGCCGTTCGACCCGAGAATCGCGACTACCTGTACGAGTATTTCCGCGCCAATTGTTCCACCCGCGTCCGCGACGCCATCGACGACGCGCTGGGTGGCGAACTGCGTCGCCAGACCGCGGGACGTTCACGCGGATTCACCTACCGCATGCATGCGGCGCGACTCGCGCAGGACGATCCCTGGCTGGCGCTGGGCATCGACCTCGGCCTGGGGCCGGACACCGACCGTCGCCTCAGCCTTTGGGAAGAAATGTTCATTCCCGGCATGTTGCAGCGTCATGTCCGCGATGTCGTCAACGAGGGTGGCAACCCGCTGGTGTCCGATGAGCGCGTGCTTCACGCCGGCAGCGGCAACGCACCGGCCGAATTGCCACCGGATCGCCGCGCCGGTTTTGCCTGGACAGGCCTGGTCGCCGCCCTGTTGCTGCTGTGGCTGTCGTCGCGCGCGCGGACGCGGCGCGGGGCGGCTCGCGCACTGAAGTTCACCGCGATCCTGCTGCATCTGCTGTTCGGACTGGCCGGCGCCGTTCTGCTCTTCCTGTGGCTGGGCACCGACCACATTGCCGCACACCGCAACGAGAACCTGTTCCTGCTCAATCCGCTAAGTCTCGCCGTTGCCGCGTTGTGGCTGCTTGGGCCGCGTGCCACAAAGTCTGGAAATGCCCTGGCGTGGCTGGTAGGGTTGTCCGCCACCTGTGCGTTGGCCGTCAAGGTACTGCCGGGTACCTTCATCCAGCAGAACCTGCACTGGTGTCTGCTTTTCATCCCGATTCACGTATCCCTGCTCATCGCCTGGAGGCGAAGCACCGTGACCCGATGATCGCCGACCTGCTGGACCTGACGCGCCTGCCCCTGCAGGACTGCGATGTGTGCATTCTGGGTGCCGGCCCCGCCGGCATCACCTTGGCACTCACGCTGGCCAGGTCGCGTCCGGACTGGCAGATCGTGCTGGTGGAAGGTGGCGGTGAAACGCTGCCGACGCCGGAACAGAACGACAGCTACCAGCCAGCCAGCGACGATCCCGGCGTCTATCCGATCGGTGCCACGCGCCTGCGCTTCCTGGGCGGCACCAGCAACCACTGGGGCGGCTGGTCGCGCCCCATGGATCCGGACATCTTCCCGGCCCGCGACTGGCTCGACAGCCCGGGCTGGCCCGTCGAGCACGGCTCATTGGCGGCCTTCTACGAGGAAGCGGCCCGCTGGTGCGAAATCGACAGCACCGACTACGATCCCGACATCCATCTCGGCGAGTACAGCGAAGCACTGCTGGACACGCGCGAGTCATCGCTGCTGTGCCACAAGGTTTTCCGGTTCAGCCCGCCGACGCGATTCGGCACGCGCTACCGCCCGGATCTCGCCGACACGACCAACCTGCAGTGCTGGTTGAACGCCACGGCGACCCACCTGGGCGTACGCGGTGACCGCGTCCGCGACGTGGAACTGGCAAATGCCGGTGGCCTGCGTGCACGACTGCGCGCGCGGCAGGTGGTCGTGGCCATGGGTGGTGTTGAAAATGCCCGCTTCCTGCTCAATGCCGCCCAGCGGGCTGCGCCTGATACCGGGCTGGGTTCACAGGCACTGGGCCGCTATTTCGCCGATCACCTCGGATTCGCCCCAGCGCGCGCATTGCTTCCCGCGCGCCTGGACTACGGACGGCGAGCCCACGCGTCCGGCCCGGTCATGCCGACGCTTTCGCTGCGCCCCGAGGCACAGCGCGACTTGAACCTCGCGAACTGCAGCCTGATGCCAATGCCGCTCGCGGACAGCCAGACGGTTCCCAACCGCTACGGTCGCAACAGTGCGTTCGGCCTGCGCGGCGACGACTACTGGTGGTACCGGCTGCAGATCATCGTCGAACCGCAACCCAATCCCGACAGCCGCATCCTGCTGAGCGACGAACGCGATGCGCTCGGCGTACCGAGGTTGCGAATCGACTGGCGTGTCCATGAGAACGATCGCAATCGCGGCGACCGCCTGATCCAGGCACTCGTGCGTGACTTCGGCAGCCGTCGCATCGGCAGGTTGATGGCACTGCCACCCGCCGATGCTTTCGAACGCGCGCCGACCTTCGTGGCCCATCACATGGGTGCCACGCGCATGGGCCGCAATGCCGAAGACAGCGTCGTCGACGCCGACTGTCGCGTGCATGGGATCGACAACCTGCACGTCGCCGGCTCGTCTGTATTTCCTTCCTACGGCTTCAGCAATCCGACACTGACGATTGTCGCCCTGGCATTGCGCCTGGCTACGCGACTTTCCGGCCGCGCGTCCCAAGGAGCGCGGGCCTGATGGAACGCCGGCAATTCATCGTCCGCGGCGTGGGGGGTCTGTCGCTGCTGGCGCTCGGCGCGGCCCTGCCCGGCTGTCGTCCCCAGTCCTCCGGTGTGGTCGTCGAACCGATCGAAGGTCTGCTGGACAACCCTGCACTGGCGGTGATCCAGCAGTTGCGGGGTACGACGCCGATCGCGCGGGCCTGGGTCGAGCGCCATGCAGCGGGCATGCCCGATCGCGGGCAACTGGAACGTCGCCTCCTCGCCATCCTCGAAACCGACGAACCGGTCCACGCCAATGCACCGCACTTCGGCGAGCGCCTGGCCGCCGCAGTCAGCCGCGATTTCCAGGCCGGACGCCTGTGCGAGATCGAGGGCTGGCTGCTCAGCGAAACCGAATGCGTGGCCGCCGCCACCCGCCTTACCGTCTTCGGCGATAACGAACCGGCGGAAGAAGCCCCATGGCGCGAAGGCCATCTGGCGGACGTCGCCAACTGGGGTCCGCAGGCCACCACGCAAGGCGTCGGCGTCAACGTGCAACCTGATGGTCATTCCGGCCTGTGGTTCCAGATCGACCACGCCGCGCCGTGGCTGCGCATCGAGATCGATGGCGTCGCCTTGCCGACAAACATTGCCGAACACGTCGTCACCTCCGGCCTGTACGGCGAACAGCGCGACCACATTCTGGCCACGCCCGGCGAATACGCCATCGCCCTGATCGATCCGATGCAGCGCATCCGGCAGCCGATCGGCGTGTTCACCGTCAGCGCACCGCCACCGTACCTGACCCTGGCCGATGGCAGCACCTCTGTGTTCTGCGCCGTCGAAGCCTGGGGCCCGGACGGCAATCACGCCGGCCGACCCGCCAATCCGCAACCCGACGACCACGACGGCCTGTGGTTCCGCACCGCCTGCGCACCGGACGAGGTCCAGGTGTTGTACGACGGCGACCCGCTGGCCACCACCAACGACCGCGGCAACGGCCTGGTCACCGCGCTGATCCCGGGCAGCCACTACGCCGTCGCCCGCGAGGCACGCATCCAGTTGCACGATCCGGTCAGCGGCGAAGTGCTCGACGTCGGCGTGTTTGCGGTCCGCGAGTAAGCAGTCGGCGGCCCTCGACCACAACCTGACCACAATTCCGCACACACCATCATGGAGAACCGGCACTCCGATCGCGCACACTCGTGGCTGCTGGCCAGTGCCGTACCGCTCACCGTCGTCGCCGCGCTTGCCGTGGTCGCCCGCGACCTGCTCTTCGTCAAGGGAATGAAGTGGCACCTCGGTCAGCCGGGCGCGGTCGAAGGCGGCATCGAGGCACTGTTGCTGCTGGCCTTGCTTGCAGCTGCCGCCTGGCGATCCAGCCGCTGGTTGTCCATCGCCGCCGCGCTGGCTGTCGTCGCCTATCTGCGTCGCCACAACGCCGAGCTGACCTTGCTCGCCGGTCTGTTCTGCATCGAGGCGCTGCATGCCTTTGGCGGATTGATCCGGGCACGGTGTGGCGCTCGGACAAAGTCCGTGGAGGGATCGCTGATGGCGGTGCTGACCGGCGTTGCGATCTGGGTTGTCACCGTGGCGCTGCTGTCGATGCTGACGCTGGCGACGCCGCAGAATCTCGCCGCGCTCATGCTGCTGGCCGGTACGGCCGCCATCGCCTTGCGTCGCGATACGCTGTCGCTGCAGCTGTGGCGAACACTGAAGCAGTGGCCGGCCAGCCACCGTGCCATGGCCGCGCTGCTTTGTGGATGGCTGCTTATCCTGTTCGCGCGCACCGCCAACGTGGTCGCCCACGACACGGTGTGGTATCTCGGCCAGGGCGACCGGCTGCTGGCGCCGGCCGGCTCGATTTTCCAGTCGCTGTCGCTGGTCGCACCGGTGCACTATTTCCCCAAGCTGTGGGAAGTGTTGCTGCTGCCATTGACCGCCCTGGAGCAGCTGCGGCCGCAGACCGGCCTCGGCATCGCCATTCTCGGCCTGCTGCTGCTGGCGATCTGGCAACTGGCCGCGCGCATCGGCGTCGCGCAGCGCTGGCGCTGGTGGCTGCTGTGGATCCTGGCCACCTTGCCGGCGCTGGCCAACACCACGCTGACCTTGAAGAGCGACACGCTGTGCGCGCTGTTCATGGCGGTGATGTGCATGCAGGTGTTCAACTGGTTCCAGTGCCGCTCGCCCGGCGCGCTGGCACTTGCCCTGGCGGCGGCGGCGCTGGCCTGCTCGACCAAATTGACCGCCATTCCGTATGTCGGCATGACCTTCATCATGATCCTGGTGCACGCGGTCCTGCGTCGCCCGGCAGACGTTCCGCGCGGCGACGCCGACGCCGGCAGCACGCTTGATGCAACGCGCGTGGCAGTGGTCACAACGGCGCTGGCGCTGCTGGCGGCGCTGGCGTTGTTGCTGCGGACATGGATGCTGACCGGCGTTCCGACCATCGGCCCTGATGCGCTGCTGTCAGCGTGGAACGCGCTCGGCATGCATATCGCCGAACCCGCCGGCACCCTGGACTGGACACGGCCGCAGGACTGGAGCGATGTGCCGGCGCTGCTGCATGACTGGCTGCTCGCCCCCAGCACGATGCCGAAGATGCCGATCGGCTGGACTGGCAACATCTGGGCGGCGCTGGCCATCTTCACAGTGCTCGCCGCCCTTCTGCGGCGCAAACCGGCCGCCACTGCCGATGCCGTGCCATTCGCCCGTCCGCTGCTGCTGGTACTGGCCTTGACCGGCCTGACTCTCGCCGTGGTCTGGCGCTACCACTCACGGGGCAGTGATGGCAACTATTTCATCCTTCCCGTCGTACTGGCGACGGTGTTGGCGATGAAGGCGTTCACTTCTCGCCTGGATGGTGACGCCAGGACAAGCCGCGCATTGGGTGCGACCTTGCTGCTGGTCGGACTGGTGCACGCCACGCATTCGTTCATCAGCGCCGGCTGGAGCCCGCCGGGGACACGGCCACTGGACATGGCCTTCACGCAGTCACCCCTGGAGCCTGGGGCCTGGCGTGAGCGCATCCTCCAGGGCGCCGGGCTGGGCGCAATCGCCGCAGCGCTTGACGGGCGCCCTGCCGGAGAGCGTGGCATCGGCTTCGACCCGGCCAATTCGCAGCGCCACGTCGCCCTGCCGATCGCCATGGAGGAAATCCGCAACATTGGTTACTCGCGACCGGAATACACGCGTGATGGCGCTGCCCTGCTCGCGTACATGGATGCGTGGGACATCCGGCATGTGCTGCTGCCGAACACCGACGAGCCGCCGCGGCTCGGCGACTACCGCCGCACGTTGCTGGCGGCCGGCTGGCGTGCCTGGGCCGATGACGGCGGCACGCTCTACTCGCGACCCGGATACTGACGACACCCAGCGTCCGGAGAAACTGTGATGCAGGATCAGCCACGCCCCCGAGGAACCGCGACGACCATCCTGGCCTGGGCGGGTCTGTTCCTGCTGCTGGCGATTCCGGTCGAGGTCGCGACCCACCTGGCTGGCGGCACCGAGTTCGGACTGCGCCACCTGCCGGGCCTGGCGGCGGCCATGCTGGCGCTTGCGGTCCTGCAATCGCTGCGCCCCACATCGCTGATCCGCCTGCTTTCGGTACTGGGCATTCTTGCCGCTCTGGTCATCCGCTTCCTGCATGCGGGTCTTGTTCACTTTTCAGGCGGCGGATACGGCGAGGAGTTCTTCCTCCACCTGGAAGCCGGATCATTGCGCCTGGCATGGACGGAGTACCGCAGCGGTTTTTTCCTTCTGGCCATTGCCCTGGCCGTGACCGCCCTGGCTGCCCTGCGCGCATTCAAACGGACGCCGCGATGTTCACCTGCGACCCTCGCCGCGGTACTGGTTCCCTGTCTGGCGGTGATGACCTGGGCTCGTGCAGCGATGCCGGAGTGGCAGTTGATCCGCTCGGCGCAACACTGGCTGAGTCCCGTGGAAGTGCCGATCGACAGCGACGTACTGCAAGCCTGGCAGGCCAGCGGCCTGGTCGAGACAGAGCTTCTTCCCACGCGCCACATGAAAGCGAAGGCGCCCGCGCAGCCGCGAAACCTGATCCTGATCTACCTTGAATCCGTCGGTGCCGGACTGGCCTTCCACCCCGATTACCCCGAGCTGATGCCATTCCTGCGTAGTCAGCTGGACACCTCGGCTTCGGCCACGCGGATCCACCACAGCAGTTTCATCACCATTGAAGGCATCGTCAACAGCCAGTGCGGCACCTTGTTCCAGTTCGGTCGTGACAGCGATTCCCTGCTCGGCTACGAGGGCATCGCCGAAGAGCTGCCCTGTCTGGGCGATGTGCTGGCGCGCGCCGGCTACCGGCAGACTTACCTGGGTGGCGCCGACCTGGCCTTTGGCGGCAAAGGCACATTCCTGTCCAGCCACGGCTATACGAAGGTACTGGGCCGGCACGAACTGGCTGCTGTCAACCTGCATCCACGGCCGGGCACCTGGGGCGTCAGTGATGCCGATCTGTTCGGACTGGCCTTGCAGGAGCTCGAGCTGCTCCAGGACGCGGGCCAACCGTTCAACCTGACACTGCTGACCATCGGCACCCATCTGCCCGGCTACTTCTACGAAGAGTGCCGGCGTTACGAGGGCGCCCGCGACAGCTTTCTCGATGCCGTCCACTGCACCGACCAGCTGCTCGCAGACTTCATCGACGCACTGGCACAACGCGGCCATCTGGACAACACGCTGCTGGCCATCACTGCCGATCACCATGTGTTTCCCAACCCGCGCATGATCGGCCTGTTCGGTCACGAGGCGGTTTACGATCGTCGCCTGCCATTGATCCTGATCGGTGATGGCGCGCGCGACCTGCGCGGCCTGACCGGTGCCGGCTATGACCTGGCCCCCACGCTCGTCGACCTGCTCGAAATCGAAACCAACGCCCGCTTCGCCATGGGCCAGTCGCTGTTCCGGCAGGCGCCGGATCGCAGTTATTTCGTGACCCGCTACGATGACATCCACCTTGGCCAGGCTGTCGCCGGCAGGGGAGAATGCGACAGCGGCCAGAGCACCCCGGTGCCGCCACTCGACCGCTGCCGCAAACGCGAGTTGCTCACCGTGCTGGGCACGATCAACGCCGCACATTCGGCACCGCCGCTGCGCATCGGTTGCGAAG
>CAZYHP010000110.1:0-9031 GCA_964647135.1 uncultured Rhodanobacteraceae bacterium
CGAAAGTCATCGATAGCAGGAAGCTGCCATGCAGCAGACCGATGCCGACGAGATCCATGTCGCCGAGCAGGATCGCGGTGGACTTCGAGCCCATGCGCAGGTCGTCGTCGCGGTCGACCATGGCGTACCAGGTGTCGTAGGCGGTGGACCACAGGATGTTGGCGCAGAACAGCAGCCACGCCAGCGGCGGCACTTCGCCGAGCACGGCGGCGAAGGCCATGGGAATGGACCAGCCGAAAGCCATGCCCAGGTAGATCTGCGGCAGGTGCGTGTAGCGCTTGAGGAACGGATAGCTGGCGGCGAGAAAGGCGCCGACGAAGGCGAGCTTGATGGTCAGCGCATTGGTGAACAGCACCAGCACGAAGGACAGTATGAGCAACGCCGCAAAGAACGCGAGCGCCTGGCCGCCGGTCAGCTCGCCGGCGGCGAGCGGTCGTGACCGCGTGCGTTTGACCGCGTGGTCCAGCCAGCGGTCGGCGTAGTCGTTGATGACGCAGCCGGCGGCACGCATCGAGATCACGCCCAGCGTGAAGATCAGCCAGAGCTTCATGGGTGGCGTACCTTCGGCCGCAGCCCACAGTCCCCACCAGGTCGGCCACAGCAGCAGCAGGAAGCCGATGGGCCGGTCGAAGCGCGCCAGCCGCCACCACGGATCGATGTGCGCGCGCCAGCCGGTCAGCGGTGCGCGCGGACGGCCCGGTTCGGGGCGTGGCGCAGGCTTTGTTGCGGGTTGCGGCGTCGCGGCGCGGACCTCGCGCATGAACGAGGGTTCGGGCAGCGGGCGGCGCGAGTCCTCGGCGGGCGTTGAGTGACGGTCGGTGCGATTGTCGGATCGACCGTGGGCCTGACCCGGCAATCCCACCGCCGCGGCGGGCGCCGCAGGGGGCGATGCTGCCGATTGCGTGGCGGACATGGCGGGCGTGGCCACTACGCTCACACGTCCGCCGCCCTGCCATGCCGCCTTCGGCTCCCCTTTGGTTGCGGCTGGCGCGGGTTGCGCTTTCGATTGCGCAGCACCGGCAGCTGCGCGCCTTTCGGTTGCCGCGTGTGCGGCTTCTTTGCGCTTGGAGCCGGAAGTTGCGCTGCTGGCCGCGCGCACCTGGGAATCGCGGGCAGCGGCGGGTGCAGCAGGCGCTGCCGCCGCTACTACCTCAGACGGCCGTGGCACTGGAGACGCGCCTGGCACCGCGGGTGCCGCGGGTGCCGGAGGTGACGCGGACTCCTCACGCGACGTAAGCCTCGCGGCTGGCTGGTCCGGCGCGTCCTGCCGGACATCGCGCGTGCCTGCCGTTCCGGCGGCGGGATCCTGAAAAACGTGCCGTGTCCCGCCAGACGGCCGGGTCGGCGGATGGGTCGTGTCGACCGACGCCCCACGGCTCCCGGACGGCGGCGCTTGTGCGGGTGCGGCTGCGGGTGTTGGGGTTGGAGTTAGGTTTGGTGTTGATGCGGGCGCAGGCGCGGGCGTTGGATCCGGCACAACCACCGCCGCTGCCGTTACGTCCGGAACGGCCGCCGTTCCCGCCGGGGATGGCGGCACATCCATCCCACGCCTGCCCGCGGCATCCGGTTGCGTGCGGTCATCCGCAGCCGCTTTCTGGACGGAAGGGTCGTCCTTGCGTGCCGCAGCGGCCGCATCCGTCTTGGTGGACGGCGCCCTCGCGGCCCGACGCGGACGGCGGGCAGATGAAGCCGACGGCGTCTTTTCGGCATCCGCAGACGCCGCTGCGCTGTCCGGTGGATCCTGTACCGACTTCGCGACCGTCTTCCGCGGCGCGCGTCGGACCGGTGCCTTTGCGGTGGCTTCACCGGCCGCGGTGTTGTCGCCGGCCTTGCGTGCCGTACGTTTGCGGGCCACGGGCCTTGCCGCATCGGATGTGGCGGACGCACGCTCGCCCGCGGCTGCAGGCAGGTCCGGCGTCGTCTCGATGGGCGGCGCCGCCGCATCCGAAGGCGCAGCCTTGCGGCGCGGCGCGCGCTTGCGTGGCGGCTTGGCGGCTTCGTCGTTCATGGCAGCGATTCTACGGCGTCCGTGCAGGACTGCACCGGTACAATTGCGCGATGGATGTCTCGCATCTGCTCGATTCTCTGAACGTGGCGCAACGCGACGCCGTTGCCGCCGGCCCCGGCCACACGCTGGTGCTGGCCGGCGCCGGCTCCGGCAAGACTCGCGTGCTGATCCACCGCATCGCCTGGCTGCTGGAGGTGGAAAAGGTGTCGCCATACGCGGTGCTCGCCGTCACCTTCACCAACAAGGCGGCGGCCGAGATGCGGCATCGCTGTGAGCAGTTGATCGAACAGGGCACGCGCGGACTCTGGCTGGGCACCTTCCACAGCCTCGCGCATCGCCTGCTGCGCCAGCACTGGCGCGAGGCGAAGCTGCCGGAAACCTTCCAGATCATCGACACCGACGACCAGGTGCGCCTTCTCAAGCGCGTGATCGCCGGGCTCGGCCTCGACGATGGCCGCTATCCGGCCAAGCAGGCGGCCTGGTTCATCAATGCGCAGAAGGACGAAGGCCGCCGGCCGCACGAGATCGACCCAGGCAGCAATCCCACGCACCGGACGCTGGTCGATGTCTATCGCGCCTACCAGGAACAGTGCGACCGCAGCGGCCTGGTGGATTTCGCCGAACTGCTGCTGCGCAGCCACGAACTGTGGCTGCAGCATCCGGCGCTGCTGGCGCACTACCAGCAGCGTTTCCGCTACCTGCTGGTCGACGAATTCCAGGACACCAACACGCTGCAGTACGCCTGGCTGCGCGTGCTGGCCGGCAATAGCGGCCAGGTGTTCGCGGTCGGCGACGACGACCAGGCCATCTACGGCTGGCGCGGCGCGCGCGTCGAGAACATGCAGCACCTGCTGCGCGATTTCCCGGACGTCACTGTCGTCAAGCTGGAACAGAACTACCGCTCGACCGCCAACATCCTCAAGGCCGCCAACGCGGTGATCGACCGCAATGCCGAGCGCCTGGGCAAGAAGCTGTGGACCGATGGCGGCGAAGGCGAGCCGATCGAGCTGTACGCGGCCTACAACGAACAGGACGAAGCACGCTTCGTGGTCGAGCGCATCGGCGCGCAGGTCAAGGGGGGCGGCCAGCCTTCGGACAATGCCGTGCTGTACCGCTCGAACGCGCAGTCGCGGGTGATCGAAGAGGCGCTGGTGCAGGCCGGCGTGCCTTACCGCGTCTATGGCGGCCTGCGATTCTTCGAGCGCGCCGAGATCCGCGACGCGCTGGCGTGGCTGCGCCTGATCGCCAACCGCGACGACGACGGCGCCTTCGAGCGCGCCATCGCGGCGCCGAACTGCGGCGTGGGCGAGCGCAGCCTGGAGTTGATCCGCCAGGGCGCGCGCGCCACCGCCACCTCGCTGTGGCAGACCGCCGCGCGCGCCAGCGGCCGTCATGCGGTGCAACCCGGACAGCCCGTGGTCGAGCTGGCCGGCCGCGTGCGCAATGCGCTGTTCGCGTTCATGGAACGCCTGGATACGCTGGCTTCCGACACCGCCGAATTGGAGCTGCACGAACGTTTCGACCATGTCATCGCCCGCTCCGGCCTGCGCGAGCATTACCAGCGCGAAGGCCAGCTCAATGCCGAGGCGCGGATCGAGAACCTCGACGAGCTGGTCAGCGTGGCGACGCGTTTCGAGCTGGGTCCGGAAGACCGCGAAGCCGGCCTGTCGGAACTGGCGGCCTTCCTCGCCCATGCGACGCTGGAAGCCGGCGAAGGCCAGGGCGATCCCGGCCAGGACTGCGTGCAGCTGATGACGCTGCATTCGGCCAAGGGCCTGGAATTTCCGCAGGTGTTCCTGACCGGCATGGAGGAAGGCCTGTTCCCGAGCCAGAAGTCGCTGGACAGCGACGACCGCCTGGAGGAGGAACGCAGGCTGGCGTATGTCGGCATCACGCGTGCGCGCGAGAAGCTGGTGCTGAGCTACGCCGAGACGCGGCGCCTGCATGGCGTCGAAACCTACAACCGGCCATCGCGATTCCTGACCGAGATCCCGCCGGAGCTGCTGCACGCCGTGCGACCGAAGGTGGCGATGCGTTCGGGTCGGACCGTGGCCGGCAGCGCGCCGGGCTGGCAGTCCTCGACCCTGGAGGGCAACAGCTTCGCCCTCGGCCAGCGGGTGCGCCATCCGCAGTTCGGCGAAGGCACCATCACCGACGCCGAAGGCAACGGCAACCACGCCCGTGTGCAGGTGGAGTTCGAAGACGCCGGCAGCAAGTGGCTGGTGCTGGCCTACGCCAACCTCAGCGCCGCCTGAGCCGGCTCAGAGTTCGTCGGGGCGGCGGTCGGCCGGGCTGTCCAGGTGTTCCGGATCCGGCGTTTCGTCGGTCGGGCACTGCGGCCGCTTCTTGAGCTTCAGCGACAGCGCCGCCTTGGCCATCAGGTTGGCGCTGATCGGTGCGGTGACGATCAGCAACACCGAGATGAGCAGCTCGCGCGGATGGAAGCTGTTGCCGATCAGTGCGTGGTAGAACACCGACACCACGAGGATGCAGCCAACGCCCATGGTCGTCGCCTTGGTCGGCCCGTGCAGGCGGCGGAAGAAGTCCGACAGCTTCACCAGGCCGATCGAACCGACCAGGGTGAAGAACGCGCTGATCAGCAGCAACAGTGACAGGATGATTTCGGCGACCGCATTCATTCGACGATATCCCGGCGCAGCACGTACTTGCACAGCACGACGGTGGTGACGAAACCAAGCATGGCGATGACCAACGCCGCCTCGAAATAGATTTCCGAACCCAGATACATGCCGTCGAGGATCAGCAGCGCGATGGCATTGATGCTGAGGGTGTCCAGCGCCAGGATGCGGTCGACCACCTCGGGACCGCGCACCAGCCGGTACAGCGACAGCAGCATCGCGATACCGACGGTGTGCATGGAGATCAGGATGGCGATCTCGATCACGGGAAGATCTCCTTCAACGGCGCCTCGTAGCGCTTCTTGATCTCGTCGATCAGCGCCTGTGGATCGGGCAGGTCCAGCGCATGCACCAGCAGGTACTTGCGGTCGTCCGACAGCTCCGCCGACACCGTGCCCGGCGTCAGCGTGATGACGCTGGCCAGCGCGGTGATGCCGTGGATGTTCTTGAAGTCCAGCGGCACCCAGACCCAGCCGGGTTTCAGTTTCCGTTCCGGGCCAAGCACCAGCCGCGCGGTATGGATGTTCGCGCGGACGACGTCGTAGAGCATCACGACCACGAGTCGCGGCAGCGGCTTCAGGCTCTTGATGCGCGCGAACTCGCGCTCGAGGCGGCGCGACACATGCGGTATCACCAGCGCAAGGATGCCGGCGAGCACGACCTGCCCGGCGCTAATGCGATCGGCGAGCAGAATGCCGAACACGAAGATCGCCAGGCTCAGCGGGAGGGAAGGCAGGATGCCGCGGAATCGCGTGCGCATGGCTTATTTCCCCCGGACCTGCGGCGTCTGCTCGCGCACCGCCTGTACGTAGATCGATGGGTGGCTGACCTGGTCGGCAGCGGCCTGCACGTAGCGCATGGCGGGCGCGGCGGCGATGGTGAGCACGACGCCGTAAGCCAGCAGCACGATGATGGCCACGCGCTCGGTCCAGTGTCCGACACGGCGCTTCACGGCACGGGTCGGGTCGTCCTGCTCAACCGGCAGCGTGTGCCAGAACAGCTTGTTGCCGGCGCGCGCCATCGCGACCAGCACGAAGAAACTGGACACCAGCACCGTGGTCCACACCCAGCCGACCCATTCGTCCGGCACGGCCGCGAGCATGGCGAACTTGCCGATGAAACCGGACAGCGGCGGCAGGCCGATCACCGAGATCGCGGCGATCGCGAACAGGGTTCCCGGCACCGCCGGCCTGAGGATCGGCAGCACCACGTTCATGCGGTCGGTGACGCGATGACGGCGCACCAGCTCGGTGATCAGGAACAGCGAGGCAACCACGAAGGTGCTGTGCGCGAGGTAGTACAGCGCCGCAGCGATGGCATCCGGGCGCGCGAGCGAAATGGCGATGAACAGCGTGCCCGCCGATACCAGCACGAGATAGCCAACGAGGATGCGCAGGCGCACCGCCGACAGCGCGCCCAGCGCGGCGAGCATCAGCGTGGCGATGCCGGCCGGCAGCAGCCATTCCCAGGCGAAGCCCTGGAGCTCGCCGGCAAGATCGCCGAACCACAGGCTGTACACCCGCAGCACCGAGTACAGGCCGACCTTGGTCATGATGACGAACAGCGCGGCGACTGCGGCCGGTGCGCGTCCGTAGGTGCCGGGCAGCCACAGGTACAGCGGAAGCAACGCCGCCTTGGCGCAGAACACCACCAGCAGCAGACCGGCGACGGCCTGCACCAGCGCACGGCTTTCCGGCGCGACCTGGCCGATGCGCACCGCCAGTTCGGCCATGTTGAGGCTGCCAAGCAGGCCGTAGAGCAGGCCCAGCGTGATCAGGAACAGCGTCGATGCCGCGATGTTGAAGGCGACGTAATGGAAGCCGACGCGGATGCGGCCACCGCGACCGCCGCTAAGCAGCAGTCCGTAGGATGCCGCCAGCAGGATCTCGAAGAACACGAACAGGTTGAAGATGTCACCGGTGAGGAAGGCGCCGTTCACGCCCATCAGCTGCAACTGGAACAGCGCGTGGAAATGCGGCGCGCGACGATCCCAGCCACCGCAGGCATGCAGCAGGCAGGGCACCGCCAGCAGCGTCGTCAGCATCACCATCCAGGCCGACAGGCGGTCGGCCATCAGCGTGATGCCCAGTCGCGCCGGCCAGTCGCCGATCAGATAGACCGTGATCTCGCCGCTGTCCGCCTGGCGCAGCAAGGCGAACGACAGCGCCAGCAGCACCAGCAGGCCGATCCAGGCACCGACGCGCTGGACCTTGAGGCTGCAGCGTTCCATCAGCAGCAGGGACGCAGCGACCAGCAGCGGCCAGACGATCATCAGGACAGGCAGGTGCGCGCTCACCGGTCACGCTCCTTCGATTCGGTACCGTCGACGTGGTCACTGCCGTTGTCGGCGCGACCGCGCATGGCGAGCACCAGGATCACCGCGGTCATCGCGAAGGAAATCACGATCGCCGTCAGCACCAGGGCCTGCGGCACCGGGTCGACGTGGTTGGCGAGCGTCGGCGCAATGCCGGTACGCAGCACCGGCGGCTTGCCCGGCACCAGGCGGCCGGCGGAAAAGATCAGCAGGTTGGTCGCGTACGACAGCAGCGTCAGCCCGAGGATGACGTCGAAGCTGCGCGCCCGCAGCAGCAGGTAGATGCCGGCAGCGACCAGGACGCCGATGGCGCTGGACAGGGCAAGTTCCATCAGGCGCGCCTCCCGCGGAACTGCGCGGGATTGGGCCGCTGGATCACGCCACGATAGGTCTGGCGCAACATCGAGGGCCGGATGCCGCCCATGGTCGACAGGATCAGCATGGCGCCCCCGAACACGACGAGGTACACGCCGATGTCGAAGGCCGTGGCACTGGCCAGTGGCACTTCGCCGATCAGCGGCAGCACCGGCCCGATGTGGCCGCTGGTGAGGAAGGGGTAGCCCATCAGGATCGGCACCAGGCCGGTGCCTGCGGCCGCCAGCAGGCCGATGCCGATGCAGCGCACGTAGTCGATGCCGAGTACGCGTTCGACGCGGTCCATGCCCTGGATCACGTACAGCAGCAGCACCGGCACCACCAGCACCAGCCCGGCGATGAAGCCGCCTCCCGGTGCGTTGTGGCCGCGCAGGAACAGGTAGATCGAGACGGTCAGCGCCAGTGGGAACAGCACCTGGACGAGGTCGGCGGCCATCGGCAGCGGCATCGGCGGGCCTTCGACCATTTCTTCCGGCGCCATGCGCGTGCGACGCAGCAACGTGTGCACGATCAGTCCGGCGATCGCGAATACGGTGATCTCGCCAAAGGTGTCGAAGCCGCGGAAATCGACCAGGATGACATTGACGACATTGCTGCCGTAGCCTTCCGGCAGCGAGCGCGCGAGAATCTCGCCCGCGATCGTGCCGCTGGGTCGCGTGAGCATCGCGTAGACGATGGCGGCCAGGCCGCCACCGGCGGTGATGGCGATGGTCGCGTCACGCCAGCGCCGCCAGGCCGAGCGTTCGGCCACAGCTTCCTTGGGCAGATAGTTGAGCGCCAGCAGCATCAGGCAGGCGGTGACGATTTCCACCATCAACTGGGTCAGCGCCAGGTCCGGCGCCGAGAAATGCACGAACGCGAGGCTGACCATCAGGCCGACCACTCCGACGACGATCACCGCGCGCAGGCGATAGCGGTACATCGACAGGGTGATCAGGGTGCCGGCCACCAGGATGAACCAGCACAGCCAGCCGAGCAGCGGCAGACTGGTCACCGTCGGCAGCGTTTCGGGCCATAGTGCGCCGGTTCCGAACAGCGGCGATGCCGCCAGCAGCATCGCCGTCAGCACCAGCAGCAGCTGGCTGCGCTGCTCGCTGCCATTGGCGATGGCACGCGTGAAACGGTTGGCCGTCGCGTAGAGGCGCTCGACATTCAACAGGAACAGGCGGCGGCCGAGCGAACCGCGCACGATGGCGTGCAGGTCGAGCAGTCGCCGCATCGCGAAGTAGAGCAGCACACCGCCGACGACGCCGGCGACGCTCATCAGCAGCGGCAGGTTGAAACCATGCCAGATCGCCAGCGAATAGCGCGGCACATCGGCACCGAGCACACCCTGGGCCGCCGCTGCCAGGACCGGCGCGATGGTCCAGGCCGGCACGATGCCGACGGCCAGACACAGCACGACCAGCACTTCGACCGGGATCTGCATCCAGCGCGGCGGCTCGTGGATCTCGCCCTCGACCGCGCGCGGGCCCTTGCCGAAGAACGTGTCGTGCACGAAGCGCAGGCTGTAGGCGACACCGAAAATGCCGGCCAGCACCGCGGCGACGGTCATTGCCATGCGCATGTTGGCGTGGCCTTCGATCTCCAGCGCCTGCGCGAAGAACATTTCCTTGGACAGGAAGCCGTTGAGCAGCGGAATGCCGGCCATCGCCAGCGAGGCCACGATCGCCAGCGCCGCGGTGTAGGGCATGT
>CAZYHP010000111.1:0-8864 GCA_964647135.1 uncultured Rhodanobacteraceae bacterium
CTGCACCGTGCGCCTGGACAAGGCGCCGATCATCGAATACCTCAACAGCAACATCACGCTGCTGAAGTGGATGATCGCCGAGGGCTACCAGGACGCGCGCACCCTGCAGCGCCGCATCGCCAAGATGGAGCAGTGGCTGGAAAACCCGCAGCTGCTGGAGCCGGATGCCGACGCCGACTACGCCGCCGTCATCGAGATCGACCTCAACGACATCGTCGAGCCGATCGTCTGCTGCCCGAACGATCCGGACGACGCCAGGTCGCTGTCCGACGTCGCCGGCGCGAAGATCGACGAGGTGTTCATCGGTTCGTGCATGACCAACATCGGCCACTTCCGTGCCGCCGCCAAGCTGCTGGAAGGCAAGCGCGACATCCCGACGCGCCTGTGGGTGGCACCGCCGACCAAGATGGATGCCGCCGAGCTGACGAAGGAAGGCCACTACGGCACCTTCGGCAGCGCCGGGGCGCGCATGGAAATGCCGGGCTGTTCGCTGTGCATGGGCAACCAGGCGCAGATTCGCGAGGGCAGCACCGCCATGTCGACCTCGACGCGCAACTTCCCCAACCGCCTCGGTCGCAACACCAACGTGTACCTGGGATCGGCGGAACTGGCGGCGATCTGCGCGCGGCTGGGTCGCATCCCGACGCGCGAGGAATACCTGGCCGACATCGGCGTCATCAACGCCAATGGCGACCAGATCTACCGCTACATGAACTTCGATCAGATCGAGGAATACCGCGAGGTGGCCGACAGCGTCGCTGCCTGACCACAGCGATTCGACGGCCACAGGGTCGCCCGGCATCGCCGGGCGTTTCCATGAGGGCCATATCGAAGCGGACCCATGATCCATCCTCCGATCCGGAGTGTCCCGACATGAAAAACCCGGCATGAAAAAACCGACGAAACCCCTTGCCAGCGCGGGGAAGATCTTCTCCATCGTGGCGGTGATCGAGGCCTGCACCTGGGCCGGACTGCTGGTGGGCATGTACCTCAAGTACGGCAGCGCCACCACAGACCTGGGCGTCCGGGTGTTCGGCTGGCTTCATGGCGGCGCCTTCCTGCTCTACCTGATGGTCGCCGTGATCGTCGGCGCGCGGTTGCGCTGGCCGATGTGGGCGCTGTTGCTGGCGGTGCTGGCCGCGATTCCACCATTGACGACGCTGCCGCTCGAATATGGGTTCAGGCGTCGCGGGTTGCTTTCGATTCCCGACGACCCGGCGGGCGTCGTCGAGAACGATCCGCGGAAGGCCTGAAAGCGGCCGAAGCCCGCCGTCGTCGCGGCAACCTCAGGGCGTCGCGACGCAAGACCGGTTGTCGAACGTCGGCGGTCGCGCCCGTCGCGTTGCAGACGTCAGCGGTCGAAGGTCGAACTGCCGGCTTCGAGCTTCGGACGCCCGGCCGGGCGCCCCGACCCTTGACCCCGCCGGGATTGCGTGCACCGCGTACACCGAAGGTCGATGATCGGATGGCGTGCCACGGCCTGATGGTCGCGACCGTTCCGTGCGGGGCGCGCGGGTCGGTGTACGACCACCGCAGCGGACAACCGGCGCCGCGCGAGGCGGCGCCGGTGTCGAGCGTCAGGGAATGATCCGCTGCGCCGCCCAGGACTTCGGGCAATGGCATTCGGCGGTCGGGCCGGGCAGCCCGATGCCGGCGGCGGTCGCCGCGGCGGCGCCGTGGCGCTGCCAGTAGAAGGTCGGCGCCGGACGCTGCCTGCCACCGATCTCGGCCATGGTCTCGCCGTCGAACAGGCGGCCGTTGACCATCACGTAGTCGATGTTCTCGGTGTTGCGGATGTCCTGCAGCGGGTCGGCACCGTAGACGACCAGGTCGGCGCGCTTGCCGACGTCCAGCGAACCCAGGTCGCGGTCGAGGCCGAGGTAGCGCGCGCCATTGAGGGTCGCCGCCTGCAGCGCTTCGTGCGGCGTGAAGCCGCCCTGTGCCAGCATCCAGATTTCCCAGTGCGTGGCCAGGCCCTGCAGCTGCCCGTGGCCGCCGACGTGCACGGACACGCCGGCGTCGTGCAGCGCCTTCACCGATTCCGCCACGGTCGGGTGGAAGTACTGCTCGTCCGGCATGGTGGTACGGCGGATCGCGCGGGCGTCGATCTGCTCGCGCGGGAAGAAGCGCAGCAGCTTCTCGTTCTTCCAGACTTCTTCCTTCTGGTACCACCAGTTCTCGCCGCTGGCGCCGCCGTAGGCGACGACCAGCGTCGGCGTCTGGCCGACCTCGGTCGCCGACCACAGCTGGATCACGTCCTTGTAGAGCGGCGCCACGGGCAGGTTGTGTTCAACGCCGGTGGAGCCGTCGAGGACCATCGTCAGGTTGTGGTAGAAGGTCGAGCCGCCTTCCATCACCACCAGCATGTCCAGTTCGCGCGCGGCCTGGTTGATCTGCTGGCGCTGGTCGCGACGCGGCTGGTTGTAGCTCTTGACGCTGAAGGCGCCGATCGACTTCAGGCGGCGCAGGTGCGCGCGCGCGTCGTCCAGCGAATTCACCACCGCCTTCATGTCGCCATCGGCGCCATAGAGGATGGTGCCGGTGGAGAACACGCGCGGTCCCACCGTCAGGCCGGCCTTGACCAGTTCCGACTGCGCGAACACCGTCTCGCTGGTGGCCGACGGATCGTGCATGGTGGTGATGCCATAGGCGAGGTTGGCGTAGTAGGCCCAGTTCGATTGCGGCGACGGGCCGCTGCTGAAGTGACTGGCGTGCGCGTGCACGTCGATGATGCCGGGGCTGATGGTGCGGCCGCCGAGATCGACGATGCGGGCGCCCGGAGGCACGCGCACATCGGCGGCGGCGCCGATGGCCTGGATGCGGTCGCCGACGACCACCAGCGTACCGTTCTCGATGACTTCGTCACCGCGCATCGTCACCAGGCGCGCATGGGTGAAGGCGACCGTTTCGCCCGGCGTGTCGAGCGGCAGGCTCAGGCCGATGGCGACCGACTGCGCCTCCTCGGGCTTCGGCAGGGTCTCCGGTGCGCCGGGCAGGAAGGCGAAGGCGTCCTTCAGTTCGCGCGTGTAGTAGCGGTCGCCGAGGACCCAGTGCAGGCGGCTGTCGCCGGACCAGTGCAGGTACGGACCGGCATCCTGGCTGATGCGCGCGACGGGCAGGGCACGGGTGTCCTTGTTGAGATCCACCGCTGCGCCGGTGCTCGGCATCGGCGCCACATAGGCGTTGAACAGTTCCGTAAAGGCCACCCACTTGTCGTCGGGACTGATCGACACCGAGGTGGTGTACTTCAGGTTGAAATGTTCGCGCGCTTCGGTGCCGTCGACAGCAATGCTCGACAGCTTCTTTTCCATGCCGCCGCCGGTGAAGTAGTACACGCGATTGCCGTTGGCGGAAAACTGCGGCGAGCGGCCGTCGCGATGCAGGCGCCGCGGCTGGCCGCCGTCGAGCGGCTGCAGCCACAGCCCGGTATCCAGGGCGAAGCGGTAGTCGACCAGTCCGCTCGCGCGCTGCTTGCTGTAGGCGATGCTGCGGCCATCAGGCGAGAACACCGGATCGAAGAAGAACCCCGGCCGTTGCGTGATGACGCGCTCGCGGCCATTGCCCATGTCGCGCACGATGATGCGGCTCTGTTCCTCGTCGCTGTAGCGCACGAACACCAGTTGGCGTCCGTCGCGGCTGAAGCTGGGCATGTAGTCGAAGGCATCGGTGCTGCCCAGCCGCTGCGGCCGGCCATCCGGGAGGCGCTTGCTCCACAGGCTGCCGACGGCGTGGAACACCAGCGTGCGGCCGTCCGGGCTCGTGGCGACGTCGCGGATCATCTTCGCGGTGAAGTGGCCTTCTTCCAGCCGGTAGCTCGCGCGCACCGGCTCGGAAAGCTGCTGGTCCACTTCGGCGGTGAAGGGGATCGGCGTCTGCGTGCCGTCGGCGACCGAGACGCTCCACAGCTTGCCCTGCGCCCAGATGACGATGCGCTGGCTGTCCGGCGTCCAGTTGTAGTTCGGGTAGACGCCGAAGATCGCCCAGGCTTCCTGCTGGTCATGCGAGAGGCCGTCCCACAACGTGCGGATCTGGCCGGTCTCGAGGTCGAACAGGCTCAGCGCCGTCTTCTCGCGGATGCGGCGGACGAAGGCCAGCTGCTTGCCGTCCGGTGAAGGTTGCGGTCGTGCGGCGCCACCCTGGACGCGCACCAGGTCGATCAGCTCGCCGCTTTCGCGGTCGAGGCGGCGGATCGCGTAGATCGTGCCGTTGCCGTCGCGGTTGTATTCGAAGTTCGGGCCGGGGCTGACGTCCTCGCTGAAATACAGGTAGCGGCCATCCGGCGACATCGCCGGCTCCCCGGCATCCTGCTGGTCGTTCTTCTTCTTCGTCAGCTGCAGCCCTTCGCCGCCGGCGCCGGCGTGATACATCCACATCTCGCCGGCACCCAGCGAACGACGGGCGGTGAAATGCTTGCGGGCGACCAGGAACTCGCCATCCGGCGTCCACACCGCGTTGTTGAGCAGGCGGAAGGTTTCCGACGTCACCGCGCGTGCATCAGTGCCATCGGGCTTCGCGCGCCAGACGTTGTCGCCGCCGCCACGGTCGGACGTGAAGCTGATCTGGCTGCCATCGGGTGAAAACCGCGGCTGCACGTCGAAGGCCGGTCCGGACGTGATGCGCCGGGCGTTGCCCCCGCCGATCGGCAGCGTGTAGAGGTCGCCCAGCAGGTCGAACACCAGGCTGCGGCCGTCAGGGCTGACGTCCACGTTCATCCACGTGCCTTCGTCGGTGCTGAAGCGGGCATGGCGTGCCTCGCCCTGGACGGTGTTGACGTCCCACTTCGGGGCGTCGGCGGCAAGCGCCGCAGTCGCGGTCAGCGCACCGACAATCCATATCAAGGCCTTGGCCATCATGTCCTCCTGGAAAACAGACGGTGAGGATAGCCGCCGGCCCGGCGCCGGGCACCCCGCCGCCGGGTGATGCGCGACGGGCGGTGCCGGCAACGGGTCGCGGCGAGCCGGGTCCGGGCCGTCCGCGATGGCAGTCGGGTGGACTTGACTTGCCCGCATGCGCGAAACTCGCCGGCTTTCCGAAGGGATCCGCCCATGCGCGCAGTGTTTCTTGCCCTGTTCCTGGTGTGTGCCGGCGTCCCGACGCTGCAGGCGCAGGGGCCGGACACGGTGGTGGGCGAAGTCGCCGTGGCCAACCGCAGCGATGCCACGCGCGCCTCGGCAATGCCGCAGGTCTTCGCCGACGCCCTCCGCCGGCTGACACCGGAAACCGCGGCGCATGACCGCGTCGACCTGGCCGCGGCACTGGAAGCGGACCCCCTGGTCCTGCAGCGCTTCGAATACGAGCAGGTCATCCGCCCGACCAGCAGCGGTATTCCCTCGATCAAGCTGATGCTGCGCGGCTGGTTCCACGTGCCGAAGGCGCGCAGCCTGCTGGTCAATGCCGGCGTGCCGGTGTGGCCGGGCATGGGTGTCGCCGCCACGGTCTGGCTGGTCGATGACAGTGGCGATCGACGCCGCCTTGTCGATGGCAACGAAGCCGGGCTGCTGGAGGGGCTGCGGGAAGGCCTGGCCGTGCAGGGCGTGCGCGTGATGCCGGCGCTGAACGACCTGGAAGACTGGCGCATGGTGGATGCGCTGAGCGAAGACGGCGTCGCCGAGGCACTGCCGGTCGCGGCACTGCGCACCGGTGCCGAGCCGGCCGTGCTCGCCTGGCTGCGTGCCGCCGACAACGGCGTGGTCGCGCAGTGGTACGTGCATGCCGCCGGCCGAGACCACCGCTTCAGCAGCGAAGGGGTGGATATCGCGAACACGCTGGCCGCCGGTGCGCCGAAGCTGCTGGAACTGTTCGCCGCCGCGCTCGCCGTGCGCCCGGATTCGGTGATCGAATCCAGCGCCGGGGTCGATCGCGGTGCCGGTGAGTACGTCATCTGGCTGACAGGGCTGGACCGCGCCGGCAGCTACGTGCAGGCGCTGGAACTGTTGCGCGCCCAGCCGGTCGTTACCGGCGTGTCGCCGGAACAGGCCGATGGCACCCGCGTGCGCGTGCGCGCGCAGGTCACCGCGCCGCTGGGCCAATTGCTGGCGCTGCTTGCGGCCGATGGCCGCCTGCGCGTGCTGGCCGACAAGCCGGAAGACGCCGACCTCAGCCTGCAGTGGCAGCCGTGAAGCCGCGCCACGTCGTCTGATGCCGGGCCGCACGATGCGGCCGGCATCGCCTGCGCGGTGGCTGCGCTGGCAAGTACACTTCCGCAAACCTCAGCCCTGGCGTCGGGTGCCACGTGCGGCCGGCGCAGGTCTGGACAATGGAACCCCCACACCGACCATGCTGCGTCACCTGCCCAACGCGATCACCCTGGCACGCATCGGCGCCTGTCTGCCGCTGGCGTGGCTGATCGTGGGCGGGCGTGCGCAGGCGGCGCTGTGGCTGGCGGTGCTGGCCGGCATCAGCGATGTGCTCGACGGCTTCCTGGCCCGCACCCTGGGCTGGCAGAGCCGCCTCGGCGGGCTGCTCGATCCCATCGCCGACAAGTTCTTCATGGTCTGCGCCTTCGTGGCGCTGGCGTGGATCGGCGCGCTGCCGTGGTGGCTGATCGCGGTCGTCATGCTGCGCGACGCGGTGATCGTCGCCGGTGCCTTCGCTTACAACCGCTATGTCGAGCCGGTGCCGGCCGAGCCGAGCATTCCCGGCAAGGTCTGCACGATGGCGCAGGTGATGCTGGTGCTCGCGGTGCTGGCGCAGCAGGCCGCGCTGGCGGTGCCGCCGCCGGCCATCGACGCGCTGATCGCCGTCGTCGCCGCGCTGGCCGTCACCAGCGGCGCGCATTACGTCTGGATCTGGAGCCGGCGCGCCCGTGCGGTCTGGCGCAACCGGAGCGCGTCATGACAGGCTGCACCTTCCATCGCAGGCACGGAGTCGCCGCATGATGACCGCCAATGGCCGCTTCTGGCTGGTGACGGTGCTGGTCACCGCCGTGCTGGTGTACCTGCTGGCGCCGATCCTGACGCCATTCGTGGTCGCCGCGCTGCTGGCCTACCTGGCCGATCCGCTGGTCGACCGCATGGAACGCTGGTCCATCCGCGGCCGCGCGCTGGGGCGCACCGGCGCCGTCGTCGTTGTCTTCGCCGCCTGGGTCGTCATCCTCGTACTGGTCCTGCTCTGGCTGGTGCCGATGCTGGAACGGCAGATCGGCCGCCTCATCAACGAGCTGCCGCGTTATTTCCAGTGGTTCCAGGACACGGCGCTGCCGTGGATCACCGAACGTCTCGGCCTGGAAACGCCGACGCTCGACGGCGGCCAGGTCGCAACGCTGCTCGGCGAACACTGGCGTACCGCCGGCGGCGTCGCCGCCACGGTCGTCGCCAGCGTCTCGAAATCCGGCATGGCGGTGATCGGCTGGGTGGTCAACCTGCTGCTGATCCCGGTCGTCGCCTTCTACCTGATGCGCGACTGGGACGCGCTGGTGGCGCAGGTCGACCGCCTGATCCCGCGTCCGAACGCGCCGGTGGTGCGTCGCCTCGCACGCGAATCCGATGAGGTGCTCGGCGCCTTCCTGCGCGGGCAGATGCTGGTCATGCTGGCGCTGGCGACGATCTACTCGGTGGGCCTGTGGATCGTCGGCATCAACCTGGCGCTGCTGATCGGCCTCATCGCCGGCCTGATTTCCTTCGTGCCCTACCTCGGCGCGATCGTCGGCGTCGGCATGGCGGTCATCGCCGCGCTGGTGCAGTTCGGCGAGCTGTGGCCGCTGGTCGGCGTCGCCATCGTCTTCAGCATCGGCCAGACCGTCGAAGGCTTCGTGCTGCAGCCGCTGCTGCTCGGCGACCGCATCGGCCTGCATCCGGTGGCGGTGATCTTCGCCATCATGGCCGGCGGCCAGCTGTTCGGTTTCCTCGGCGTGCTGCTGGCGTTGCCCGTCGCCGCCGTGCTGGTCGTCGTGCTGCGGCATTTCCATCGCCGCTATCGCGCCAGCGACGTCTATGCCGGCATCGAACCGGAACCGGCGCCGGAGACGGAGCCGGTCGTCGTCCAGGTCGAAGTCGCCGCGCCGGCCGACGCGCAGGTCACCGCGCGCAGTGCAGCCGGCTCGGTGGATGCCGTCGCTGCCGCTGCAACGCCTGCCGCCGCACCTGCTCCGCCAGCGCCGTCCTCGCCGCCTACCGCGCCGGAAAAACCACCCGGCCGGCGCGCACGCCGCGGCAAGGGCAAGGCATGAGTCCGCAGCTGCCGCTGAACTGGCCAACGCCCGCGCACGCCCGTTTCGAGGAATTCGACAGCGAAGGCAACGAAAGCGTCGTCGCTGCGCTGCAATCCCGGCTGGACGGTCTTGCGCGGCAGGCCCTCGACGGCGCGCCGCTGCTGGTCGTCGGGCCCGAAGGCGCCGGCAAGACGCACCTGGCCATCGCCAGCGCCAGCGCCGCACGCGCCGCCGGCGTCGGCACCGCCTACCTCGCGCTGTCGCGCTGGTCCGACTTCGATGTCGACGCGCTGGTCGCGCTGTCCTCGCAGGATCTCGTCGTCATCGACGAGATCGAACACTGCGCCGGCCGCCGCGAAGCCGAAGTCGCCGTCTTCGACCTGTTCAACCGCTGCCGCGACGAGGGCAGGGCGCTGCTGCTGCTCTCACGCCAGCCGCCCGCGCAGCTGCCGCTGCAACTGCCCGACCTGCGCTCGCGGCTCGATGCCGCCACGCTGCATGCACTGAATCCGCTGCCCGAAGACGCCCGACGCCGCCTCGTCCATCGCCGCGCCCGCGCCCGCGGATTCGACCTCGACGACACCGTCCTCGACTTCCTGTTCCGCCGGCACCGCCGCGACCTGCCGGCGCTGCTCGACCTGGTCGACCGCATCGACCGCGAAAGCCTGGCGCGCCAGCGGCGCGTCACCGTGCCGCTGGTGCGGGCGGTGCTGGA
>CAZYHP010000112.1:0-8797 GCA_964647135.1 uncultured Rhodanobacteraceae bacterium
GGGAATCTTGCGGTGAGGCTGCGATCGCTGGATGCCCGCCTTCGCGGGCATGACGACTATTCGGGAGTGACGTGTTGCGGACAATCGGGGTTGGCAGGTACACGACCCGGACGGGAGACCCGCCTAGGGCACGGCAACGCCACCACCCCGGCTCCGTCATATCCGCGAACACGCTCGGTCCTGCTGTCGCCCCAACGCCGTCATACCAGCGAAGGCGGGTATCCGGGGAATCTTGCGGTGAGGCTGCGATCGCTGGATGCCCGCCTTCGCGGGCATGACGACTGGTTCAGGTGTGACGGCGTATTGCGGGCACCAAGGGTGGGCAGGGTCACGGCGGGGACATAGCAAGGCGCGCTCATGGAGACCCCTCAAGGGGCGCAGGCAACGCTACCGCCGCGGCTCCGTCATACCCGCGAAGCGGGTATCCAGGTGGATGCGCGCGACGTCCGTGCCGCGCCCGTGGCTGGCGACGCGTCGTGCATGTCTGACGCCGGGGTTGCCGAAAGTGCAATGTCACGAACAGGGCGTTGCAGGTGACCCGCGCGATCGTTCCGGTGCCGCAGAGGATCCGGCGTGGACTGCCGCGGACGAGCCTGCAGCCGGAGTCAGCCCTCGTAGAGCGACACCTTTTCCGCTTCCAGCTGGTAGGCCGACGCGGCGATGTCCTTCTGGATCATCTGCACCTTGAGCGTGCCCTCGATCCAGAACGCGTCGTACATGTCGGTGACCGCCATCGGTTCCTTGAGTGTCACATAGACGATCTGGTTCGGCGGCGGCGGCGGCACATGGACGCAGGCCCCGAAGTAGGGCACCAGGAAAAAGCTGCTCATCTTCTGGTCGTCGCTGACATCGACGGGAACGATGTAGCCGGGCAGCTTCACGTGCTGTCCGTCGAGCTCGGCGATGGTGCGGAACGAACCCTGCTGTTCCATCCGGAACGTGCCGTCGTGGCTCACGGCCGGTGCCTGGTTCAGCAGTTCGACTTCGTCCTTCGGCATCAGCTCCAACCAGTCTAGCTCGCGCGGCGCGTCCGCAGCGACAGCCAGTGCAGCACACAGGGTGAGAAGCGTGGACAGCAGCAGGGATTTCATGGGCGACTCTTGAAGGCGATTCGGGAGGAGGAGGAACGGATCAGGTACGCAGGGTCAGGCCATCGCTGAGCGAGCGGCGGTAACCCATCCAGGCGGGCACCAGTCCGGCGGCAAGCCCGGCGGAGAAGATCGCGCCGAGGGCGAGGAGTTCCGCGCTGGTGGGCAGGCCGAGGCCGAGAAACAGGCCGAACTGGCTGGCCGCGTAGCTTCGTACGGCGGCCAGTATGGCATAGAGCAACAGCATGCCCAGGACGATGCCGGCCAGTGTCAGCGCCATCGCCTCCAGGCAGAGAAGACCCAGGATCGTCCGGGGCCGGGCGCCGACCGAGCGCAGGATCGCCATTTCCCTGCGACGCTCGTTGAGGGTGGTGAGCAGCGCTGTGGTCATGCCGAGAATGCCGACGACGACAACGCAGGCAGCGACCAGACGCAATGCGTTTTCGGCAACACCCGTGAGGCTCCACAACTGTTGCAGCGCGACGCCCGGCAGGATGGCCGTCAGCGCTTCGGCACGATACTCGTTGATCTGCCGTTGCAGCTGGAAGGTGGCGACGCGACTTTCCAGTCCGACGAGGAACGCGGTGATCGATTTCGGCGTCAGGTCGTGCGTGAGCGCCTGCTCCGCGGAAATGCCCTTGCCGGGCAGGCGCGTTCCGGACTGCCAGCCCAGGTGGATGGCCTCGATGGCTTCCAGTGGCACATGCACGGTGCGGTCGACGGGCGTTCCCGTCGGCGCCAGGATGCCGGCGATGCGGAAGGGCTTGTCATCATGATTGGCGAAGCTGACGCGGCCGATACCGTGCGCGATCACGATCTCCTCGCCCAGGGTGTAGCCGAGTTTCCCGGCCACCTCACTGCCAAGGACCGCCTCGTAAACGCCTGTGAACGGCGATCCGCTACCGAAGGCGAGTGCCGTACGGTTGCCGTAACGGTAGTGCTCGAAATACGCCGGCGTTGTGCCGAGGACGCGATAGCCGCGATGCGAGTCGCCGAGCGACAGCGGCACGGTCCAGGCCACCGCTGGTGCGTTGGCGATCTCCTGGTAAGTGTTCCAGGAGACATTGGCGGTCGGTTCGCCAAGGCGGAACACCGAATACAACAGCAGCTGCACCGTTCCCGCGCGGGCACCGACGATCAGGTCGGTGCCGCTCAAGGTGCTGGCGAAACTGCTGCGTGCCTGGACACGCACGCGCTCGACGCCAACGAGCAGCGCGGTGCTGAGTGCGATGGTGAACACCGTCAGCAGGACGGTGCCGCGCCGGTTGAGCAGGCTTTTCAGTGCCAGCCCGAGCATGCTCAGCACGCCTCCGTCTGTCGCGACGCGCGGTTGACTTCGGTCAGGCGAAGACTGCGCGGAAACAGGCGCGCCAGGGCCGGATCATGGCTGACGAACACCAGTGTATTGCCGGCCCGTTCGCATTCGCCGAACAGCAGTTCGATGAAGGCGGCGCGTGCGTTTGCGTCCAGTGCCGAGGTGGGTTCGTCGGCGATCACCAGTTCAGGTGCGCCGATCAGGGCGCGCGCGGCGGCGACACGCTGCTGCTGGCCCACGCTCAGCTCGGTGACGGCGTGATGGCGCAGGCGTTCGACATCGAGACCCAGCGCGCCGAGCAGGCGTTCGGCCTCGCCCTGGACGCGATCGCCGAGGCGCTCGCGCCGGCGCCGCGAAAAGCGGCAGCCCAAGGTCACGTTCTCGACCAGACCGAGATAGGGCACGAGATTGAACTGCTGGAAGATGAAGCCGATGTGATCGGCGCGAAAGTGGTCGCGGGCACCCGCGCGCAGGCGCGCCGGCTCCGTGCCGAGCACTGCCAGCCTGCCGGAATCGGGAAGCAGGACGCCGCCGAGCAGGCCCAGCAGCGTGCTCTTGCCGCTGCCGGAGGGACCTTCCAGAAAGACCCGCTCGCCCGCCGCGATGGCCAGGTGTGGAATATCGATCAGCGTCGGCTGTCCGGGCCAGGCGTAGCGAAGGTCGTCAATGGCGACGGTCGCGGTCGGCGTGTTCATGTCAGGAGTGTAGCGAGGGCGACCGTGGGTCGGTCGTCGGTCGCGGCCGGAGGGGCGAACATCGCGACGAATGCGTCAGGGCACAAGGACCACGACGCCACGGCCGCCCGGCAGTTCGACACGCCCCTGCCGGTCGTCGGCCAGGAAATCGACGCGAACCCTGGCCAGGCCGGAAAAATAGCCGCCCAGGTTGACGTGCACCGCCTTTGGCGCGGTTGCGCAATCCGCCTTCAGCGACGCATGAAACTCACCATGGCCTGATTCGTCATGACCGGCATGGTCATCGCCGTGCTCATGATCGTGTTCGGCATGTTCGTCATGGTCATGGTCATCGCTGCCGTCGCTGGCCCCTTCCTGCGCCTTGAAACCGTGCACATGGGCCTCACCGCCGGCGAAGACGCAGGCATCGGCCGGTTCGAAAGTCAGCCATCTGCTGCCGTTGCCCAGCGTTTCCAGCGATTGGTCGATGCCGGACTGCTGCAGGGCGTCACGGGGCGAGTGCTCGAATCCGACGATGTCGCTGCCTGGCGCCCTGAAGTCGACTTCCAGCCGGCCATCGGCATAGGCCAGCTGCAGGTCGGCGCGGCCGTGCTCGTGACTGTCGTGCTGGCGCTCCACCTGGGCCGTGGCGAGTGGTGCGGTCAACAGCAGCGGCAGCAGGACAATGCGCATGGGCAAGCTCCGTTTGAATGGGGAATGCGTCTGATCGAAGTCGCAGCGCTCAGGGGCTGCCGACACCGTGGAATCGCCAGTGCCAGGGCTCGTAGGCGATGCCATAAGGATTGTCGCGCGGATAGCTGAGCTGGAAGCTGAAGCGGGCGGCCTGGATGGACAGCCAGGCGAATGCGGCAGTGTCTTCGAACGCCTCTTCCAGGATGGGCCCGTCGCCGGCATGGAGATCCAGCGTCGTGCCGAGGTGGTGTTCGCTGAAGCCGGGCAGGGCGCTTGCGGCGAGAATCGTCAGCCAGTCGAGGCCGCGCGCACGCTTCCTGGCGATCAAGCCGTGCTGGTAGGCGGCGCTGCGGAAACCGGATACCGGTTCGAGGATGATGCCTTCAGCGAGCGCGGCTGCGCGCATCCGCTGCCAGCCTGCCGCGGCTTCGGCGGTGAGCCACAAGGGTCGACCACTGCGGTCGCCACCGGCCTCGACGAGCTCGGCGGGTTCGGCGCAGGGCGGCAGCCGGTAGGCCGCGAGAACCTCACAGGGAACGCCCAGGCCTTGGATCCAGTCCTGTCCGATGTCCGGACGCGACGGCGCCTTGCGGTTTCCACGCCGCGTGCGGAGTCGCCCCAGGAGGTCGCCCAGTTCGCGGCGGGCCGCGATATCAAGGGGACGATGGCGACGTCCTGGGATCGGCAGCGCTGCGTCCGATCCGGGCCGGAACTGCAGCAGGGTGGTGCCATCGCGCTTGCGCAACAGGCTGACCGACTCGTGCAGCCCCCGCCGGTCGAGGTCGACCACGAGGGCATGGGCACGGCCATTGATCCAGCGGCGGCGGACATCGACCATCGGTGAGGGTCTGTTTCGTCGGGATCCGTATTATTGATCAAGCCACCGCATCGTGCGTCGGCAGCCGGCACCGGGCGACAGGACGCCGCCGGGTGTAACTCCGCAGCGACGACACGAGCGCAGGCAAGCGGAGCTTGCGCTTGCGCCGGCAACGCCGCACTCTTCGCCTCTTTCGGGCCGGGCGTCGCACCCGGACCACCAGGGACTGGCCTTCTTCGATCGATGACAAGCCGACGCATCCTACTGTCCACGTTGTTGCCGCTGCTGTGTTCGGCCTGTGCAACCTTTCCCGATGCGACGCGCAGCCTGCCGACCGTGCCGAAGGTAGCGGCGGCGTGGGTCGCCGAAAACATGCCCGGCGACGAGATCGATTCGGTTTCGCTCTGGCAGGGCGATGGCACGATGGCGCCGATGGTGGTGGCGACGGGGAAGAAGAGCCATCGGCTGGTCCTGCTCGATGCCGATACCGGTCGCCACGCCGGTGACCTCGGTCGTCACGGCGCCGGGCCAGGCGAGTACAGCGCACCCAACGGCGTGGCCATCGACGGCGATCTGGCGTTTGTCGTGGATCGTGACAATCGTCGCGTGCAGGTACTGGCATTGCCGACCGGAAGGGTTGTGGGTGCCTTCGGTGGTTCGGCGTTGCGGCGTCCATTCGGTCTTTGGCTGCTCGCCCACGGCGGTGGCGCCTACCACGTCTATGTGACGGACAGCTTTGATGTCGAGCCCGGTGTGGAACAGCCGGGGCTGGATGGTCGGGTCAAGCGGTTCGCCGTGAACATCTCCGGCACAGGCGTCACGGCGCAGCTGGAAGGCCGCTTCGGCGAAATGGAGGGCGAAGCGCCCCTTCGTTTTGTCGAATCGATCTGGGGTGATCCCGACAACAACCGGCTGCTGGTGGCTGACGAATATCCGGCGCACCGCGACATCAAGGTATTCGATCTCGCCGGCCGGTTCACCGGACAGGTGATCGGCAAGGGGGTGTTTGCCGGCGAACCGGAAGGCATGACGCTGATCGAATGCGGTGACCAGGGCGACGGCTACTGGCTGGTGTCCGACCAGCACCAGGAACTGCAGTCGTTCCACCTTTTCGATCGCCATGCTCTCGCGCCCGTGGCGACGTTCCGCTCGGACGATGCACGCATGGTCGATGGTCTCTGGTTCCAGCGCGGGCGTGCCGGCCGTTTCCCCGGCGGCGTGCTGTTCACGCAGTCCAATGACGTCACGGTGGTGGCGTTCGACTGGCTGGTCATCGCCAAGGCGCTGTCACTGCGCAGCGATTGCGGAAACTGAGTCGACCGCCGGTTGGACTGGCGGATGGGCGGTTCGGCCTCAGGCGAACGCCATCGGTTCCGGCGTGGTCTGGCTGACCGTGTTTCGTCCCCGTGACTTCGATTCGTAAAGCGCCTTGTCCGCGCGTTGCGACCATTGCCGCAGATCCAGGTCCTCGGCCGCTGGCGCGGCCAGGCCGATGCTCACCGTGCAGTTCAGGTCGGGCCATTCTGAAAACGTCATCGCGGTGACGCCGGCGCGCAGGCTTTCGGCGATGGCGCGGGCGTCGCTTTCCGGAAAAGGAAGGACGACAGCGAACTCATCGCCACCCAGGCGTCCGGCGTGGCCGCCAGCGGGAACCACCCGGCGCAGGACGTCGGCGATGCCACGCAGGACGTCATCTCCCGCTGCATGGCCATAGTTGTCGTTGATCGACTTGAAATGATCGGCGTCGATCAACACCAGGGTGGCTTCGCAGCGACCGGCGTGATGCTTGCCGAGCAGCGCCAGCGCCTGTTCCTGCCAATGGCCGCGATTTTCCAGGCCGGTGAGGACGTCGAAGCGGCTCAGCGTGTCCAGGCGCAGGTTCTGCAGCTGCACGCGCCGGATCAGATGGTAGGCGCCCATGGCCACCGCCAGCGTGTGCACCACGAGCATCGGCAGGCAGGCCAGTAGCACTTCCATGCTGGTGTCGAACCGGGTCTGGAAACCGGTGAGCAAGCCGGTCGCAAGCAGGCCGATCGCCATTGCGGGAAAGGAGTAGCGCCACAGGCCGCGCACGCCGGAACTGATCTTGTCGGCGGCGGCCACGGTCAGCAACATGACCGAGGGCAACAGCGTGAAATGCATCAGCGGCAGCAGGCTGGCCGTGAGGGCGGAGTCGATGGTGAGGTTGCGCAGTTCCGCGTCCGAGGGATTGCGGCTGCGCCGCGCGTGCAGGTGATAGGCCACATGGGGCCAGACCAGGCCGCAGAACACCGTCCAGGCCCACGCCGGCCACGGCATCGCCAGTTCGTGCAGCACCACCAGTATCGGGATGACGCCCAGGCCCATGCCGAGGATCCGGAACGGATAGATCCGTCGTGCCAGTGATCGCAGGCGGGTCGAGCGAAGGGCGGCTTGCGACGGGTCGAGCGGATCGGACATGTAGGCCTCCCTGTTCGGTCCCCTCCATATTATTCGCTAACACCGCGAGCGCGCGGCCTCCGCCTCAACGCCATGGCTTTCATCCCGGATGGATGATCGTTTCGTCGCAACGCCGACTTCCGGCAGGGGTGACGGATCGACCCGGGTCGCTATACAGACGCCAGGCTGGCACTGTCCGCAGGATGCAGCCTTCGACCACCGACCCAGGGAGCCCACGCATGACCACACGCCGCGACCTCTTCAAAATGGGCGCACTCGCTGCCGCCGCCGTCACGTTGCCCGCCTTCGCTTCGAAGACGCGCGCCACCGGCACTGCGGCCGTATCGCGCGCAGTGCGTCCCTTGCGCATCCTGATCCTTGGTGGCACCGGATTCACCGGACCGTTCCAGGTCGACTATGCGCTGGCGCGCGGTCACAAGATCACCTTGTTCAACCGTGGGCAACGGCCATCGCCGGAGTGGTCCGATGAGGTCGAGCAGCTTCACGGCGACCGCAACACCGGCGACCTGAAGTCGCTGGAAGGGCGCGAGTGGGACGTCTGCATCGACAACCCGACGTCGTTGCCCTTCTGGGTGCGCGATGCCGGAAAGATGCTCAAGGGCAAGGTCGGGCACTACCTGTTCATTTCGACCATTTCGGTCTATGCCGATGGCAGTCGTGCCGGGATCGACGAAAACGCAGCCCTGGCGGCGTATCGCGGCAGCGATGCCATGGCGGAGACCATGGAGAGCCTGCGCGCCGACGTGGGTGGCCTGTACGGTCCATTGAAGGCATTGAGCGAGGCGGAAGCGCACAAGCAGTTCGGCGAGCGCGTCGCCATCATCCGGCCCGGCTACATCGTCGGACCGCGCGACGAGACCGACCGCTTCACCTACTGGCCGCATCGCATCGCCCAGGGCGGCGAGCTGCTGGTCCCGGGCGATGGCAGCGATCCGGTGCAGATCATCGATGGCCGCGATCTCGCCGAGTGGGTGATCCGTCTTGCCGAAGCGGGCACCACGGGTACTTTCAATGCGGTCGGTCCGGATTACACGCTGACGACCGATGCGATGGTGCACGGCTGCCATGCCGTGACCGGCGGCCCGTTGCGCTTGACCCATGTCACGCCGGAATTCCTCGAGGCCAACGAGGCCGGCCTGCCGATCTGGGTGTCGTCGAAAGCCGGTCCCTATTCGGGCTACGGACGCGTCAGCAACGCGCGGGCACTCGAGGCTGGACTGACGTTCAGGCCGCTGGCGACGACGGTCGCCGACCTTCGGGCCTGGTTCCGCAGGCTCCCGGCCGAACGCCAGGCCACGCTGCGTGCGGGACGTACGCGCGACCGCGAGGCGGAACTGCTGCGCGCCTGGCATGCGCGTGGTGCCTGAACGATGACAACGATGCCGCGCCCGACTGGCGCGGCATCCTGCAAGGCGGCATGCGCGACGGGACCGTAAGCGCTGGAAAACGGCGGCAGGCGACCCCATTGATCAGGTCTCCTTCTTGAACAGCCGCTTCCGGAGTCCGCATGTTTCCCTTGTCGGTGCTAGATCTCGCGCCGGTTGCCGACGGCAGCGACATCGCCAGCAGTTTCCGTGCTTCCGTTTCACTGGCACAGCATGCCGACGCGCTCGGCTATAGGCGCTATTGGCTTGCCGAACACCACAACATGCCGGCCATCGCCAGTTCGGCGACCGCCGTGCTGATCGGTCATATCGCTGGCCGGACGCACCGGATCGGCGTCGGCGCCGCCTACGGCTTCGCGCTGGCGTGCCAGGAGGCCGAGCGGCTC
>CAZYHP010000113.1:0-8747 GCA_964647135.1 uncultured Rhodanobacteraceae bacterium
CGTCGCCGGTATCGAGCAGGTCGCGCAGCGTCGAGATCACCGGCAGGCCGGCGCCGACGGTCGCTTCGTATCGGAACAGGCTGCGCCCTTCGGCCTGCGCGGCGCGGATGGCCTGGAAGTGGTTCCAGTCGCCGGAACCGGCCTGCTTGTTCGGCGTGACGACGTGGATGCCGCGGGCCAGCCAGTCGGCATAGTGCTCGGCCGTCTCGCTGCTGGCACTGAGATCGACGATCAGGGCATGCGGCAGATGCGGCGCGCGAACATGGTCGGCAAGGGCGTCGAGATCACGCGGCGCCGTCGCCGCGTCCAGCGCCACCTGCCAGGCGGCCGGATCGACGCCGCTCTCGTGCAGGCATTGCACGCGGCTGTTGGCGATCGCGCGCACGCGCAGGTCGAGGTGCGCCCTCCGACGCAGTTCGTCGCCACGCGCGGCCAGCTGCTGCAGGAAAACGCGGCCGACGTTGCCCGGCCCGACGATGCCCACCGAGACCGTCTGCGGCGACAGGAAGAACGCGGCATGCACGGCGCGCAACGCGCGCGAGGCTTCGCCGGCAGCCACCGCAATCGAGATGTTGCGTTCGGAGGCGCCCTGGGCGATGGCGCGGATGTTGACCTGCGCGCGCGCCAGCGCGTGGAAGACCTGCGCGGCAATGCCGGGCGTTCCGGCCATGCCGTCGCCGACGACGGCGAGCACGGCGATGTCCGACGTCGACGTTACCGCCTGGATGCTGCCGGCCGCCAGCTCGGCGGCGAACGCGCGCTGCAACGCCGACACCGCGCGCTCCGCCTGTGCGGCGCGCAGCACCGAACAGATCGAATGTTCGGAACTGCCCTGCGAGATCATCACCACCGACACGCCGGCATCATGCAGCGCGCCGAAGACGCGCTCGGCGGTGCCGGGCACGCCGATCATGCCGGCACCTTCGAGGTTGACGATGGCCAGGTCGCCGATCGTCGTCAGGCCCTTCACCGGCGGCTGCGCGCTGCTCAGCGCTTCGATGCGCGTGCCCGGATGCGCGGGGTTGAAGGTGTTGCGGATGACCACGGGCATGCCGCGACGGATCGCCGGCGCCAGCGTCTGCGGATGGATGACCCTGGCGCCGAAGTACGCCAGCTCGCAGGCCTCGTCGTAGCTCAATCGGTCGAGCAGCACGGCCTCGGGTACCAGACGCGGATCGGCGGACAGCACGCCATCGACGTCGGTCCAGATATGCAGCGCGGTGGCATCGAACAGGTCGGCGAAGATGGCGCCGGAATAATCGCTGCCGTTGCGGCCCAGCGTGGTGACGCGACCATCGACGGCACGGCAGATGAAGCCGGTGACGACGACACACGGTGCTGTCCGGCCGGCGCGCCAGGTCGCCAGGCGTTCGCGGGTGAGGGGGTCGTCGACGACACGGCCCAGTTCGGTCTCGCTGACCACCAGCACATCACGGGCATCCAGGCGCGCGACGTCGCGACCCTGTGCGCGCAGGTGGCGCACCAGCAGTTCCGAGCTGAGCACTTCGCCGAGTCCCTGCACGAAATCCAGTGCCTCGCGCGACAGCGAGCCGAGCAGGGACTGGCCATGCAGCAGGTCGCCGAGATCGGCGAACACCGTTTCCAGCCAGTCCAGTGCGACGTCATCGCCCAGCAGGATCTTCGCCGTGTCGACATGGCGTTGGCGCAATGCGGCCAGCTGTTCGCGCCAATCCGCAGCGCCCGATACGGCGGCCGTCACCAGCCGCGACAAGGCATCGGTGACACCCGCCATCGCCGAGACGACGATGACCTGCGCCGGATCGTCACGCGCGGCCAGCACCGCCGCGACCTGGCCGATGCGTCCGGCATCCGCCAGCGACGAGCCTCCGAACTTGTGTGCAATCCAGCTCATGAAAGATCCTGGCAGCAGGATGCTGCGCCGCAGCGCAGCACTATGCCGCATCCGCCACACAAGGAAAAGCGACGCTCCAGCAGCGGCTCCATCGCGCCCGGATACACGGACCGGGCTGGCGCGACGGCACGGCAGGGCACAACGCCGGCATCGTCGTGGCGATGTACGCCGACACCCGCCCGCGCGTGAACACGACGCCTGCAGCGATCCGGACCGTGATGACGTTGTGCAAGAATCGTCTGCAGCACTCCCGGACGTTTGTCGTGACACGCTGCCTGCAGCGTGAACCCGAAAGAGGATTCCCCGATGTCGATGTCGCTTGCAGCTGCCGGACTACTTGCCCTCCTGCCGTTTTCCGTCGAAGCGCCCGCTGCGCCGGAAGGGGGCACCGCAGCCCAGGCGCCGCAACTGCATGGCAAGCCGGCAGGCAGGAGCAACGCCTTCGATGACATGTGGTTGCTGCCCTACGCCATTCCTGCGGAAGAAAAATCCGCAGTCGTCAATGCCGACCTCGAACGCATCAACGCGCGCCTCGCCGATCCCGCACTCGACGCGCAGGTGCTGGGGACGGACGCACTGGCGAGCAGCGCCATCGGGCGCTATCCGCAGCACGCCCCCTTGCCGGCGCGTCCGAGACTGTGCGGCCATGGCAATGACTGCCTTGCGCAGATCCGACTCGAACCCGAGTCCTATGTGGCCCTGGTCGAGCGGAACACGGCGTGGCTGGCACAGCATCGCGAATTGACCCGCCACGACCATTTCCGCAACCGCCTGCAGCCGCACCACCTGGCGCCGGGATTGCCGATGACGTCCATGAACCTGCCGCTCACGGCGGCGGCGCTGGACTTCGTGCAGGGCAGGACCGGGTCGGCCATGACGGCCGTCTGCGACCAGACACGGGGCTGGCGCCGCATTGGCGCCAACAGTGATTCGCTGCTGGTCACGATGCTGGCCACCGGCCAGGTCCGTGCCCATGCCGCGCTCTATGCGGAAATGCTGGCCGACCTGCCGCCGGACACGGCTGAACCGGCGACCTGCAAGAAGGCGTTCGCCGCAGCGTCTGCCGACGAGCTCTCCCTGTGTACGGCGATGACGGGTGAAACGGCGATGCTCGCCAACGGTTATCGGGCCACCAGCATCCGGCTCAACGATAACACCGTCGATTCCGCCAACTACGACGCCGACCGGACCATTGCGCGCGTGCAACGGACGCTGGGCTGGTTCTGCTCGACGGGCGCACTGGCCGCCCTGGAGAAAGACAGCGCCGTGCAACTTCCGCGCCCCGAGACCGATGCCAGCCACCCCGAATGCCAGGGCAACGCCACGGGCTGCACGCTGGCGGATACCGGCCTGGCCGCCTATGACACCCATCTGGCCCGCCGCCAGGACATGGCCGCGCAACTGCGCCTCGTCGAAGCCCTTCGCGCGCTGCGTAGTGAATGTGAACCCGGTCAGGTCGAAGCCTGCCTGGCCCGCATCAACGCCGGTTCGCCGGCGCGTCCGGTCGAACTGGTCGACGAGGGCACCGCATTGCGGATCGCGCTCCGTGACGGCCGCTCGCAGGCCCATTGGCAGGAAGCGTTGCCACCGTATCTCGTCACACGCTGAGTGGGCACTGCTGCTTGAACGCTACTGCTGCCCTTCGTTGGGCAGCGGCACATCGCCGTCCACGGGCGCCAGCCGCGTGCCGTCGGCGCGTGGACGCATCTGCCAGGCGATGTAGCCCAATACCGTCAGCGTCAAGGCCGAAATCGCCAGCCACACAGGCGGATGGCCGTGCAGCAAGGGCGCGGCAATGCCGGCGATACCGGCGTTGAACACCAGCGAGATGAAGGACTGCATCGATGACGCCGCGCCGCGGTGGGTCGGGTAACGGTCCAGCAGCATCAGGGTGATGGCCGGGAAAGCGATGGCAATGCCGAACGCGGTGACGGCGATCGGCAGCACGGCCCAGGGCAAGGCGAATGGCAGCGATGAACTGCAATAGGCGATGTTCGCGACGCCGGCCACCAGCATCGCGGCATAGGCCAGGCCGACGCAGCGTTCGGCGCTGACCCGGCCAGCCAGGCGACCTGAGAGCCAGGCACCGGTCATCATGCCGGCGATCGTCGGCACGAAGAACCAGCCGAAATCCAGCGCACCCAGGCCCAGGAACTCGAAGACGAAGGTCGGTGCCGAGGCAATGAACAGGAACAGCGCGCCGAAGTTGAAGGCCGCCGACCACGACAGGCGCCGGAACATCGGGTCACGCAGCATCGCCGCGTAGCCGCTCCACAGCGTGCCCACCGACATCGGCTGCCGCAGCGCGGCCGGATGCGTCTCGCGCAGCCACAGCAGGCAGGCCAGCCAAAGCAGCACGCCGAACACGCACAGGAACCAGAAGACCGCCTGCCAGCCAGCCCATTCGAAAACCCAGCCGCCGATGATCGGCGCGATCGCCGGCGCGATACCGAAGATCATCGTCACCGTCGACATCAGTCGTTGTGCGTCCGGACCGTCGTAGAGGTCGCGGATGATCGCGCGGCCGACGATGATGCCGACGCCGGCGGAAATACCCTGCACGGCACGGAACAGCAACAGCCAGTTCAGATCCGGTGCCAGCGCGCAGCCCACCGAGGCCAGGGTGAACACCGCCGTCCCGGCGAGGATCAACCGGCGCCGGCCATAGGCATCGGACAGGGGTCCATGGAACAGCGCCATCGCCGCATAGGCGATCAGGTACACGCTCAGTGTCTGCTGGACGGCGACATCCGACACGCCCAGCGCCGTGGCCATGGTCGGAAACGCCGGGAACATCGTGTCGATCGAGAACGGACCGAACATCGCCAGTGCGGCCAGCAGCGCGGCCAGGCCGATCCGGGAATGCGGGACTTTCTGCGCGCTGTCGTGTTTGTGCATGGGAGATCTTCGAGTGTGGGGTCGATGCCCAGGGCAGGCCGTGACAGGACCGCCCCGACGTGGCGATCACCGTTTCCGGCGCATCGATGTCGTCAAACAGCGACAGTAGCTTGCAACGGACGGAATTCGAGTGTGCGATGACCCGCGCCGAGGTGCAGGGGCCGCAGGTGCGTCGTCTACCGCCAACGTGGAGGCCGCGTCCGCATCGCCTGCCCACGACGCGTCCGCGGGCGCGTTGCCCTGCCCCGACTGCCCGTCGTGGAAGGCTGGCATGATGCCATCACGACGGCGACGTCAGGCGCCGGATCCGCCAGGGCGTTCAGCCAATGTGCCTGAAGCGAACCGGACCGCGGGTCACGTGCGTGTCCGGTGTGCAAGCACATCAGCGCCAGTCATGGATCACCGTGTTCCCGCATTGGCACCGTTGACGACCTTGATCGGGGCCGTGCCCACCCCGACCTTGTGTGCATCCCCCACCGGAGACCCCGATGAGCCATCCGTCCATCCTGTCCGTGACACCGCTGAGCACGCCCTGGCGCGGCGCCGATCCGTTCCTGTTCATGGCGCACCATCTCGATCTCTATCCCGAGGGCGATGGCGCGCTGGCGCCGGTGGCGGCGCTGGACGGCCGACAGATCGGTTCGGATTTCGCCGACAAGGACGGCTGGAACATGTACCACGGCGATCGCGTGCCGGGCTTTCCCGCACACCCGCATCGCGGCTTCGAAACGATCACCATCGTCCCGGAGGGCTACGTCGACCACGCCGATTCGCTGGGCGGCAAGGCGCGCTACGGCATGGGTGACGTGCAGTGGCTGACCACCGGTCGCGGGGTCATGCACGCGGAGATGTTCCCGATGCTGCACGCCGACCGGCCGAACACGCTCAACCTGATGCAGGTCTGGCTGAACCTGCCTGCGGCCAGCAAGATGGCGCCGGCGCACTTCACGATGTTCTGGAACGAGAAGATTCCCGTCGCCGAACTCGAGGGTGGCGTGCGCGTGCAGGTCATCGCCGGACGGCTGGGCGATGTCGAACCGCTGCCGCCGCCACCGGATTCCTGGGCGGCGCGTCCGGAAGCGCATATCGCGGTCTGGCTGGCGCGCCTTCCGGCCGGCAGTCGCTGGACGATTCCGGCGGGCGTCGCCGGACTGTCGCGTTCGCTGCACACCGTCGGTGTCGGCGCGGTGACGCTCGACTCCGAAGTGCTGCCGGTGCGCCACACCGTGCAGGTGCTGTCCGACGCGACGTTGGCCGTTCACAACGAAGGCGATACCGACACCCTGCTGCTGCTCCTGCAGGCGCGGCCCATCGGCGAACCCGTCGCCCATTACGGACCGTTCGTGATGAACACGCCGCAGCAGCTGCAACAGGCGTTCGAGGACTTCCAGCGCACGCGCTTCGGCGACTGGCCGTTCCCGGATGCCGCGCCCACGCACGGCACGGCGGCGCGGCGCTTCGCGGTCTTCCCCGACGGCCGCGAGGAGCAGCCTGCCGCCGAGGCTTAGCGCACCGGCGGCCGGCGCGACGCGAATGCCGCTCAACGTGCCCGCAGCGCCCGGACATGCCATGCTCCGCGCATGGACCGCACACCTCTTTCCGCGCCCCGGCCACGGCGGCATCGCCTGCGGAGCGTGCTGGTCGTCCTTGCACTGGTCGGGCTGGGCAGTGCGCTGTGGCAGGCGTACAAGCCGCTGCCGGATGGCGTCGGCATCGCCTACCCCTGGCGCGACGGCACGGAGGCGATGTTCCTCGCCGACCTGACCTTTGTCGATGCCGGCGGCCGGCGCCACAGCGAACAGGCGATCTTCGACGCCGCACTGACGATGATCGCGCAGGCGCAACGCCTCATCGTCCTCGACATGTTCCTGTTCAACGAGTTCGGCGCAGACAAGACCGGAACAGTGCGACCGCTGAGCAGCGAACTGGTGCGGGCCCTGCTCCAACGCAAGGCGCAACGCCCGGCGCTGCGCATCGTCGTCGTCACCGACCCGATCAACACCGTCTACGGCGGCCAGCGCGCCCCGCAGCTTGAGCGGCTGCGGCAGGCCGGCGCCACCGTCGTGATCACCGACCTGCGGCCCTTGCGTGCCTCCAACCCGCTCTGGTCGGGTCCCTGGGCGCTGTGTTGCGCCTGGCTGGGCAACAACCCTGATGGTGGCTGGCTGGGCAATCCGTTCGGCGCACAGCCGGTCACCTTGCGCAGCTGGCTGGCGCTGGCGAACTTCCGCGCCAACCATCGCAAGACGCTGGTGGTCGACAGCGGCGATGACTGGCAGGCGCTGGTCACCTCGGCCAATCCGCACGATGCCAGCAGCGCGCATGGCAATGTGGCGCTGCGCTTTGCCGGTGCGGCGGCGCTGGATGTCATCGCCAGCGAGGCGGCGGTGGCGGCATTCTCCGGCCAAGCGCTGAATGGCCTGCCCACTTCGCCAACATCCACCGACCTGGCCGCTGTCGGACCACGGCTGCGCGTGCTGACCGAGGGCGCGATCAAGCGCGCCTTGCTGGAGACGCTCGATGCCGCCGCATCCGGAGACGCGATCGATGTCGCGGTGTTCTATCTGGCCGACCGCGACATCATCGCCGCATTGAAGACGGCACAGGCGCGCGGCGTTCGGCTGCGCGTGCTGCTCGATCCCAACGAGGATGCATTCGGACGCAAGAAGAACGGTGTTCCCAACCGCCAGGTGGCACGCGAGCTGGTGCGTGCTGGCATCGACCTGCGCTGGTGCGATACCCATGGCGAACAATGCCACGCCAAGCTGTTGCTGCATCGCGGTGCCGGCGGCGGCACGCTGATCACCGGCTCGGCGAACTTCACCCGCCGCAACCTCGACAACCTCAACCTGGAAACCAGCGTGCAGTTCAGCGGCGCCGCCTCGCATCCGGCCATCGCCGACGCGACGCGCTGGTTCGACAGCCAGTGGCACAACACCGGCGAGCGCCGTTTCAGCATCGAGTACGCACGCTACGCCGACGACGGCCTGCTGCGCCGCGCCTGGTATCGCATCGGCGAAGCCCTCGGCCTCTCGACCTGGTAGTTGTCATTCGTTGTTCCGTGACGGATATCGGGACCGCATCGCCCACGCAGGCCCCTTTCGCGGGTGCGCTGCGCATACCCGGGCAACGCCTGTTGTTAGATGCAGCCCGGGTCAGCGCAGCACCCGGGACGCAGGTCGAGCAGTGCAGCCACCTCGCGCGGCCTGGCCGCCTTCGCCGGAAGGCGTCGCAACGCGCGCGCTGCGGGCGTCGACTCAGGCGGCGGCGTTTTCGGCGAGGAAGTCCTGCGCGAAGCGCTGCAGCACGCCACCGGCCTGGTAGATCGACACGTCCTCGTCGGAATCCAGCCGGCAGATCACCGGCACTTCGACGCGCTCGCCATTGCGGCGATGGATCACCAGCGTCAGCGTCGCCCGCGGTGCCGGCGTGCCGACGACATCGAAGGTTTCGCTGCCATCGATGCCCCAGGTCGTGCGCGTATCGCCGGGCCTGAACTCCAGCGGCAGCACGCCCATGCCGACCAGGTTGGTGCGGTGGATGCGCTCGAAGCCTTCGGCAACGATGGCCTCGACGCCGGCAAGACGAACGCCCTTCGCGGCCCAGTCGCGTGAACTGCCCTGGCCGTAGTCGGCGCCGGCGATGATGATCAGCGGCTGCTTGCGCTCCATGTAGGTTTCGATCGCTTCCCACATGCGCATCACGGTGCCGTCCGGCTCCAGGCGTGTCAGCGATCCCTGCTTCACCTCGCCCTCCACCACGGCCATCTCATTGACAAGCTTGGGATTGGCGAAGGTGGCGCGCTGCGCGGTGAGATGGTCGCCGCGATGCGTGGCGTAGGAATTGAAGTCCTCTTCCGGCAGGCCCATCTTCGCCAGGTATTCGCCGGCGGCGCTGCTGCGCAGGATGGCATTCGACGGCGACAGGTGGTCGGTGGTGATGTTGTCGCCGAGCACCGCCAGCGGACGCATGCCGC
>CAZYHP010000114.1:0-8525 GCA_964647135.1 uncultured Rhodanobacteraceae bacterium
CAGGCCTTCGGGCACCTCGTCGTGGATGATGCGCTGCGCGAGGCCCTCGACAATCGCAGTCTTGCCAACCCCGGGTTCGCCCATCAGCACCGGGTTGTTCTTGGTGCGACGGCTGAGTACCTGGATGACACGACGGATCTCTTCGTCGCGGCCGATCACCGGATCGAGCTTGCCCTGCTCGGCACGCGCCGTCAGGTCGATGGTGTATTTCTCCAGCGCCTGGCGCTGTTCCTCGGCGGCCTGGTCCGACACCGTCTCGCCGCCGCGCATGGCATCGATCGCCTGCTCAAGGCGTGCGCGCTGCACGCCGGCGGCGGCGAGCGCCTGCCCGACCGCGCCCTTGTCGTCGAAGGCGGCGAGCACGAACAGCTCGCTGGCGATGAAGGCATCGCCGCGCTGCTGCGCCAGTTTGTCGGTGAGATTGAGCAGCCGTGTCAGGTCGTTGCCGATATTGAGGTTGCCCTCCTGGCCTTTCACCTGCGGCAGGTTGTCCAGCGCTTCGCCCAGGCGCTGGCGCAGCACCGGGACATTGGCGCCGGCCTGCGCGAGCAGTGGACGGACGCTACCGCCCTGTTGGTCGAGCAGCGCCACCAGCACGTGCGCCGGTTCGATCATGTTGTGGTCGCGGCCAACGGCCAGCGACTGGGCGTCGGCCAGGGCCTGCTGGAAGCGCGACGTCAGCTTGTCCATGCGCATGGCGAAGAATCCTCGGGGGGGAACGGTACGGGGAAGTCTGACGCCTAGGTGCGGCTCACCTCGGCGAATTCAAGGGAGCGACGGCGGCGCGGCGGCTACATGGTCCCGCCGCTGCGAATCCGGAGCTGGCCGTGCACGTTGGCCATGGCGTTGCGCCTGAATCGGTCGCGCCGCGCAACACTCACAGAAACCGGTCGCGCTGCGCCGCATCGGGTACGACGCAATCCTGCCGGCCGAACCAGCGGTAGCGGTTGCGCGCGATGCAGCGATACAGCGGATCGCGCAGCAGGCCCGGCACAATGCGCAGCGCGCCAGCCAAGCGCCATGCGCCGCCCAGGCCGGTGAGCACGGCGAGGATCGCGTCGGTATCGCGGCGGGCAAGATCGCCATCGACCAGCAGCATCGAGGCAGGATCATCAGGGTCCAGGCCGTGCTGTTGCAGCAGCGCGCGACCCGCATCGTCCTGCATGGCGGCGAAGCGGTATCGGCGGCGATGGTCATGGTGCAGCAGGAATCGGACCCAGCCGTTGCACCGCAGGCAAACGCCATCGAACACGATCACCGGCCCGGGTGATGTTTCAGGTGGGTTCGAGCCAGCCTTCATACGCGATCACTTCGCCAAGCAGCGGCAGCGCGGCCTGCACCTGGAAAGCATAACGGCCGTCGCGCTGATATTCACGACAGCGCACAGCGGCGAACCAGGATGCCGGCAGCGGCAGTACGCCGAACAGGCGGACCGAGCGCACCGTCCAGTGGATCGCGCCATCCAGCGCATCAAGGCGGAAGGCGAAGCGCAGCGGACCCAGCGCTTCGACCAGCACGCCATCGACGGCACGCAGTTGCGAGTGCATGGCATGGCCGGCGAAATGACGTTGCCAGGTTTCACCGCCCTTGCTGCAACGGAATTGCACGCGCAGCGGCGACCCGCCCATGCCCGGCGGCAGGCCTGCCATCCACGCACAGCAACGCGCCAGCAGGCCGCTGCCGCGACGCACGACCACGCATCCGCTCCACACGGCGGCGCCGGTACCGGCATGCAGGCGCTGCACGGCCGGCGCCAGCGTCGCGAAGGCATCGCCGAGAACGGTCCGGAAGGCGGCCGGCATGATCCGGCCGGCTCAGTGGCGCAACCAGATCAGGCTGGCCATGCGGCCGGTCTGCCGTTCGCGACGATGGGAATAGAAACGGGCATCGCTGATCGTGCATTCGCCGCCGCCCGATACCGCGGTGACGTCCACGTTGGCGAGCCTCTGCCGCGCCAGTGCGTACAGGTCCACATGCCAGTGACTGGGTCGCGTCGGCGCGAACGCCATCGCGGCGCCACCGTCGCGGTCAACGAAAGCGGCTCGGACCTCCTCGCCGACTTCATAGGCCGATGCGCCAGCGGCCGGTCCCAGCCACGCGGAAATCCGCGATGCCGGCGCTGCCATGGCGGCGACGGTCGCTTCCAGCACACCGGCGGCCAATCCGCGCCAGCCGGCATGGGCGGCGGCGATGACGCTGCCATCGTCGGCGGCGAACAGCACCGGCAGACAATCGGCGGTCAATACCGCCAGCACCGCACCCGGCGTGCGGGTGACCGCCGCATCGGCAACCGGCTCCTCGTCGAGGGGCATGGGTCCGGGCAGCAGGCGATCCACAGGCAGAACGCCGGTACCGTGGACCTGCTGCAGCCACCACGGCGCCGAGGGCAATCCCAGTGCCGCCACCAGCCCGGCCCGGTTGCCCGCCACGGTCGCCGGATCATCGCCGCTGCGGGCGCCGAGATTGCAGTGCTCGAACGGCGGCAAAGACGCACCCGGCGCATGCCGCGTCGTGCTGACCGCGGCGACAGCGGTCGAGGGCGACCAGTCGGGCAGGATCAGACCTTCGCGCTGCGCGGTCATGCCATCGCGCGCGGCGGAAAGGCGGGACGGATCGATACCCGGTGCCGCGCCCGTGACAGCGCCGCCATCAGGCCCGCTCCGAGCCGCGCAGCACGTCGATCAGGCCGACCAGGTCAGCCGGCAGCGGCGCCCGCACATCGACCGCCTGCCCGGCGTCCGGGCTCTCGAAGGCCAGCCGTTCGGCATGAAGGGCCTGGCGTCGCCAGCCGCGCAGGGCTTCGCGCACCGCTTCGCTGGCGCCGCGCGGCAGTTTCAGGCCGCCGCCGTACAGCGGGTCGCCAACGATGGGGAAACCGACGTGCGCGAGGTGCACGCGGATCTGGTGCGTACGGCCGGTCTCCAGTTTCAGTTCCAGCAGGCTGTGGTCACGCCAGCGCTCGCGGACGCGGTAGTGGGTGACGGCCGGGCGGCCGTCCTCGCGCACCGCCTTGCGCAGGCGATCACGCGGATGGCGGTCGATCGGCGCATCGATCGTGTCGCCGGCAATGACCACGCCCTGCACCACGGCCAGGTACTGCCGATGCAGGTCGCGACGGGCCAGGGCGGCCGTCAGCGCGGTATGCGCGGCCAGCGTGCGGGCGACGACCAGCGCCCCGGAGGTGTCCTTGTCGAGGCGATGGACCAGCCCGGCGCGCGGCAGCAGGGCCAGCGCCGGCTCGCGGTGCAGCAGCGCGTTCACCAGGGTCCCGCTGGCCTGGCCGGCCCCGGGATGGACGGTCAGGCCGGGCGGCTTGTTCAGCACCAGGCAGGCCGCATCCTCGTACAGGACGTCCAGGTCGATGGCCTCCGGCGCGTCGTTGCCGGCCGGTGCCAGTTCGACCTCGAGGCTCAGGGTCTCGCCGCCCAGGACACGCTCGCTGGGCTTGACCGTGCGCCCGTCCAGGCGCAGCGCGCCGGCCTTCAGCCACTCGCCCAGCCGGCTGCGCGAGTGTTCCGGGAACAGCTCGGCGGCGACCTGGTCGACGCGGCGGCCGCCGGCGCCTTCCGGCACCTCGGCCGTCGCCTGCAGTCGTTCAGCCTGGATGGCCCGCTGTTGCGCCGGCCCGTTCGGGGTTTCCGCTATCATCTGCCGTTCTTACCGCTCGATGGAATGATGCGCATGATGCGTTGCCTGCGCCTGTTGTCGCTACTGTCCTTGTTGCTGCTGGTCGTCGCCTGTGGCGGCAAGCGCCTGGACAAGACCGAGACACTGCCGGTTGACCAGATGTACGACGCCGCCCGGATGTCGCTGAACAACGGCAACTATGACAGGTCCATCCGTTACTACCAGCGCCTGATCGCGCGCTTCCCGTTCGGGCTGTACACCGAGCAGGCGCACCTAGAACTGGCGTACGCGCAGTACCGGTCCAAGGCTCACGACGAAGCCATCTCGACCGTGGACCGCTTCCTCAAGACCTACCCGACGCACGGCAAGGCCGACTACGCCCAGTACCTGCGCGGCATCATCAACTTCTACCGCGAAGGCAGTTTCATGGGACGGTTCGTGGACCTGGACCCGGCCAGCCGCGACCTCAACGCACCGCGGCAGTCGTTCACCGACTTCGCCAAGCTGCTGCGCGATTTCCCGGACAGCACCTATGCCGCCGATGCGCGCCAGCGCATGATCTACCTGCGCAACACGCTGGCGCGGCACGAGATCCAGGTCGCCGCGTATTACCTTCGCCGGCATGCCTATGTCGCGGCCATCAATCGCAGCAAGTACGTGCTGGAAAACTACCAGCAGGCCCCGGAAACCGGCGATGCCCTGGCCTTGATGGTGCAGGCCTACGAGCGCCTGGGTGAGCAGCAGCTGGCCGATGACACCCGCCGGGTGCTGGAGCTCAACCACCCGGAGCACACGTTCCTCACGGAGGATCGCTCGGTCGTGCGCCGGAAGCCGTTCTGGCGACGGATGATCCCGTTCGGCTGATCCGTTCCGGCGGCAGGACAGCGGCCGTCGGTGCCGCTGATCCGCTGCCAGGCGCCCTCAGTCGTCGAGCACCTGTTCGAGCACGGGCCAGACATTGTCGAGCAGCCGCGGTTGCGCCTGCGCCGTGGGGTGCAGGCCATCGTCCTGGATCAAGTCCGGGTCCATCGCCACGCCCTCAAGCAGGAAGGGCACCAGCGCAACGCCGTGCGCCTGCGCCAGTCCGGCATAGAGCGCACGCAGCTCGCTGCGGTAGCGGCGCCCGAAATTCAACGGCAGCTCGATCCCCAACAGCAGCACGCGGGCGCCGGCGGCTTCGGCCTGTACGATCATGCTCTCGATATGGGTGCGGATCTGGGCAATCGGCAGACCGCGCAGTCCGTCGTTCGCACCCAGTTCGATGACCAGCACGGCCGGACGGTGTGCGGCCAGCAGATCCGGCAGTCGCGCCAGTCCGCCGGCGGTGGTTTCGCCGCTGATGCTGGCGTTGACGACGCGGTAGTCACGACCACTGTTGGCGAGGCGCTGTCCGAGCAGCGTCGGCCAGCCGGCGTCGACCGGCATGCCATGGGCAGCGCTCAACGAGTCGCCCAGGATCACGATCGACCGGCCCTGCGCCCAGGCGAGGGACGGCCACAGCAACAGGCACAACAGCACACGGAAAACTGGACGCATGGCGGATACAGGCAAGCAGGTGATGACGGCGATGATCGAGGCACGCGGCCTGGGCAAGCGCGTGGATGGCCCGGACGGCGCGCTCACCATACTCGACGGCATCGACCTGGTGCTGAACCCCGGCCGTAGCCTGGCCATCGTCGGTCGCTCCGGTTCCGGCAAGACGACGCTGCTCAGCCTGCTTGCAGGGCTGGACCGGCCGAGCAGCGGACAGAGCTGGCTGCACGGCCATGAACTCACGACGCTCGACGAGGAGGCGCGCGCGGCCTTGCGCCGGCGCCTGGTCGGCTTCGTGTTCCAGTCGTTCCAGCTGATCCCGACGCTGGATGCGCTGGAAAACGTGATGGTCGCCGCCGACCTGGCGGGTCTCGAAGATGCCGCCGACCGCGCCCGGCAGGCGCTGCAGCGGGTCGGCCTCGGCCAGCGCATGCGCCACCTGCCGCACCAGATGTCCGGCGGCGAACAGCAGCGCGTCGCCCTGGCGCGCGCCTTCGTGCATGCGCCACCGATCCTGTTTGCCGACGAACCCACCGGCAATCTCGATGGCGAGAACGCCCGCAGCGTGATCGGCCTGCTGTTCGACCTGCAACGCGACCACGGCACGACGCTGGTGCTGGTGACGCACGATCCCGATCTGGCTGCGCGCTGCGACCAGTGCCTGCGCGTTGCCGATGGCCGCAGCGTGGCGCCGGCATGAAGCTGCGGCGGCAGATCACCCGCGGCCTGGGCACGCAGCTGCGCCAGGGCGAGACCCGCCTGTTCCTGGCCGCGTTGCTGTTCGCCATCGCCGCGCTCACCACGGTGCAGCTCGGCGCCCAGCGCACGCAGAGCCTGCTGCTGGCGAAAGCCGCCGAAGTGAATGGCGGTGACCTCAGCCTCTCTTCGCGGGCGGCGTTACCCGCCGCGTTCTCCGACGCCGCACGCGACGAAGGCCTGCGCGTCGCCGACAGCCTGAGCTTCCCGACCATGCTGTTCGCCGGCGAGCGCCAGCAACTGGCCGATGTGAAGGCCGTCGCCGGCGACTATCCGGTGCGCGGTGCCATGCGAATGCGCGGCGAAGCCGGCGTCGACGAGGTGGCCGCCATTCCGCAGGCCGGCACCGCTTATGCCGATGCGCGCCTGCTTGACGCCCTGGGCGTCGCGCCCGGCGATCTGATCGAGTTCGGCGAACTGGACGTCCGCATCGCCGGCGAATTGACCGAGGATCCCGATGGCTCGCAGCTGTTCGCGCTGGCGCCGCGGTTGCTGGTCAGCCTGGCCGATGCGCATCGCGCCGGCCTGCTCGGCGCCGGCAGCCGGCCCGCCTACCGCCAGCTGTTCGCCGGCGAGCCGGCGGCGATCCGTCGCTTTGCCACCTGGCTGGAGCCACAGCTTGATGGCGGCCAGCGCCTGCGTCGCGTCGAGGACACCGCCGATACGCTGCGCGGCGCCTACGAGCGTGGTCGCAGCTTCATCGATCTGGCGTTGCTGCTGACGCTGTCGCTGGGTGCACTGGCGATGTGGCTGGCGCTAGCGCGCTTCGCCGAGCGTGAAGCCGACAATGCCGCGTTGCTGCGCTGCCTTGGCGCCAGTCGCCGTGACACGCTGCTGTTGCCGCTGGGCCAGGTGCTGCTGTTGTCGCTGCCCTGCCTTGTGCTGGGTGTGCTGATCGGCGCACTGGCCGAGCATTTTCTCAGCGGACTGCTGGCGCAACGCTTCGATCTCGACATGCCAGCGGCCGATCCGGTCGCTGCCCTGCCCGCGGTACTGCTGCTTGCGGGGCTGCTGCTGGCCAGCGTGCTGCCGCCGCTGTTCAGCCTGCTGCGCGTGTCGCCCCTGCGCACTCTGCAGGCGGCCGCCGCGGTGCCCGGTCGCTCGGCGCGCTGGCTGCTGTTGCCGATTCTTGCGCTGCCGCTCGCCGGTGTGCTGCTCGGCGGCACGCCGCGCCTGATCCTGATCCTGATCGGCGCGCTGGTTGCCGCGGCGCTGCTCTGTGCGCTGCTGGTCTGGCTGGCCGTACGCGCATTGGCCCTGCTCGCGCCACGCCTGCGCGGACTGCGTCGCATCGGCCTGACGCGACTGGCGCGCAAGCCGATGCTCGCCATCCTGCAGGGCACCGCCCTGACGCTCAGCCTGACCGCACTGCTGATCGCCACACAAGTGGGTCCCGACCTGCTGCAGCAGTGGCGCGCGAGCATGCCGGCGGATACACCGAACTGGTTCCTGCTCAACATTCAGCCCGAACAGCGCACGCAGGTGATCGAACAGCTTCAGGACAGCGGCGCAGCGCGGCTCGGCCACATGCCCGTGGCCACCGGCCGCCTGGTCGCCATCAACGGCAAGCCTGCGGGTGAGCACATGCCGCCGGAGCCATCGATGCAGCGCTGGCGCGACGGTCCGCTCAACCTCAGCTGGAGCGCCGCGCTGCCCGAGGGCAACATGCTGGCCGAGGGTGAGTGGTGGCAGGGCGAAGGCGATGCGGACCAGGTCTCGCTGGAACGCGGATTCGCCGAGCGCCTCGGCCTGAAGCTCGGCGACCGCCTCGGCCTGCGCATCGGCGAGCGCGATGTGCAGGTGCGTATCACCAACCTGCGCCGTACCGACTGGGACTCCTTCCGCGTGAACTTCTTCGTCGTGCTCTCGCCTGCCGCGGCGATCGACATCGCGCACGCCTACATCGCCAGCTTCCATCTGCCGCCCGACAGCGCCGCGATCCGGGACGTTACGCGTCAGCACGGCAACCTGTCGGCGATCGATGTCGGTGCGATTCTTGTGCGCATCCGTGATCTGGTTGGCCAGCTCACCAGCGCCGCGCAAGGCCTACTACTGCTGGCCCTGGTCGCTGCGGCGCTGGTGTTGCTCGGCGCCCTCGCCTACGCGCAGGCAGAGCGCCGACGTGAAGCGGCCCTGTTGCGCGCCCTGGGGATCCGTCGCCGCGAGCTGGCCGGACTGCTGGCGCTGGAATGGCTGGGACTCGGCGCGATTGCCGCTGCGATCGCCAGCGCACTCGCGGCGGTCGCCGGCCTGCTGCTCGGCAGCCAGGTCTTCCAGTTCGACTATCGTCCATCACCGGCGCTATTCGCCTGGGCCCTGTTCGCGGCACTGCTGGTCTGCGCACTGGCGGCCTGGACCGCGGCGCGCACCGCCACGCGAACGCCGCCCGCGGAATCGCTGCGCGCCTGAAGGCGCGATCAGGCGGCCGCTGGGACTTACGGCTTACGGCTGTCGGCTGTCGGCTGTCGGCTGGCGGTTGTCGGCTGTCGGCTGTCGGTTATCGGTTGTCGGCCGACGACCCACGACCGACCACTGGACGCAGACGGCTGAGGAAAGCGGAAAGCGGAAAGCGGAAAGCGGAAAGCGGAAAGCGGAAAGCGGAAAGCGGA
>CAZYHP010000115.1:0-2402 GCA_964647135.1 uncultured Rhodanobacteraceae bacterium
GCGACCGACTCGCCGGCGTGTACTTCGCCGCCACCGAGCACGACGAGGACCAGCCGGTGCACCTGCACGTGCTGGACCCGCAGATCTGCGTCACCCGCTGCGCCGAGGAATACGCCAATCCCTGCACGCGCTTCTGCCCCGCCGCCGTGTACGAGATCGTCGAGGACGACGCCGGCAAGCGCCTGCAGATCAACGCCGCCAACTGCGTGCACTGCAAGACCTGCGACATCAAGGATCCCTACCAGATCATCAACTGGGTGACGCCCGAGGGCGGCGCCGGCCCCAACTACCAGAACCTCTGATCGACAGACGGACGTCAGCGCGCGTCGCGCCGGGCACACCGGCGCGCGCCGGCGCATGATTTCGCACAGGTTGCTGCGCAGTGCGCCTGCAGCGACGCCGCTACACGACGGACGGTCGAACCGACAATGACGCCGCAGGACGGTGCACTCGACACTGTCTTGCCCTGTGGACGCGCATCCTGCGAAAAGGCATCCGCCCGGCCAGTGCGCTCTTTTGCGCTGCACTGGGCGCGCCGCGGCAACACGCCCGGCCTGCGCTCTGGTTGTGCGTCGCACCACACTGCATTCGCTGCCACAGGCTTTACGCGTCGTACCATCGCCGGCCTGAGGAGGGGAGATGATCAGCGACTGGGTGCTTCTGCTGGTGTCGGTGGCCTATGTCGGCCTGCTGTTCGCCGTCGCCTATCTCGGCGACCGCCGCCCGCTGTATCCGACGCGACCGCGGCTGCGGCCGCTGGTGTACAGCCTGGCGCTGGCGGTGTACTGCTCGTCGTGGACGTTCTACGGCGCGGTCGGCAACGCGATCACCTCGGGCTGGAACTACTTCGCCATCTACCTCGGGCCGATCCTGCTGTTCGTGCTGGCGCCGCGCCTGATCGAGCGCATGATCCTCATCGCCAAGGACCAGAGCATCACCTCGATCGGCGACTTCATCGCCTCGCGGTTCGGCAAGTCGCAGCCGCTCGCCGTGGCAGTGGCCCTGATTGCGCTGACTGCCGCCATCCCTTACGTGGCACTGCAGTTCAAGGCGGTTGCGATGAGCATCCAGGTGCTGTCCGGCGCGTCGGTCGGCGAAGCTTCGCCGTCGATCCTCGCCGACACCGCCTTCTGGGTTGCGGCGATGCTGGCGCTGTTTTCCATCCTGTTCGGGACACGACAGATCGATGCAACCGAACACCATCACGGCATGATGCTGGCGGTTGCCCTGGAGTCGATGGTGAAGCTGATTGCCTTCGCCGCCGTCGGCACCTACGCGGTATGGCTGCTGTTCCATCCGCCCGAGTCGACGACGACGCCGGTGGCAGCGTTGCCCATTGAACGCCTGCACTGGCCGGGCGGCTTTCTCGCGCAGACGCTGCTGGCGTTCTGCGCCATGCTCTGCCTGCCGCGACAGTTCCAGGTCGGAGTGATCGAATGCGAGGATCCGGCCGACCTGAAGCGTGCCCGCGTCTGGTTTCCGATGTACCTGCTGGTGTTCGTCGCGCTGGTGCCGCCGATCGCGCTGGCCGCCTGGCCGCTGCTGCAGGACAGCGGGGTTTCCGCCGATGCCGCGGTGCTGTGGCTGCCGTTGTCGCAGGGACAGGACGCGCTGGCGCTGCTGGCCTATGTCGGCGGCTTCTCGGCGGCCACCGGCATGGTCATCGTCGCCAGCGTCGCGCTGAGCATCATGATCAGCAACGACCTGGTCATGCCGTGGCTGGTGCGTGTGCGCAAACTGCACCTGGACCGCGAAGGCGACCTGTCGCGCGTGGTGTTGTGGGTGCGCCGCATCGGCATCGTCGCGCTGGCGGCGCTGGCGTTCGCCTACTATCGTTTCACCGCGCATTCGGACACGCTGGCGGCGACGGGCCTGCTTGCCTTTGCGGCGGTTGCGCAGTTCATGCCGGCGATGCTCGCCGGCCTGTTCTGGAATGGCGCCAGCCGGACCGGCGTCATGGCCGGACTGGTGTCCGGCTATGCCGTCTGGTTCTACACGTTGTTGCTGCCGACTTTCGCGCGTGCAGGCTGGCTGCCCGACACCTGGTTGCACACCGGTCCATTCGGTCTTGAACTGCTGCGTCCGGAAGCGCTGTTCGGCATGAGCGGCTGGATGCCGCTGACGCACGGCGTGTTCTGGTCGCTGGCCTTCAACACGGTGATCCTCGTGTTGCTGTCATTGCGCAATCAGCCCGGACTCAGCGATCGCCTGCGCGCCGCGCGTTTCCTTGAGCCCTACCAGCGTCCGCACAATGAACCGGATGAGGGCGAGGCGGCACGCCTGAGCATCAACGATCTGCGCGAACTGGCCATGCGCCTGCTGGGCGAGAATTTCGTGCGCCGCGCCTTCGACGACTACGCCCGCGAGCGCCATCTCATGCTGCGCGGTGAAGATCGTGCCGA
>CAZYHP010000115.1:2502-8397 GCA_964647135.1 uncultured Rhodanobacteraceae bacterium
CGCCTGCATCCGGACCATCGCGACTTCGCTGCCGCCGACCTGCTCGCCTCACTGCGGGAGCAGTTCGCGCCGCTGGCCGCCAGCCGCGACATCGAGCTGCGCATCCACGACACCCGCGTCAACGTGCACAGCGACCGGCGCCTGCTGCGCCGGGTGCTGCAGAACCTGATCGGCAACGCCCTGCGCTATACCGCCACCGGGCGCGTGGTGGTCGGTTGCCGGCGCCGTGCCGATGCCGTCGAGTTCCAGGTCGCCGACACCGGACCGGGAATTCCCTTCGAGCACCAGAAACACATCTTCGACGAATACCTGCGCCTGAATACCGAATCGCCCTGGGATGAGCACGGGCTGGGCCTCGGCCTGACCATCTGCCAGCGCATCTGCCATCTGCTCGACGCCACCCTGACGCTGCGTTCGCTGCCCGGCCGCGGCAGCATGTTCATGGTGCGCGTCGCCTACGCGCGCGCCGCCGTCGTGCAACGCGAACGTCCCGGCATCACCGGCAGTCCGGGCTCACTGGCCGGCATGAGCGTGCTCTGCCTCGACAACGATCGCGCGATCCTGGACGCGATGCGGGCGCTGTTCGACCGCTGGCAGGTCACCATGGTCGCCGCCGCCAGCGTCGACGAGGCCCTGCGAGTCTGCCGTGACCACAAGCCGGATGCCCTGCTGGTCGACTTCCACCTCCACGACCGCATGGATGGCATCGACGCCCTGCATGCACTGCAGGACTGCTGGCCGGATGCGCCGCCACGCGGTGCGCTGATCACCGCCGACAGCAGCGAGGCGCTGACCGCACGCGCGCGCGCCGCCGGCATCGTCGTGATGCGCAAACCGGTCAAGCCGGCGGTGCTGCGCGCGCAACTGGGCGCCGCGTGGAGCGCGCTGCAGCACGGCCGGCAATCACGATCAGGACCGCCCACCGACATCAAACCGGCCGGTCGCTGAGACAGCCGGTTCCCGCCCAGGCTGGGCGACCGGTGAGCGCCGGCGCGCACGGGGCCCAAGCGCATTCATGGCAGGCCGAATCGACGCAGGCCTTGCATCGGCGCGGATCGGGGACGCCGCAGCATGACGCGGACCCCACCGGCGCCTCATGCCGGGCGATCACGGATGCAAGCCACAGCCGACGCCGCCGACGCTGGAATGAGCCCTCATCGCCCCGGCATCGAGGGGGCGCTGCCTGCCAGCGCCAGCCGCCCGGTCAGCACCAGTACCTGCGTGCGATTGCTGGCGCCCAGCTTGCGCATGATCGCCGTCATGTGCGCCTTGACGGTGGCTTCGGATACGCCCAGCTCCCAGGCGATCTGCTTGTTCAACAAGCCTTCGCCCAGCATCAGCAGGACGCGGAACTGCTGAGGCGTGAGGTCGGCGATGCGGGCGGCGAGATCGACATCTTCCGGGGGCGACGCATCGTCCGCTTCCAGATCGGGTGGCAGCCACACCTGGCCATCCATCACCTGCGCGAGCGCTTCGGCGATCAGGTCGAGGCTGGCGGATTTCGGAATGAATCCCGAAGCGCCAAAGGCGATGGCCTGGCGCATGGTCGCGGCTTCCTCGCGCGCCGACACGACCACCACCGGGACCTGCGGATACTGTCCGCGCACATGCACCAGCGCGTTGAAGCCATGCGCGCCCGGCATGTTCAGATCCAGCAGCAACAGGTCGGCGTCCGGATGCGCGGCGGCCATGTCGAGCAGCCCGGACACGGTATCGGCCTCCACCAGCTCGGCATCCGGCATCGCCCGTGCGACGGCGCGCTTGAGCGCATCGCGGAACAGCGGGTGGTCATCGGCGATCAGGATTTCCATCGTGCCCCGCGATGTGGAGGACCCGGCCGCGAATGTCGCATGCCGGGGGACCGGACACCGGCCGCTCACGCGCCGGTGCTGCCGCGTTGCGCGCTGCAAGCGCCATGTCAGCGGATCAGCCGGTTGTTGACCAGGCCTTCGACGACACCGGGGTCGGCCAGCGTCGAGATATCGCCCAGCTGGTCGTGCTCGTTGGCGGCGATCTTGCGCAGGATACGGCGCATGATCTTGCCCGAGCGCGTCTTCGGCAGGCCCGGCGCCCACTGGATGTGGTCCGGCGACGCGATCGGCCCGATGCAGGCTCGAACGGTCTGCACCAGCTCCCTGCGCAAGTCTTCGCTGGGCTCCGAATCACTGGCCAGGGTGACATAGGCGTAGATGCCCTGGCCCTTGATGTCATGCGGGAAGCCGACCACGGCAGCCTCGGCGACGGCGGCGTGGGCGACCAGCGCGCTTTCCACTTCGGCGGTGCCGATGCGGTGACCGGACACGTTGATGACATCGTCGACGCGGCCGGTGATCCAGTAATAGCCGTCCTCGTCGCGACGGCAGCCGTCGCCGGTGAAGTACATGCCGGCGTAGGTCTTGAAATAGGTATCGATGAAGCGCTGGTGGTCGCCGTAGACCGTGCGCATCTGTCCCGGCCAGGAATCGAGCAGCGCGAGGTTGCCTTCGGTCGCGCCGTCGAGGATACGTCCTGCGGGGTCGACCAGCGCCGGCTGGATGCCGAACATGGGCCGCGTCGCGGAACCCGGCTTGAGGTCGGTCGCGCCGGGCAGCGGCGAGATCAGGATGCCCCCGGTTTCGGTCTGCCACCAGGTATCGACGACCGGGCAGCGTTCCTCGCCGACGACGCGGTAATACCAGCCCCAGGCTTCCGGATTGATCGGCTCGCCGACCGAGCCGAGCAGGCGGATCGAATCGCGTCGGCAGCGCTGCACCGGCTCGTCGCCTTCGCGCATCAGCGCGCGGATCGCCGTCGGCGCCGTGTACAGGATCGTGACGCGGTGGCGGTCGCAGACCTGCCAGAAGCGGCTGACATCGGGATGGTTGGGCACGCCCTCGAACATCACCGTCGTGGCGCCATTGGCCAGCGGCCCATAGACGACGTAGCTGTGGCCGGTGATCCAGCCGACGTCGGCGGTGCACCAGAAGATGTCGTCCTCGCGCAGGTCGAAGACCAGCTCGTGCGTCATCGCGACATAGACCAGATAGCCGCCAGTGGTGTGCAGCACGCCCTTGGGCTTGCCGGTCGAACCGGAGGTGTAGAGCATGAACAGCGGCGCCTCGGCATCCATCGCCTCGGGAGGACAGTCCGTCGAAGCGTTGGCGACCAGGTCGCCATACCAGAGATCGCGATCCTCGAACCAGTTGATGCGGCCACCGGTCCGGCGCACGACGATGACCTTCTGCACCGAGTCGACGCCGGGCTGCGCCAGCGCCTCGTCGACATTGGCCTTGAGTGGAATGCTGCGGCCCCCGCGCAGACCTTCGTCGGCCGTGATGACCAGTGTCGATCCGGAGTCGACGATGCGGCTGGCCAGCGAATCGGGCGAAAAGCCGCCGAAGACCACCGAGTGCATGGCGCCGATGCGGGCGCAGGCGAGCATCGCCACCGCCGCTTCCGGCACCATCGGCATGTAGAGGGTGACGCGGTCGCCCTTGTTGACCCCCTGCGCCTTCAGCGCGTTGGCGAAGCGGCACACCTCCTCGTGCAGCTGCCGGTACGTGATGTGGCGCGGCGCCTCGGCGGGATTGTCGGGTTCCCAGATGATCGCGGTCTTGTCGCCGCGCCTCGCCAGGTGCCGGTCCAGGCAGTTCGCCGAGACATTGAGCTGGCCATCGGCGTACCAGCGGATATGCAGGTCGCTGGCATCGAAGGAGACGTCCTTCACCTGCGTATAAGGACGCATCCAGTCGATGCGCCGCCCCTCGCGCCGCCAGAAGCCCTCGTTGTCGCTGATCGACTCCCGGTAAAGGCGCGAATAGGCCTCGCTGTCGACACGGGTCTGTGCGACGACCTCGGGTTTCACCGGGATGAGGCTGGGCGTGGTCACGAGCAAACTCCTGTGTCTGAAAGCCTGACAGCACTATTCGGTCTGTCGCGGGGTTCACCAATTAGACTTTGGTCTGACCGGCAGGTCTTGCCGCGGCGCAGCAGCTCCACCGCTCTCGGCCTTAAAGCAGGCCCGAACTGCGGGCATCGCTGCGGAATCAACGCACTGTGCATCGCAGCAACCGCATCGCAACGGTACTGCGACGAACCGCCGCGCTCGACCAATGGCGAATATCCGCCGCACTGACTGCCCGCCATCGTGCTCCCGTTCTCGACTCTAGGGAGGAGTACAGGATGAAACCTCAACAGCAAGGAAAGCCGCCGCGGCGCACGACCTGTCTGGCCTTCGCCATCGCGGCGTCGCTCAGCGGCAGCGTCGCTTTCGCCCAGACGGACCGCGAACGGGCGCTCGAAGAACGCGTGGCGCAACTCGAAGCCGTGGTGCAGCAACTGCTCGACCAGCAGCAGACGATCCGCAGCGAAACCGCCGCGGTGAGGACCGAGCAGAGCGCGCAGGCAGCGCGCCTGGACTCGATGCCGGCGGCCGCGCCCTTGCCGGCCGGCACGGCCGCCATACAGGCGAGCACGCTGACACCCGGCGCGAATCCGGGCACGCGCCTGACCTATGGCGGCTTCATCAAGCTCGACGCCATGGCCACCAACACCGGTGACGGCGAACTGCCGGACGGTCCCGGCGGCGCGCGCGCGCTCTACCTGCCGGGCGCGATTCCGGTGGGCGGTACCGACGAAGGCAGCGACATCGACATGCATGCGCAGTTCTCCCGCTTCTGGCTGTCCGCCGACACCACGCTGGATTCCGGCGACAAGCTGCGCGGCTATCTGGAGTTCGACCTGTTCGGCGGTGCGCTCGGCAACGAGGCGGCGACCAATACCTACGGCGTCACCATCCGCCACGCCTACGCCACCTGGAACAACTGGCTGGCCGGCCAGACCTGGTCGAATTTCCAGGACGTTGCGGCGCTGCCGGACTCGGTCGACTTCATCGGCCCGACCGACGGCACCACCTTCGTCCGCCAGGCACAGCTGCGCTACACCACCGGCAACTGGTCGTTCTCGGCGGAGAATCCGGAAACGCTGCTGACGCCACATGGCGGTGGCGCCCGCATCAGCAGCGAGGACAACAGCCTGCCGGACTTCACCCTGCGCTACACGCGCAAGGGCGACTGGGGTCATTTCGGCATCGCCGGCCTGTTCCGCCAGCTCAAGCATGAGAACCCGGCGACCAACACCGACGACAGCATCACCGGCTACGGCGTCAGCGCCTCGGGCCGGTTCGTGCTCGGACCGAAGGACGACATCCGCTACATGCTGACCGCTGGTCGAGGCATCAGCCGGTACATCGGCCTGGCGATCACCAATGACGCCGCGCTCGATCCGACCGGCGAGCTCGATGCCATCGACACGCTGGCCGGCTTCGTCGCCTGGCGCCATGCCTTCAGCACGAAGTTCCGCACCAACCTGTTCTACGCCCGTTCGCAGTACGACAACGACACCACCAACACCGGGCTTGGCATCACCAGGCAGGTCCACAGCGTGCACGCGAACGCGATCTGGTCACCCCTGCCCAAGCTCGACCTCGGCGTCGAGCTCATGTACGGCGTGCGCGAGCTCGAGAACGGTGCCGATGGCGACCTGACCCGCCTGCATTTCCACGCCAAGTACAGCTTCTGAGGAGCCGAGACATGTCAACAACCGCGAACCATATCCCGGCCGCAACCACGCCGATGACCAAGGAACACAGGAAGGTGATCCTGGCATCGAGCCTGGGCACCGTATTCGAGTGGTACGACTTCTACCTGTACGGCTCGCTGGCCGCCGTCATCGCCGTCCATTTCTTCTCGGCCCTGCCACCCGGCAGCGCTTTCATCATGGCGCTGCTGACCTTTGCCGCCGGTTTCGCCGTGCGCCCCTTCGGCGCCATCGTGTTCGGCCGGCTCGGCGACCTCATCGGTCGCAAGTACACCTTCCTCATCACCATCGTGATCATGGGCGTGTCGACCTTCCTGG
>CAZYHP010000116.1:0-8138 GCA_964647135.1 uncultured Rhodanobacteraceae bacterium
GATGCCGGCGTGATCTTCGGTACCGGCTTCGCGCCGTTCCGCGGCGGCCCGATCCAGCACATCCGTGCCGTCGGCAAGGATGACATCGTCAAGCGCCTGGGCGAGCTGGCCAAGCGCCACGGCCCGCGCTTCTCACCCCGACCGGGCTGGTCGGACCTGTCCTGATTCCTGCGCTCACGGCGTTCCTTCGACGGCATCGATGCGATTCTTCAACCGGGGCGATCGCCGCAATTCGCAGCGGCGATGGCGCAGGCTTCAACGACGGACCCGCCTGTCCACTTCCACGGAACGCACGACAGCGACGGGCGGACAGCCCGGCGCCCGACATCCTCGCCGACCTGTCAGGTGCTGACGAATTCGAAGCGCAACCACGCTCCGCCGTGAGATCCACGTAGCCCATCCGGCGACGGCAGCGCCATGCTCCCGCGGAGGACAATTTCGCCGGGATCCGTGCAGCGCCTGCGTCTCCGGGCCGGCAGTCGCCCAAGTCCTTTTGCCCCTACAATTGGCCCTCAACTCGCCGGGTAGATCACCATGAAGAAGCGCCTGTTGTTTTCAGCTCTCGCGACCATCGCCACTTCGGCCATTGCTGCCGAGCGCGATAGCCGGCAAACCTTCGAAGCGCTGAAGGCGTTGCAAGGGCGGTGGCGGTCGGACATCGGAAGCAATCCGATCACGGTGGCGTTCCGACTCACAGCAAATGGCTCGGCACTGGTGGAAACCTGGACGATGGCCCCGGGCCGCGAGTCGATGACGATCTATACGCTCGATGGCGAAAAGCTGGTCGCCACGCACTATTGTCCGCAGGGGAATGCGCCCAGTCTGCACCACACCCACACCGACGACGAGGCCGCGCACCACTTCCTGTTCGTGGACGGCTTGAACGTCAATGCGCCAGGGCGCTCGCATGTGCACGCCTTTTCCCTGAACGTGGTCGACACCGACACCCTCGAACGCAACGAGACCTATATCCCCAACGGTGCCGGGTACGAGGTGGGGACGCATGGCGTCGACCGATACCGGTTCGTCCGCGTCGATCCCTAGTTCCGACCTCCTGCGGATGGTTCATCAGCGGTGATCACTGAACGCTCGAGGTGTGCGTCTTCAGATCCGCGCATCGATCGCGTTGCCGTCGCCTTCCCAACCGGCGCGCCGGTCATCCGTCCGGCCATGCATTGACCGCGAGGCCCGCCCCTTCCGATGCCGATTCGGCTGCCTCGAAGTCGCGAGCTGCGTGGAAGAGGCCCAGCTCGGCCACGCCAGCACAAGGCGCGGCGCATGACGCGAAAGGCGGGGCGGAGCAGCCGCATCAGGGATCCGAAAAACCACTCGGCTTTCTCGCCGTCACACCGCAGCTGGAGCGCACCGGAATGAACCGCCAGGCCACTCATGTGCCCCCCGCACTGCTTATTGCGATGGCCCTGATCTGCTCTCACGCAGGCGCACAGGATGCGACCCGCGGCGCTGCCGCAGGCTATACGGAAACGTCGTCCACCACGACGTTCACCGCAGATCCCGAGGCGCGAACCCGACCGCAGGAAGTCCAGGTCTGGCCCGCGGATTCGCAGGTCCTTCAATACGGCATCCGGGCCATCGGGCACTATCCGCACGCGCTGACGCATCCTTCCCTGCTGATCTACCGGCCGCGTGCGCGCCCGGTCCGGGCCGCCATTCTGGTATTCCCGGGCGGAGGCTACAAGAAGCTGGGCATCGGCCCGGACAGTACGATCGGACAGGACGGCGTCGACGTCTGCGCCTGGCTCACTGACGCCGGCCTCACCTGTGTCCTGCTCAGGTACCGCGTGCCGAACACCGGCTGCAACTGGAATCGGGTGACACGCCGCCACGATACGCCCAGCGTGCCCATGGCGCTGCAGGATGCGCAGCGCGCGATCGCGCTGGTGCGTCACAACGCCCGTGAATTCGGTGTCGAGCCCGATCGCATCGGCGTGATGGGTTTCTCCGCCGGCGGCAACCTGGCCGTGCTGTCGAGCACGGCGTTCGCGACGCGCGCGTATGAGGCCATCGACGCGGCGGACCACGTCAGCCTCCGGCCTGACTTCGCGATCCCGGTCTATCCCGGCCACATGACGATGGAACACAAGAACATGATGCCGCGCGCGGAAGCGGCGAAACGGTTGAACAGCGACATCGTCGTCGGTCCCGATGTGCCGCCCACCTTGCTGATCCATGCCAAGGATGATCCCATCGACCCAGTGCACTATTCGGAGGTGTACGAGCGTGCGCTGAAGGCGGCGGGCGTCGATGTCACCTTGCGCCTGTACGAGAGCGGCGGCCATGCCTTCGGCGTCCGCCGGCAGAACAAGGATTCCGATCGCTGGACGGGCGATGCCATCGAGTGGCTGCGCCGCATCGGCATTCTCTGACCCCGTACGGGAAATGCGTCGGCGCGCACTACCCGGCCGACCGGCGCCCACGGGGGCCGGGTTAGAATGCCGGCCATGACTCTGCACGGGGCACCCGCATGACCCAGATCCGAATCGGCATGGGCGACCTGCCCGTTGAATTCCTGCCGAAGTATGGCAATCGCCACGGCCTGATCGCCGGCGCCACGGGTACCGGCAAGTCGGTGTCGCTGATGGTGCTCGCGGAAGCCTATTCGCGGCTGGGCGTGCCGGTCTTCCTCGCGGACGTGAAGGGCGACCTCGCCGGCCTGTCGCAGGCCGGCACGATGAACGACAAGATCGCCAGCCGCGTCGAAAGCATCGGCCTGGAAGATTACCGGAGCGAAGGCAGCCCGGTGATCTTCTGGGACCTGTTCGGCGAACTCGGACATCCCGTACGCACCACGGTCACGCAGATGGGCCCGACCCTGCTGGCGCGCGTGCTGGAACTCAACGATGTGCAGGCCGGCGCCCTGGCCGTGGCCTTCGAGGTGGCCGATCGCGAAGGCCTGCTGCTGCTCGACCTCAAGGACCTGCGCGCGCTGCTCAACCACGTCAACGACAACCGCAAGACGGTCTCCGCGGCGATCGGACTGATCAATTCGGCGTCGATCGGCGCCATCCAGCGCGCGCTGCTGCGCCTTGAACAGGAAGGTGGCGAGGCCTTCTTCGGCGAGCCGGCGCTGGAACTCATTGACCTGATGCGCCAGGACATGAGCGGCCGTGGCATCATCAACGTGCTCAGCGCCGAACGCCTGCTGCTCAAGCCGCGCCTGTATTCCACCTTCCTGCTCTGGCTGCTGTCGGAGCTGTTCGAAACGCTGCCGGAAGTGGGCGACCAGGCGCAGCCGAAGCTGGTGTACTTCTTCGACGAAGCGCATCTGCTGTTCAAGGACGCACCCTCGGTGCTGGTGCAGCGCATCGAGCAGGTCGTCCGCCTGATCCGCTCCAAGGGCGTCGGCGTCTATTTCTGCACCCAGCTGCCGGACGACGTGCCCGATGCCATCCTCGGTCAGCTCGGCAACCGCATCCAGCACGGCCTGCGCGCGTTCACGCCGCGCGACCAGAAGGCGATCCGCAGCGCCGCCGAAACCTTCGTGGCCAATCCCAATATCGACGTCGCCAAGGCGCTGCTGGAGCTGGGCGTTGGCGAGGCGCTGGTTTCGACGCTGGACGAGAAAGGCATCCCGACGCCGGTGCAGAAGGCGCTGATCGCGCCGCCGCGTTGCCGCATGGGCGCCATCACGCCGGAAGAGCGGCACACCATCAAGCTGCGTTCACCGGTCGGCGCCAAGTACGACACCGCCATCGATCGCGAGTCGGCCTACGAGAAGTTGCTGGCGCAGGCCGAGGCCGCCACCGCGAACGTGCCCAGCACGCCCACGGCGCCGCCGCCCACCGGCGAGGAAGGCGGCTTCATGGCGAAAATGAAGGAATGGATGTTCGGCACCAAGCGCCGCCAGGGCGCGCTGGAAGCGATGACGAAATCGACCATGCGCACGGTCGGCACCAAGCTCGGCAACCAGATCCTCCGCGGTGTACTGGGCGGCATCGCCGGCGGACGCAAGCGCTGAGCAAGACGGCGATGCCTGGTTGCGTGGCGGTCAGCGACCGCCACCGCCACCGCCGCCGCCACCACCGCCGGAGGAACCGCCTCCACCACTGCCTGAGGAGCTGCCGGGCGGTGAAGATGCCGATGCGATCGCCGAACTCAATCCGCCACCGACGGCCTTGCTTAGGCTGCCCAGGTCCTTCATGCCGCCGCCGCTGTACCAGGCGATCGCGCCGGTCGCTGCCGCTGCGGCCGCAGCACCCACGGCCAGTGTGAATTTCTTCGTCCACGCATCTTCGACACCCAGTGCCACCGCATACGGCAACAGCCGCTCGTAGTGGCCGGCATCCAGCGTCGGCGGCGCATCCGGCCCCTTCAAGCCGGCCAGCTCGTCGCGCTCGGCGACGCTCAGGTACAGCTTCAGTCCCTCGATCTCGTCCAGCACCTTTCGGCCCGCCGGGGTCGGCGCTTCGATCAGCCAGACGAACAACACGAGCACCACGATCATCAGGCCCGTCAGCACGGAGATCGCCGGCAGGCCGACGCCGCCGGAGAAAAAGAACGCCGCCCCGACCGCCAGGCCGGCAATCAATGCCGCCTTGCCGACACTGCCGAGGTTGCGATGGTAGTAACGCTTCTCGAAGGCCTTTTCGAAGTTCTCTCGTTGCTGGCTCTGTGCGGCCTGCAGCACCGGCGCGTTGCTCGGCTTGAGGACCAGGGTCGATTTCGGCGACGGCAACAGGCTGTCGAGAAGCGCTCGCTCCGATTCGGCAAGCGCGGGCCCTTCGGCGCCAATGGGCAGGACCGCCCTGGCGATCGTCCACCCGTCCTTGCGCCTGCCGGGATCGCGTTCGATGCGCACATGGCCTTTCACCGCCAGTGACAGGACTTCCGCGGTGAAACACCGGGCATCCAGTCCGCGCTCGACGAGATAACGCATCGCTGCCGGACTCCAGCCCTGCATCGGTTGGTAACGCGCGATGACCACGCCCTTCGACGGGTCGCGTCCCACCTTCATCCAGCGCTGAACGCAGTAGGCCAGCATAAGGACCAGCCCGAGCAGGGCGATCAGGACGCCGCGGTTGTCCTTGAGCAGCCACGCCATCCGTTGCGAAGTGGTCGGCTCCGGTACGAGACCTTTCGGAAACGACAGCACGATGGTCATGCCCTGGTTGGGCATCAGCGGCGCCGTCAACGCCCATTGCGCCACACCCGGCAGTGGCGTCTCCACGGTGAAGGCCCTGCCGCGCTCACCGGCGGCCCCGACATAGGCCTCGGCCCGCATCTGCTCCACCGGCACCGGGGAAGGCAGGTGCACCTTCACGCGCCCGGCGCGGATGGGGAACATCCAGCCATGTCCGATCGCATTGAAGTACAGCTCGTCGTGATCGGCGAAGAAACCGAGTTGCCGCGTGGTGCGATAGCGGATGCTGTAGCGATAGGTAGCCGGCACCGGCAGCAGGTCGTCGTTGCCGGTGTTGATGCGCACGCCGTTCGACATCCGCTCCGTGAACCAGGGTTCCGGCTGGCCGTCGCGTTCGACGCCGAGCACCTCCAGGTCGACGACGACGGCATTGTTGAAGCGGTCGCGATAGCGCGTCGGGAAGTCGCGGTAGATACCGCGGCGGATGTTGTTGCCTTCCGCGGTGACCGTGATGTTCTCGGTGACCTCGAGACTGGCGTCGTCCTGGACCTTGATCAGGACGTCGTAATCCTGGATCCACTCCGCTGCCCACGCGGGGCCGGCCAGCAGCAGGCAGGCGAACAGGACGACCCACGGGCGACGGTGCGGCATCATGGCAACTCCACGGCAATGGCCGAGCGCGAAGCGCTCTCGGCCTGGAAGAATTCGGCCGGGCCGAATCCGAAGGTGTTTGCAACGATCATGTCGGGAAAGCGCTGGCCGGCATCGTTGTAGTCGCGCACGGCACCGTTGTAATAGCGGCGCGCGTACTGCAGGTGTTCCTCGACCTCGACCAGGTCGCGCTGCAGTTGCTGGAAGTTCTCGCTGGCCTTGAGATCGGGATAGGCCTCCTGGAGAGCGAATATCTTCCCCAGCGCCAGCGCCAGCGAGGCTTCGATATCGCCCAGCTGTCCGGGTCGGCGGAGGCCGAGCGCCTGCTGGCGCAAGGCGGTGACGCTTTCCAGCGTTGCCGCCTCGTAGTCGGCATAGCCCTTCACCGCCGCGACCAGCTGCGGCACCAGGTCATGGCGACGCGTGAGCTGCACGTCGATGTCCGCCCAGGCCGTGCGGACCTGGTTGCGCAGGCGGACCAGCCTGTTGAACATCCAGGCCACCCACAGAACGACGCCGATTCCAATAACCGCCACGATGATGCCCATCCGGGGTGCTTCCTCCGAGTTGAAACGCGATTATCGCCCTGCCCGGGCCATCCGACACCCGGCTCCCTACACTGTCCCGGTCCCGCCCCCGTCACGCCTGCCACTGCATAGACGCAATGAGTCGCTGGAAACCGCCACCCGAACGTTCCACCGCCCTCATCACGCGTGCCGGACACGACCGCCTCAAGGCCGAACTGGACGAACTGTGGCGCCAGCGCCGGCCGGAAGTGGTCAGGGCCCTCGCCGCCGCCGCGGCCGAAGGGGACCGTTCGGAAAATGCCGAATACACCTACAGGAAGAAGCAGCTGGGCGAGATCGACCGGCGCGTGCGTTACCTGAGCAAGCGCTTGCCGCTGCTGAAGGTGGTCGACAGCACGCCGCGGGACCGCGACACGGTGTATTTCGGGGCGCAGGTCACGCTGGAGCAGCTGGCCACTGGCCAATCGCACACGTACCGCATCGTCGGCCCCGACGAGACCGATGCGCGAGCGGGATGGATCAGCGTCGATTCACCGCTGGCGCGTGCATTGCTGCGCAAGTGCGAAGACGACGAGATCGAAGCGGAACTGCCGGGCGGTCGCGCGCGGTTCGTCATCCTCGGTATCGACTATCCCCCCTGACCGTCGGATACACCCCCAAGGCGCTCGCGGTACGCCGGGGCTTCGGGATACTTCCCCGCGACGTCCTGCTGCCCGCCGCGGGTCCCATGGACACGCGGGGCGCTGTCCCGTCCGCTGCTTCTATGCCGCCGCTGGGATCGGCCAGACCGCGACGATGACGGCCGCCGCCAGCGCCGCCATCAGGCCGGCGGAAACCGCGAGGCCATAGCGTGTCCCACCGGACACGAAGGCGATCACCGATTTCGCAAGGGTGCTGGTCACCAGCATGCCGATGACACCCCATCGCGCCAGGTCCAGTTCGACGCCTTCCACGGCGACGAGCTGTGCGAGACCGGCAGCGGCGGCGCGCAGTTCTCCGATCGCTGCCGCCATGGCCGCGGCAATGGCGCCGGCATCGCCGAAGAGGTGGCGAAGCACCGTCGACACCAGCAGGACCACGGTAATGATGACGGCGAACAGCAATGCATGGCTGAGTCGGAAAGCGCGTGCATCCGGCTCGCGCATCGGCTCGTCATCCGGCGGATTGCGCCGCCAGGCGACGGCACTGGCCAGCAGCAGCACGGCTGCCGACGCCGCCAGCGGCCACATCGATGCCCGCAGAAGCGCGGCCGAACCGGCGCCGATCACCGCGGCAAACAGCGACAGCGACGCCAGGTTGGCCAGCAGCGCGGCGGCAATGGACGCGGTTCGCTGCTCCGGATGTTCGCGCGCCCGCTGTCCGAAGTTGACGACTGTCGCCGTCGACGAGGCGAAACCGGCAAAGAAACCGGCCAGCATCAGTCCCCAGCGGCCACCCACCGAGCGGATGGCGATATGGCCGAGCATGCCCACGGCCATCACCAGCACCACCAGGCGCCAGATCGTCGAAGGAACCAGTACGCCCCAGGGATCGACCGGTTCGTCGGGCAGGAACGGCAGGACGACAAGCGCCGCCGCGGCGAGCAGGAGGGCGTCGTTGATTTCCCGTGGACTGATGACTTCCCGCGCCAGCCGTTGCAAGGGCCGCTTGGCGTAGACCAGGGCCGCCGTCACGACCGCGAGCGCGGTGGCGAGATCGGGACGGAAATTCGCCAGCGCCGCCAGCATCGCCGTCACCAGCACGCCGATCTCGCTGGTGATGCCGGGACTGCCGTCACCCGCGTGCAGGAATGACGCGACCACCAGGGCGCCGATCGCGAGAATCGCCGCGATCAGCACCCATTGGCCCAGCCCGACGGC
>CAZYHP010000117.1:0-8089 GCA_964647135.1 uncultured Rhodanobacteraceae bacterium
CAGCGCGGCGAGCAGGTCGCGGGCGTGGGTGGCGTCGCGGCGCATGCGCACGAGGTCGCCTTCGGCCTGCGCCAGGCGTGCGCTCTCGATGTGGATGGCCGGCGCCAGGGTGGCCGTCGAGGTGCCCGGGCGGATCTGGCTGATGACCCGGTCGAGTTCGCTGCGGGCCTCTGCCAGCGAACCGGCTTTGTGCAGCGTGCGTGCCAGTTCGAAGCGGGCATCGCCACAGTTGGGATGGTCGGCGCCGTAGATGTCCTCGAGGATGGCGATCTGGCGCCGGCTCAGGGCCAGGCTTTCCGGATGTCGCCCCTGCAGTTGCCGGAGCTGCGCGAGTCGGCCGGCGGCGGCGGCGGCGTCATAGCTGTCCTCGCCGTTGATGGCCTCCTGTCGTTCCAGGGCCTGGACCAGCAGCACTTCGGCACCGTCCAGGTCGCCGAGCGCGGCCAGCGCCGCGCCGTGTTCCATGGCTGCCATCCAGGGAAACGGGCTGTTCTCGCCGACATTGTCGATGAACAGTTGCTGCGCCTTGCCGTAGGCGTCGGCGGCCTCGCGGTGGCGGCGCTGCGCGCCCATCAGGGCGCCGCGGAACATCCAGAGCTGTGCCATCTGTCCGCCGTTCGATCCCAGGCAGGTTTCGGCTTCGTCGAAGGCGGTGGCGGCGCCCTGGAAGTCACCCATGCGGCGCAGGACATCACCCAGTCGCAGCAGGACGCTGCCGAGGGCCGGATGGCGTTCACCCAGGCGTTGCCGGGCGATGCCGACGCCACGCGAAAGCAGTGCCGCCGCAGCGGGATAGTCCTGGCGCGTGCGCGCCAGGTGCCCGATGTTCGCCAGCGGCACGACCAGCCGTGCGTGGTCGTCGCCCAGCGTGCGTTCGATGCCGGCGATCACCTCGGTCCAGGCCTGCTCGGCCTCTGCATGACGGTCGGCCTGTTCAAGGATCGAGGCCACAAGGGCCAGTGACTCCAGCGTTTCCAGATGGTCCGGCCCGTGCAGTGCCCGCATCCCCGCGTGCACCTGCCGGGCGATGCGCAAGGCCTCGTTGCGGTCGCTGGCAAATAACTCCAGGCGGGCGCGATGCACCTGGACGCGAAGGGTTTCCAGGGCATCTTCGCCGTGTAGGCGGGTCATGGTCGTCTCGGCCTTGGCCAGCAGCCGCCGCGCCTCCTGCGGATTGCTGCGGCCGATCATCACCGCGCCCAGGTCCGATTCGACGCGGGCGGTGGCCAGCGCATCCTCGCCATCGACCCGGCGCCGCTCTTCCAGTACCTGCGTGAGGACTTGTTCCGACAACGCCAGGTCACCCAGCGCCGCCGGCAATGCGCCCAGGTCGGCAAGCACGTCCAGCCGCAGGCGTGGGTCATCGGCCAGCTCGCGGCGCGCGCGTTCGATGCCTTCGGCGACCAGTTCGCGCGGCGTGCGCGCCTGCGCCTGCGCACGCGCCACCGGGTCCTGTTCCCGGAACAACGACAGCACGAATTCCTTGACCATCTGCGCCCGCTGCGCCTGCCGCCGGGCATGATCGGCCTGCCATAGCGCGGTGCCGAAGCCGGCCAGCAACACCAGCAGCAGCGAACTGGCTGCCGCCACGCCCCAGCGGTGGCGGCGCACGAAGGTGCGCAGGCGGTAGCCGCTGCTGTCGGGACGGGCGGCGATGGGACGGCCGCTGCGCCAGCGCCGCAAGTCGTCGGCGAAGGCGGCAGCGGTGGCGTAGCGTCGCCCCGGTTCTCGCTGCAAGGCCTTGCCGAGGATCACGTCCAGATCGCCGGCAACGCGGCGACCGAGGCGACGCCGGTCGATGTCGCCGCCATACAGCGACGCCAGCACCTGCGGATCCAGGCGACCGAGCACCGTGCTGGCGCGTTCCAGCGGTTGCTGCAGGTCGCCCGCCAGCAGGGCCGGGTCGCGCGACTGCCGGCGGTGCGGCAACTGCCCGGTGATCAGCTCGAACGCGACCACGCCCAGCGCATAGACATCGGTGGCGGTGCCAACCGGCTCACCGAGGATCTGTTCCGGTGCCGCATAGGCGGGCGACAGCAGGCGGATGCCGGTGGCGGTGACGGTGTGTTCGCCGGTGTCTTCCAGCAGTTTGGCAATGCCGAAATCGAGCAGGTGCGGCGCACCGTCGGTGTCGACAAGGATGTTGCCGGGCTTGAGGTCGCGATGCACCACCAGTTGCGCATGCGCATAGGCGACGGCATCGGCGACCTGTGCCAGAAGGTCCATGCGCTGCCCCGGCGACAGCGCCTGCCGGCTGGCGAAGGCGGTGATGCTGCTGCCGTCGACATGCTCCATCGCATACCAGGGCCGGCCATCCAGGCTCATGCCGCCATCCAGCAGTCGCACGATGCTGGGATGGTTGAGTCGCGCCAGGATGCTGCGTTCCTGCAGGAAGCGACGGAGCACGGCCTGGGTATCGATACCCCGCTTGAGCAGCTTGACGGCGACGCGCTGGCTGTATTCGCCATCGGCACGTTCGGCGAGCCAGACCTCGCCCATGCCGCCCTGCCCCAGCGGCTCGACCAGGCGGTAGGCGCCGAGGCGCAGGCCGGCGGGTGTTTCCCAGTCGGCCCGTTCCGGCACCAGGCCGTCGAGCGACTGCTCGAGCACGCCCTCGGCGCGATCATCGGCGGCAAGCATGGCGCGCACTTCGGCAGCCATGTCCGGGTCCTCCGCGGCCAGCTCGCGCAGTCCTGCTTCGCGCTCGGCGCGCGGCCGTTCGGCCAGGTCGTCGAATGCGCGCGCCATCCGCTCCCAGCGCAGCCTGTCTCCACTCATCCCCATCCGCTCCGTTGCGATTGCATCCTGAAGTCGGCGCGACCCGGCATGACGCCCATTGTGGATGCTAGCCGGAAGGGGGTCGCCGGCGGCAACACCTTGTGATCGCGACCGCCGTGGGTGCGAGGAATGGGTGAGCGCAGTCGCGACCAAAGGGGTGGCGACCCGACGACGGTCCCGGCCCGATGCCGGCGATGGCGACACCGCATCCTGTGCCCCGTCCGCAGAAGGAAACCGTGAACCGGGATCCGGCTGTCTTCAACGCGGGGCGGCCAGGCGCCGCGCCTCGGCCAGCCGCGCGGCGTCCGGATCGCGCTGTTCCCCGAGCTGCGCCAGGGCCTCTGCGGCATCACGGCGCGCGCGTTGGCGGTCACCTTCATCAACGGCGAGACGCGCACTTTCCAGGCGGATCTCGGGCGCCAGCGTCGCTGTTGACGTGCCGGGTTCGATGTTCGCCAGGACCTCATCCAGCACCTGGCGCGCCGCTCCCAGTGCGCCGATCGCGCGCAGGGTCAGCGCCAGGTCGAAGCGTGCGTCGCTGGTGTTGGCGTGCGTCGGTCCGTACAGCTTCGCCACGATGTCGATGTGATGCCGCGCCAGTTCCAGTGCCTCGGTGTAGCGACCCTGCAGTCGCCGCAGCCGGCTCAGGCGACCGGCGGCCATGCCGGAGTCGTAGCTGTCGCGGCCATTGAGCCCTTCCAGCCTTTCAAGCGCGAGTTCCAGATATGTGCCGGCGGCATCGAGATCGCCCGTCGCCGTCAGTGCAACGCCACGCTCCATGGCAGCCAGCCAGGTGTAGGGACTGCCCTCGCCCGCGTAAACGGTGAACAGGCGCTGCGATTCGGCATAGGCATCCGCCGCCTCGGCATGCCGCCGCTGCGCCACCCTCAGCGCGCCACGGATCATGTGCAGCTGCGCCAGTTGCGCGCCGGACTCCGCCAGGCACGCCTCGCCCTCATCCAGCGCCGCTTCCGCGCCGTCGAAATCGCCCATGCGACGCAGCACGTCGGCCTGCCGGGTCAGGATGGTGCCCAGCAGCGGATGACGCCCGCCCAGATGCTGGCGCGCCAACAGCACGCCGCGCGCGAAGATCGCCGCCGATTCGGGATACTTCTGAAGGCTGCGCGTGAGGGTGCCGAGATTGGCCAGCGGACTGATCAGGCGCGCATGATCCCCGCCCAGGGTGTGTTCGAAACCGTCGAGCACCTGGCGCCATGTCGCCTCGGCTTCCTGGTAGTGATCGTTCTGCTCCAGCGTCGTTGCCACGATGCCGAGCAGTTGCAGCGTCTCGATGTGTTCCGGTCCACGCCGCGCCAGCATCGTCGCATGCGCCGACCTGGCCATGTCGAGCGCGCGGGCGCGCTCTCCGCCCACCAGATACGCGCGGGCAAGGCGCGCGCGGGCATGCGCGGCTTCTTCCGATTCCTGCCCCAGCTCCGCTGTGATCACGTCCGCTGCATGTTCCAGCAGGGCGAGCGCCTCCTTCGGCTCACCGCGGGACAGCACCACCGAACCCAGTTCGACTTCGACGCGCGCCGTCGCCAGCGCATCGGGTCCATCGCTGCGGCGACGCTGCTCCACGACCTGGCGCAGCACTGCGTCGGACAGCGCCGGATCACCGAGTGCGGCCGGCAGCGTGCCCAGGTCAGCGAGCACGTCCAGGCGCAGGCGCGGATCGCCGGCCAGTTCACGCTGCGCGCGCGCGATGCCTTCGGCGACCAGCTCGCGCGGCGTTCGTGCCTGGGCCTGGGCGCGCGCGACAGGGTCCTGCTCGCGGAACAGCGACAGCACGAACTGCTTCACCAGCTCGGCGCGCTGGGCCTGCTGGCGGGCACGGTCCGCCTGCCACAGCGCGGCGCCGAATCCGGCCAGGAGGACAAGCAGCAGCGCCGCCGCTGCGGCCACGCCCCAACGATGTCGACGGACGAAGCTGCGCAGGCGATAGCCGCGGCTGTCCGGGCGCGCCGTGATGACGCGGCCCGTGCGCCAGCGACGCAGGTCGTCGGCCAGTGACGACACCGTCGCGTAACGACGCTCCGGTTCGCGTTGCAGCGCCTTGGCGAGGATCACGTCGAGATCGCCGGCGATCCCGCGTGACTGTCGCTGCGCGTCGACCTCTTCGCCGTACAGGGCGCGCGCCTGTTCCGCAGTGGCGCGCGCGAGGACGCTGCTGGCGCGCTCCGGTGGTTGTTCCAGCGCATTCGCCAGCAGCGCCGGATCGCGCGATTGCCGCCGGTGTGGAAGCTGTCCGGTCAGCAGCTGGAAGGCGACCACGCCCAGCGCATAGACATCGGTGGCGGTGCCCACCGGCTCGCCGAGGATCTGTTCCGGGGCCGCGTAGGCCGGCGACAGCAGGCGCATGCCCGTGGCTGTGACGGTGAAGTCGCCAGTGTCCTCCAGCAGTTTCGCGATACCGAAATCAAGCAGGTGCGGCGCGCCTTCGCTGTCGACGAGGATGTTGCCCGGCTTGAGGTCGCGATGGACGACCAGTTGCGCATGCGCGTAGGCGACGGCGTCGGCCACCTGGATCAGCAGGTCGACGCGTTCGGCGGCGGACAACGCGCGCCGCGATGCGAACTCGACGATGCCCTCGCCTTCGACATGGTCCATCGCATACCAGGGCCGGCCGTCAAGGCTCATTCCGCCGTCGAGCAGGCGGACGATGCCGGGATGGTTGAGGCGCGCGAGGATGCTGCGTTCCTGCAGGAAACGTCGCAGCACGGCCTGGGTGTCGATGCCGCGTTTCAACAGCTTGATGGCGACGTGCTGGTGGTATTCACCATCTGCGCGCTCGGCCAGCCAGACCTCGCCCATGCCGCCCTCGCCCAGCGGACGCACCAGGCGATAGGCGCCAAGTCGCAGGCCGACCGGCGTTTCCCAGGCGGAGATCGCCGGCACCAGGTCGTCGAGCGAACGTTCCAGCAGGCCTTCCGCGCGGTCATCGGCGGCCAGCATGGCGCGCACATCCGCGGCCAGCGCGGGATCCTCGCTCTCCAGGGCACGCAGTGGCGGTTCGCGCTGGTCGGGCGCAAGTTCGACGAGTTCGTCGAACAGTTCGGCGGCGCGCGCCCAGCGGCTCAGTTCATCGGCCACGGCCCATGTCCCGGTTTCCGGTCGTCCATCCTGCTTGAGCCCGTGTGCGTCATGGCGTCCTCCCGATCCTAACGGCAAACCGTTGCAAGGCGTGGCTACGGCGGCGGATCGGCGCCGCTGGCCGCAACCGCATGGCCGTCGCTGTTGAGCCGGAACAGGCGCAGCGAACCGTCCGCCAGCGCGATCGCCGCGACCACGCTGTCGCCGCCGGGCACATCCGGCAGCGGACGCTTGAACAGCGAATTGCCGTTGTCCGGTGTCTTCGCACCGTCGCCCGCCTGCCCGAACAGCATCAGTGTCGATCCGGCATGGCGTGCCGCGTGCAGGTTCGCGATCGGCAGCTCGATGTCCCACGCCGGCTGCCCCGATGGCCCGGTGATGCGCGCCAGTCGCAGCGGCGCATCGGCAGCCAGCGAGCTGTAGTGCAGGACGAGGACGCTGTCGGGATCGCGCAGCCACACCGGCGCGGTGCCGATGCCCTGTGTCAGCAGGCCGGGCCGAAGGAATTCGGGTGCCTGCGGCAGCGGCCGGAAGGCACTGAATGTCTGTCGCGTGCCCCAGTTGTCCGGAAAGTCGGCCGGCCAGTCCGGCGGTGCCGCGGAGACCCGCCCGATCACCGCGCGCCACAGCCGGGAACGGCCCTGTCCGGGATCTCCCAGGGCGGCCGGGGTGTGCAATGCGGCTTCGTGATGCGCGCGACCCACGCCGGTGCCCGCCGCTTCGGCCGTCTGCACCGGATCAACAGACAGCCGCGCGGCTTCGCCGTCATTCAACAGGCCCAGCCAGTGCTCGCCCAGTTCCATGCCGCGTGCCTGGAAACCGCTATTGCATCCGGCCGGGCAGCGGCCGGGCGCGAACACGCCGTCGCGGCGAGGGATCGCTTCCGTCTCGACGGGCGTGATCGCGAAGGCGCCGTCGATCCGCCAGTGACGACCATCGCCGGCGACCAGGTGCAGGCCGGCGTGGTCGAAGCCGTAGCGCTGGCGCTCCGTCAGCAGGTGACCGCGCAAGGCGGGAAAGCGCGACTCGATCTCCTGCGGACCGAGCTGCAGGCTGCCGTCGTCGCGATGCAGCGCGTGCAGGCCACGCGCATACACCCAGACCGTGTCGCCATCGACGCCGATCAGCGATGCATCGAGGACATCCCGGGCGGGCGCGACCTGCAGTCGCCGACGCCATACCGGACGGGGATCGTCATCCAGCGCCCAGACATCGATCTCCTGCAACGCCTGGCCCGACATCGTGCGCACCGACATCCGCTGCTGGCGTTCACGCTGGTATTGCCGCGTAACCATGAAAAGCCACGGCCCCTTGGGCGTCTCGGCCAGCACCGGCGCGCCGCTGGCGACCAGCGGCTGCACGGCGTCGGCACGGTCGGCCCACCAGTCGAGCAGGCTGTTCCAGCTGCGCAGGTCCATGTGCACCGCGAACAGGATGCCGGCGAGGATGGCCAGGCGGAGCAGCAGACGCCGACGGCGGGCGGCGCGCGCGCTGTCAGCGGCGTCGGCGCCATCGGTAGACTGCGGTTCGGCCATGACCGCATCAACGCAGGACGCGGGCGCGCGGGGCCAGCGCTACCGGCCGGATCAGGTGTGTCGACAGTCGGTGTCGTGGCAGTCGTCGTCGCTGTCGATCTGGATGGTGGCGTGGCCGACGCCATAGCGTTCGCGCAGCATCGTCCGCACGGCTCCGGCAGCGGGGCGGCCCTCGACCGCATCGGCCACGTCCAGGTGCAGCGTCGCCATGCGCTCGCCGCTGGCCAGGCTCCAGACATGGATGTGGTGGACGCCGCGGATGGACGCGTGGCTGACCGCCAGCGAGTTCGTCATCTCGTCGAGGTCCAGCCCTTCCGGCGTCCCTTCCAGCAGGATGTGGGCGCAGCGCTTCAGCAACGCGGTCGCGCTGGCGATGATCAGCAGCGCCACCAGCGCGGAAAGGAGGGGATCGGCGATGGTCCAGCCGGTCCAGCGCACGATCAGCGCGGCGGCGACGGCGGCGAGCGAACCGAGCAGGTCGCCAATCACGTGCAAGCGCGCACCCTGCAGGTTCACGTCGGCATCGCCGTGTGCATGCGGACCGGTGTGCGCCTGCGCGTGGACACTCACGCCCGCGCCGGCGTACCCGCCACCGTTCGCGAGTTCGGGTTCCTGCGCATGTCCGCCGTCATGGCCCTGTGCGTGATCGCCATGACGATGGCCGTGAGCGTGATGGCCGTGAG
>CAZYHP010000118.1:0-7897 GCA_964647135.1 uncultured Rhodanobacteraceae bacterium
TCGACGAAGTCGATGACCGGCCACCTGCTCGGTGCCGCCGGCGGCATCGAGGCGATCTTCGCCATCCTGGCGCTGCATCGCGGCGTCATCCCACCGACCATCAACCTCGACAATCCGGATCCGGCCGTCGCCGGGCTGGACCTCGTGCCGAACACGGCGCGCGAGGCGAAGGTCGACATCGCCCTGTCCAATTCCTTCGGCTTTGGCGGCACCAACGGCACGGTCGTCTTCCGGCGCGTCTGAGCGCGCCGGCAGCCGCCGTCCGGCGCCGCTGCAGCCAGCCATGATGGCGCCGGCAGGCATCCCATGACCTCGACCGTCGACGCGCTGGCAGGCATCGACCCGCTGGCGCTGGTCTCGCGCTGGCCGCAGCGCTATCCCGCGTTCCTCGACAGTTCGGCCGGCAATGCGCTGACCGGTCGTCGCGACATGCTGGCAATCAGCGACGGACGCTACCTCGCGCTGGGTCAGGATGGCCAGGTGCGCAACCACGATGGCCAGGTCGTCGGCAGCGATTTCGCCGCCTGCCTCGATGCCGCGTTCGCCGGCGAGCCTCGCGATCCGGCCGATCATCGCGAAGCCACGCCCGGCGGCGGCTGGTTGCTGTATCTGTCCTACGAGTCGGTCGCGCAGTTCGAACCGACATTGCGCCTGCCGGCGTTCAACGAGGCGGCGTTGCCGATCGCGCTGGCCCTGCGCACACCGGCCACTCTCTGGCGCGACCCGGTCGACGGCAGTCTGCAGCCGTTCGCGGAACCGGGCTTCGAGGCGCTGTTGTCCCGACTGCTCGCCGACGGCGCCGAACTCGCCGCCAATCCGGTTCCCGACGCGGCGTTGCCCGATGTCGATGCGCTGGTCGAGGAGCCGGCGCAGCGTTTCATCGACGGCGTGCAGCGCGTGCTCGACTACCTGCATGCCGGCGATACCTTCCAGGTCAATCTCTCGCGTGGATGGCAGGCGCGATTCGCGCGCGCCCCGGATCCGGTGGTGCTCTACCGTCGACTGCGCGGCATCAGCCCGGCCCCGTTTTCGGCGCTGCTGCGCTGGCACGGCGCCAGCGTGCTGAGCGCTTCGCCGGAACGGCTGCTGCGCGTGCGGGGACGCCGCATCGACACCCGGCCCATTGCCGGGACGCGGCCGCGCGGCGCCAGTCCGGACGAGGACGCGGCCTTGCGCGCCGAACTGATCGCGCATCCGAAGGAGCGCGCGGAACACGTGATGCTGATCGACCTTGAGCGCAACGATCTCGGTCGTCTCTGCGTGCCCGGCAGCATCCGCGTCGACGAGTTGATGACGCTGGAGTCGTACGCGCACGTGCACCACATCGTCTCGAACGTCGGCGGGGACCTGCGCGACGACGTGACGCCCGGGCAGATCCTGCGCGCACTGTTTCCCGGCGGCACCATCACCGGCTGTCCCAAGGTGCGCTGCATGGAGATCATCGCCGAGCTCGAAGGTGTCGGCCGCGGCCCCTACACCGGCGCCATCGGCTACCTCGACCGCCACGGCGACATGGACCTCAACATCCTGATCCGCAGTGCCTGGCTGGATGGCGACCGCATGGGATTCCGCACCGGCGCCGGCATCGTTGCCGATTCCATCGCCGAGCGTGAGCTCGCTGAAACCCGCGCCAAGGCGCGCGGCATGCTGGCACTGCTCGGGCAATGAGCCGCTCGCGCGCTGCGGCGAAGTCTCTTGCGCGCAGCCATCGCGGCGTCGACATCGACGTCCTGGTCGATGGCAAGTCGTCGCCGACCCTTTCCGCGCAGGATCGCGGCCTCGCCTATGGCGACGGCCTGTTCGAAACCATCCATTTCGTGGCCGGCAATGCGCCGCTATGGCCGCTGCACATGGCGCGACTGCGCAGCGGATGCCGGCGTCTGCAACTGCCGCAGCCCGATGCGGACGTGCTCCGGCGCGAAGCAGGGCGGCTGGCCGACGGCACTGACTGCATCATCAAGCTCGTACTGACACGTGGCGATGGCCGCGGCTATGGACCGGACAGCGCGGCAGTGCCGCGGCGCATCGTCAGTCGGCATCCCGTTCCCGCCATGGCGGACAGCCTGTACGACACAGGCGCACGCTTGCGCTGGTGCCGGTTGCAGCTGTCCAGCCAGCCGGCATTGGCCGGCATGAAGCACCTGAACCGGCTGGAGAATGTGCTGGCGCGAGCGGAATGGCGTGATCCGCGCATCCATGAAGGACTGCTGCGCGATGCCGACGGTCGTGTGATTTCGGCAACGTCCGCGAACGTGTTCGTCGTCCGGGGCGGCGGGTTGTTCACGCCGAAGCTGGATCACTGCGGTGTCGCCGGTGTCGCGCGTGCCTGGATCCTGCGTCGCGCGCGCAGGTCCATGCCGGTCAACGAATGCGATCTCTACGAGAGCGACGTCCTCGCCGCCGACGAGATCTTCCTCAGCAACGCCGTCCGCGGCATCGTGCCCGCCACCCGACTGGGCGACCGCCGATTCCCGGTCGGACCGGTGACGCGACGGCTCGGTTACACTCTGGCGGCCCTGGGCATTGGCCGGCCACCCGGACTGCATTCCGACAGATGACAGCGATTCAATCTGCAACCTGGCAGCGCGGCTGGATCGGCAAGGTGCTGCTGCTCCTCGTACTGGTCGCTGCCGTCACGGCGGTATTCGCCTGGCGCGACTACCAGCGCTTCGCTGCGATGCCGCTGCCGATCGGCAACGACGAGGTGGTCTTCGAGGTCAAGCGCGGTGACTCGCTGCGCACCATCGTCCGTCGCCTGGCGCGGATGGGCCTTACGGAAGACTGGCGACAGCCCTGGTGGCAGGCGCTCGCCATCGAAACCGATGTCATCCGGCGCCTGCAGGTCGGCGAATACGCGCTGGGCCATGGCGTAACGCCGCGCAGCCTGCTCGACAAGTTCGCACGGGGCCGCGTGATCCAGCACCAGTTCACCATCATCGATGGCTGGACGTTCACGCAACTGCGCCGTGCGCTGGCCGACGTCGAGGGCCTCAAACACACGCTCGCCGACCAGAGCGATGCAATGATCATGGCCGCCCTCGGCGCCGAGGGTCAGCATCCGGAAGGCTGGTTCCTTCCGGAAACCTACGCCTTCACCCGCGGCGTCAGCGATCTGGCCTTGCTCAAGCGTGCGCACCTGGCCATGAAGGCGGAGCTGGACGCCGCCTGGGCGAAGCGCAGCGAGGCGACAGTCGTCGATACACCCTACGAAGCGCTGATCCTCGCGTCGATCATCGAAAAGGAAACCGGCAAGGCCAGCGAGCGCCCCGAGATCGCCGGCGTGTTCTCGCGGCGCCTGCGCCTGGGCATGCGCCTGCAGACCGATCCGACGGTGATCTATGGATTGGGCAGCGCGTTCGACGGCAACCTTCGCCGTCGCGACCTGCAGGCCGATACGCCTTACAACACCTACACGCGCGAAGGATTGCCGCCGACGCCGATCGCGCTGCCCGGTCGCGAATCGATCGCCGCGGCGATTGCGCCCGCCGATGGCAAGACGCTGTACTTCGTCTCGCGCGGCGATGGCAGCCACCAGTTCTCGGAACACTATCGCGACCACGTCAACGCCGTGCGTCGCTTCCAGCTCGGTGCGCGCCGACAGGTGTTGCAGGCGGAGTCGGCGGGCGACGCCGCCGCACCGGCCGAAACCGCTGAAGATGCCTCGACGCCATGAGCGGTCGCTTCATCAGCATCGAAGGCGGTGAGGGCGCAGGCAAGAGTTCGGTGATCGCTGCCTGTCTGGACCATCTGCGCGCAAACGGCATCGACGTCGTCGCGACGCGCGAGCCAGGCGGCACGCCGCTGGCCGAACGCATCCGCGAACTGATGCTGGACGCCGCGCATGCCGGCATGACCGCACACACCGAACTGCTGCTGGTGTTCGCGGCGCGCGCGCAGCATGTGCGCGAAACCATCCGTCCGGCATTGGCGCGCGGCGCCTGGGTACTGTCGGACCGCTTCAGCGATTCCAGTTACGCCTACCAGGGGGGCGGACGCGGCCTGCCCGTCGACATGATCGCTGCGCTGGAAGACTTCGCCGTCGAGGACACGCGCCCCGACCTCACGTTGTGGCTCGACCTGCCGGTCGCCGATGGACTGTCACGCCTGAAGGGCCGCGGCGAGGCGGATCGCATCGAAGCCGAATCGCTGGCCTTCTTCGAACGCGTCCGCGCCGCCTTTGCCGCACGTGCCGTCTCCGATCCGGCACGTTTCCATCGCATCGACGCCGGCGCCGCGATCAGTGAAGTCGCCGGACAGGCACGGGCTGCTCTGGATACGCTGATCGCCGCACACCGGGCCGCCGGATCATGAGCGTCGATCTTGCGCCCTGGCTTCACGGGGCCTGGTCCCAGTTCCAGTCCGCATTGCGCAACGACCGCCTCGGCCATGCCCTGCTGCTGGCCGGCGAGCCGGGGCTGGGCAAGCGGACCCTCGCGCAGGCGATGGCGACGCGCCTGCTGTGCCATTCGCCCGCCGACGACGACAGTGCCTGTGGCCATTGCCGCAGCTGCGTCTGGCGGGCGGCCGGCACGCATCCGGATTTCCGGCAGGTGCAACCGGAAGAAGACAGCGAAAGCATCAAGATCGCGCAGATCCGCGACCTGATCGCGCGCGTGCATCTCACCGGGCAGGCCAGTGCGGTGCGCGTGGCGATTGTCGAGCCGGCGAACGCGATGACCAATCCGGCGCAGAACGCCTTGCTCAAGACGCTGGAAGAACCGCCGGCGGGCGTGCATCTCATCCTGGTCGCCGACGAGCCCGAACAGCTGCTGCCCACCGTTCGCAGCCGTTGCCAGACCTATGTCGTCACCGTGCCTGCGCCGCAGGTCGTGCAGGACTGGCTCGCCGCCCAGGGGCGCACCGTACCGGCCTTGACCATCGCACTGGCCGCCGGTCATCCGGGAACCGCAATGGCGTGGAGCGAACCGGAAGCATCGAAACGCATTGCTGCGGTCGGCGAGGATCTGGTCGCCTTGCGCAAAGGCCGGCAATCGCCGCTGGCCGTTGCCGGGCGCTGGTCACAGGACGGTGAAGCCAACGTCGACGTGGCGATCGCCTGGCTGCGCCTGTGGAGCTGGGCGAGCGCCGGTCGGCCAGGCGTCGACGGCATCACGGCGCCGGCCGATCTCGACCACCTGAGCCGCAGCCAGGGCGAGGCCATGAAACTGCGCGGTCGCCTGCGCACGCCCCTCAAGCCCAACTGGCTGCTGCACGAGTGGCTGCTGGCGTGGCAGGAAGGCTGACCGCTACCTCCCGCAGGGAAGCGCCGACAGGGATGAATCCCCTCACGAAGAGCTGTCGCTGCTGAAGCCCGTGGGCAGGCGCCCGTGTCGCGGAACAGGGTCGCCCCTGGCCCCAACCTCCGGCACGTGCGCGCTGCGACAACCGGAGTAAGCTTGCGGCGCCTGACCGGAAACGCAGCGCGCCGCCATGTCCGAGCCTTCCGACCCGCGCGAACCCACGCCCTACATGCGCCAGCTGGCGGCCTCGATGTCGCGCTCGCGGGATACGCTGCGGACGTTGCCGGGCAGATTGTCGCGCAGCCTGGCGCCGTCCTCGGGTGGGCAGCGCCGCATCTGGCGTGACCTGCGCCTGTTGCTGATCGCGCTGGTGCCCTTCGTCATCGCCGTGGTCGTGATGGTGATGCGCGGCGGCCATGGTGCCTGGGTGATCGTCCAGGCCGCGCCGCCCCCGTGGCAGCCCGAAGCCAGGATCGGCCCGCAGATTCGCGACCTCATTGGCGAAACCGTGGTCTTCGAACGCAGGCAACTGCGCGGGCCGGCGCCACTGGCCTGCCGCGGCGCGCGCTACGAAGACGTGAATGTCCCGCCACAAGGCCTGTTCCAGGGTGCGTTCGCTGGCGACGCCAGGGCGGCACAGCATGCCTCGACCCTGGGTTTCGACGGACCGGGGGTGAAGACCCTGCGCGTGGATTGCGAGAACGCCAGCTTCGATTTCCACCACCTCGACGATCGCCTGCTGCTGATGCTGGACGGCGCGATCCTGCGGCTGGTGCCGCGCTGACCTGGGCGTCCGGCAGGCGCAGGATCCGTCGTGGCCTGTCGCGGTCGAATCCGCCGGGCGCCATTCGACCAGGGCACATCGTCCACAACACCGCAGGAGGGCTGGCATGACGCTGGCGATCGAAACGCTGGAACTGCGCAAGGATTTCGCCAACACTCGCGCCGTCGACGGCATCAGCCTGCAGGTCGCACGCGGTGCGGTCTACGGCCTGCTCGGGCCGAACGGTGCCGGGAAAACCACGACCATCCGCATGCTCGCCACGCTCCTGCGGCCGACTGGCGGCAGCGCCCGCGTGTTCGGCCAAGATGTGGTCGCTGACGCGGCGCAGGTGCGCAATCGCATCAGTCTCACCGGGCAGTTCGCTTCCGTCGACGAGGACCTGACCGGCATCGAGAATCTCGTGCTCATCGCACGGCTGCTCGGTTTTTCATGGCGTGACGCACGCCAGCGCGGAGAGACATTGCTCGAAGCTTTCGACCTTGCCGAGGCCGCGGGACGACAGGTGCGCCAGTACTCCGGCGGCATGCGGCGGCGGCTGGACATCGCCGCCAGCCTGGTGCGCACCGCCGACCTGCTGTTCCTCGACGAACCGACCACCGGGCTGGACCCGCGCAGTCGCAACCAGGTCTGGGAGATCGTGCGCGCCATCGCCGCGCAGGGCACCACCGTGCTGTTGACGACGCAGTACCTCGAAGAGGCGGATCGCCTTGCCGACCGACTGGGCGTGATCGACCACGGCCGGCTGATCGCCGAGGGCACCAGTCGCGAGTTGAAGCAGTCGCTTGGCGGGCGAAGCCTGCACGTGCGCCTTGCCGATCCGTCGCGGAGCGACGAGGCGCGTGCGCTGCTGCAGGCGGCCCTGGGGGAAGTGCATCCGGGCAATGAGCCGGGCCTGCTGCTGGCCAAGGTCAACGACGACGAGCGCGTGCCGGCGGCGCTGTCGGTGCTGGCCGGAAGCGGCCTGGCGTTCACCGAGTTCGCACTGGCACAGCCCAGTCTGGACGATGTGTTTTTCGCGCTCACCGGCCGTGCGGCCGAAGTGGCCGCTGAGGAGAAGGCGGCATGAACCAGGCATTCGAACGGGCGTTGTCGCCGGACCAGCCGGCACCCGCCGCACCGGGTGGCTGGTCGGCGGCCGTGACGCTGGCCTGGCGCGCGATGCTGAAGATCAAGCATGTGCCGTTCCAGCTCTTCGACGTCACCGTGTTCCCGATCATGATGACGCTGATGTTCACCTACCTGTTCGGCGGCGCGCTGGCCGGATCGACGGAGGCGTACCTGCAATACCTGCTGCCGGGTATCGTCGTGCAGACCATGGTGTTCCTCACCGTTTACACCGGCGTCGGCATCAACACCGACATCGACAAGGGCCTGTTCGACCGCTTCCGCTCGCTGCCGATCTGGCAGCCGGCACCGATCGTCGGTGCACTGCTCGGCGACCTGGCCCGCTACGCGCTGGCGGCACTGGTCGTGTTGACCGTGGGCTTCATCCTCGGTTTCCGTCCCGAGGGCGGCGTCATCGGCGTGCTGCTTGCCGTGGCGTTGATGCTGGTCTTCGCCTCGGCGATGTCGTGGCCGTGGATCATCGTCGGCATGCTGGTGCGTTCACCGGAATCGGTGATGACCACCAGCTTCCTGTTCCTGTTTCCGCTCACCTTCGTCAGCAACATCTTCGTCAATCCCGACACCATGCCGGGCTGGATGCAGACGGTGGTGTCGGTGAATCCGGTGAGCCATCTGGCCAGCGCATCACGCGGCCTCATGCACGGCAACGTCGATGCCGGCGACGTGATCTGGGTGCTGGTCGCTTCGCTCGTGGTCACCGCCGTCTTCGCGCCGCTGGCCATGCGCATGTACTACCGCGAGCGCTGAG
>CAZYHP010000119.1:0-7867 GCA_964647135.1 uncultured Rhodanobacteraceae bacterium
GTTCGAACTTGGCCGGGTTGGTGTCGATGGCGATGATGCGGCCGGCCTTCGCCTGTCTCGCGCCCTGGATCACCGCCAGGCCGATGCCGCCGAGGCCGAACACCGCGACCGAATCGCCTTCCTGCACCTTGGCCGTGTTGTGCACCGCGCCGATGCCGGTGGTCACACCGCAACCGAGCAGGCAGACCTGTTCGGGATTGGCGTCGGGATTCACCTTCGCCAGCGACACCTCGGCAACCACGGTGTATTCGCTGAAGGTCGAACAGCCCATGTAGTGGTAAACCGGTTCGCCGTTGTACGAGAAGCGCGTGCTGCCGTCCGGCATCACGCCCTTGCCCTGGGTGGCGCGCACGGCGACGCAGAGGTTGGTCTTGCCGCTCTTGCAGAACAGGCAGTCGCCGCACTCGGCGGTGTACAGCGGAATCACGTGGTCGCCGGGCTTGACGCTGGTGACGCCCTCGCCGACCTCGACCACGACGCCGGCGCCTTCATGGCCGAGCACGCAGGGGAACAGGCCTTCGGGATCATCGCCGGACAGCGTGAAGGCGTCGGTGTGGCAGACACCGGTATGGGTGACGCGGATCAGCACCTCGCCCCTGCGCGGCGGCTCGACGTCGATCTCGACGATCTGCAGCGGCTGGCCCGGACCGAAGGCGACGGCGGCGCGTGATTTCATGGGACTCTCCTGCTTACCTGAGATAGGAACGCACCAGCGCGACGGCATCGTCGATGCTCGCCTGGCGATCGGCGGCGGACGCGCGCGGCGCGCCCAGTTCTTCACGGAGATGGCTTTCCAGCACGCCGGACATCAGGCCGTTGACGGCGCCGCGCAGCGCGGCGATCTGCTGCAGCACCGGCGCACAGTCGGCACCGGCCAGCAGCGCCCGTTCAAGCGCGTCGACCTGGCCACGGATGCGCTTCACGCGCGCCAGGACCTTGCGTTTCTCTTCCGGCGAATGCGGCACACGCCACCCCGTTCTTGATACTGGGGTGGAGTATACGCCATGACGCCTGGCCTGACGTCACCGTGGACGTCGGTCGAATGCCATCAGGCGCCTGCGCGGATCTCAGTCCAGAACGTCCAGCCACGCCGTGGCGACGCGGGCAATCGACGGGAAGATGGCTTCTTCGTCGCGCCAGGTGCCAGGGCTGTGGTCGCGGGATTCGTAGTAGGCGGCGATGACCAGGGGCGCGCGTCCTGGTGGCCAGGCCACGGCGACATCGTTGAGCTTGTTCGCCATCGTCGGCGCAATGCCGGTGCCGGTCTTGTCGCCGGCCGGCCAGTCGGGTGGCAGGCCGGCGCGCAGGCGCCGCAGGCCGGTGTCCGTGGCGATCAGCCATTGCCGCAGCGTGTCGCGTGATGCCGATGTCAGCAGATCGCCGGTCATCAGTGCCCCGACATGGCGCGCCATCGCGCAGGGCGTGGTGGTGTCATGCACTTCGCCGGGCAGCACGTGGTTCATCGCCGGCTCGAAGCGATCCAGCCGGGTGACGGGGTCGCCACGCTCGCGCCAGCTTTCCGTGACGCCAGCCGGTCCACCCAGCTCGCGCAGCAGAAGGTTGGCGGCGACGTTGTCGCTGGTGAGCTGCGCGGCTTCGGCCAGTTCCAGTGCCGTCATGGCGGTGATGCCGGCATCGAGACGCGCCTGGATCACCGGTGCGTGTGGCACCAGATCCTCCGGTCCGAAGTGGATGTGCGCGTTGCCATCGAGTTCGCCAAGCTCGACCGCGCGCAGCACGGTCGCGGCCAGCGGCAGCTTGAAGGTCGAACACAGGGCGAATCGCTCATCGCCCCGCCAGTGCAGCTCGTCGCCGCTGCCGGTGTCGAGCGCGCAGACGCCGAGGCGGCCGCCATGCTGCTGCTCCAGCGCCGCGAGTGCGTTGCTGCCCTCCGGCCGCGATGGGATTCGTCGCGTGGCACAGGCCGCCAGCGCCAGCACAGGAACGGCCAGGAGGCTTTTCAGGACATCTCGGCGGGTTGGACTTTTCATCGGCGGACCTCGGACCATGACGCCGCCATCATTGCCGGCACTTCTGGCAATTCGCGGGCACGCTGCAACCGCCAGGTTTCACCGCGCTCAGAGCTTGCGCAGCCGCACACGCAGGTCGAACCACGCCGCCTGGCCGGTGACCGGATCGGCGTGTGCATAGCCGTCGGCGCGACGTTCGGGGATCAGATGGTTGAGCAGGAAGCCGCGCCTGAACTCCGGCGCGTTACCGGCGAGCTTCCACGCGCCCTTCTGCTTGCCGATGGCGTTCCAGGTCCACACCGTGCCCGGCTCGACGCCTTCGTGCAGGCCGATCTCCGCCTCGATGGCCGCATGCGCGCTCTCGACGCGCACGCGCTCCCCGGGCTGCACGCCCTGTTCGGCCGCCGTAGACGGATGCACGTACAGCACATTGCGTGCGGCGATCTGGCGCAACCAGCGATTCTGCGAACCCCAGGCGTGGTACATGAACATCGGTCGCTGCGTGAGCGCCGACAACGGGAAATCCTCCGACGCCGCATCGACGTGTTCGAACGGCGCGTACCAGAACGGCAGCGGATCGAAGAAGCGTTCGACGCGCGCGCGTTCGGAATCGGGCGGCTGCACCTCGCCGTGGCCCCGCGCGGCGAGCCGGAAGCGCTGCAGCGTCTCGCCGTAGAGCTGGAACACCAGTTCCTCGCGCGAACCCGGACCCTTTGCCGGCGGCAGGAAACCCAGCTGCTGCGCCCAGTCCAGGTAATCCCGGTTCGCCATCTTGTAGTAAAGGCCGGCTTCGGGAACGGGGGCCGAGAAGAAGCAGTCGTCACCGGCGTAGGCGTCGAGCTGCGCCGGATTCGGCGCGCCCTTGCCGACCGCATCGCCCTGTTCGCCACGATGGCCGATCAGCAGGCCGACACCCGGCGCGCGCTCATGGTTGGCGATGTAGTCGGCGTAACCGCCCGGATAGCGGGCGCTGCCATCCTCGCGCACCAGTCCCGGCAGGCCGAGTCGCGCCCCCAGATCCAGCAGCACATCCTGGAACGGCCGCACGTCGCGGTCGGGCGCGACCACCGGCTGGCGGATCGCATCGATGGCGGCGTCGGCCTCCGAGATCGGGCGATCCAGCACCGAAATGCAGTCGTAACGCTCCAGGTACGTCGTATCGGGCAGCACGAGGTCGGCCCAGGCGACCATTTCGGAGTCGTAGGCATCGACGTAGATGAGGCGCGGGATGCGGTACTCGCCGGTGGCGGGATCACGGTCGGCGAGCATCTCCTGCGTCTGCCGCGTGTTCATCGTCGAGTTCCAGCTCATGTTCGCCATGAACATGAAAAGCGTGTCGACGGGATACGGATCGCCGGCCCAGGCGTTGCGGATCACGCTGTGCATCATGCCGTGCACAGCCAGGGGATGCTGCCAGGAGAAGGCCTTGTCGAGGCGCCGCGGTTGTCCATCGGCATCGACCAGCAGGTCCTGCGGCGACTGCGGGTATCCCAATGGCGCCGCATCCAGCGTGCCATCGGCGCGGCGCGTCTTGCCCGGGCGATTGCCCGGCGGCGTGCCTTTCGGATACGGCGGCTGGAAACGGTGGCCACCCGGCGCATCGATGCTGCCCAGGAGCATCTGCAGCACATGCAGCGCGCGACAGGTGTGGAAGCCGTTGGCATGCGCGGCGATGCCACGCATCGCGTGCATGCTGACCGGGCGGGCGACAAAGCCTTCGTGATGGCGTCCGTGCACGTCCGTCCACGGCTGCGGCAGCACGAAGCCCTGTTCGAACGCGGCATGCGCCAGTTCGGCGGCGATGCGGCGGATGGTGTCCGCCGCAACGCCGCAGCGTTCGGCGACCGCGTCCGGCGCGTACTGCGGATCCAGGTAGCGCTCCGCGAGCAGCTGGAACGACGGGCGGGCGCGCCTTCCATCCGCCAGCGTGAACGCACCCACCACCGCCGGCTGGATGTCGCCGGCCAGCGCATCCACCAGCGTGCCCGTGCCACGGTCGAAACACAGCGGCCGGCCGCCGCCGTCGCCGTGGCCATCGCGGGCGATCATGCCGTCGTCGGGCGCGCCCGGATCGTCGATCACCAGCCAGTGCGCATTGGTGTGGCGCACCAGGTAATCCAGGTCGATGCGGTCGGCGCGCAGCAGCTCATGGATCAGCGCCATCGCGAACAGGCCGTCGCTGCCGGGCCGGATGCCGATCCATTCGTCGGCGACGGCGCCATAACCGCTGCGCACCGGATTCACGACGACGATCTTGGCGCCGCGCGCCTTCAGCTGTCCGAGGCCGAGCTTGATCGGATTGGAATCGTGGTCTTCGGCCACGCCCCACATCATCAGGTAGCGCGTGTGCGCCCAGTCCGGTTCGCCGAATTCCCAGAACGAACCGCCGAAGCTGTACATGCCGGCGGCCGCCATGTTCACCGAACAGAAGCCGCCGTGTGCCGCATAGTTGAGGGTGCCGAACTGCTGCGCCCACCAGCCGGTCAGCGCCTGGCTCTGGTCGCGACCGGTGAAGAAGGCCAGCCGGTCCGGATCCTCGGCGCGCACGCGCGACAGCCAGCCGGTGGCGATGGCCAGTGCCTCGTCCCATTCGATTTCGCGGAAGGCACGCTCGCCGCGTTCACCGACGCGCAGCAGCGGCTTGCGCAGCCGTGCCGGCGAGTTGTGCTGCATGATGCCGGCGTTGCCTTTGGCGCAGAGCACGCCACGATTGACCGGGTGGCGTGGATTGCCCTGGATGTAGCGCACCTTGCCGTCGCGAAGGTGGACGTCGATGCCACAGCGACAGGCGCACATGTAGCAGGTCGTGGTCTTGACCTGGTCGCCGGCCTGTTCTGGAGGAACACGGGTCATCAACGGTGATTCCGGGGTAAACGCCGGCAGTGTAACCCCGCCCAACCGAAGCCAGGCGCCGCCATGACGAATACGCGCGGGACGGCGTGGCGGTATCGTTGGCAGTTCCATCCCATCCGGAACCTTGTTGTGAGCCGAATCCGCCCCATCGTCCTGGCCATGACCATTGCCCTGGCCGCCTGCTCCAGCCCCGACTCCGCACCGACCATGACCGACACCACGCCGACCGCGGCCGGCACGGAAGCCGTCCAGGCCAACCCGCTGCTCACCGCCTCGACCCTGCCCTTCCAGGCGCCGCCGTTCAACCTGCTGCGCGATGAGCACTTCAAGCCGGCCATCGAGCACGGCATGCGCGAGCACCTGCAGGAAGTCGCCGCCATCGCCGGCAACAGCGAGGCGCCCACCTTCGTCAACACCATCGAAGCGCTGGAACGCAGCGGCGAGACCCTGACCCGCGCCTACACCGTCTTCGGCGCCCTGGTCGGCGCCGACACCAACGAAGCGCGCCAGGCGATCGAGGCGGAGATTTCACCGAAGCTGGCCAGCCACCAGGACGAGATCTTCCTCAACAAGGCGCTGTTCGAGCGTGTGAAGGCCCTGCATGCGCAGCGCAACGATATCGGCCTGACGGCCGAACAGGTCGCGCTGGTCGAGCACTACCAGCGCCGTTTCGAGCGTGCCGGTGCGCTGCTCGACGACGCCAGCCAGGCGCGCCTGCGCGAGATCAACCAGCGCGAATCGGCGCTGTCGACGCAGTTCAGCCAGCGCCTGCTGGCCGCCAGCAATGCCGGTGGCGTGCTGGTCGACGATGTCGCGCAACTGGACGGTCTGGATGAAGGCGACATCGCCGCGGCCGCCGACGCAGCGAAGGCCGCCGGCCACGAGGGCAAGTGGCTGCTGCCGCTGCTCAACACCACCCAGCAGCCGGTGCTGGTGTCGCTGAAGAACCGCGAACTGCGCGCCCGCGTGCTCGCCGCTTCCGAACAGCGTGCCAGCCGCGGTGATGCCAACGACACCCGGGCACTGGTCCGCGAGCTGGCCGCACTGCGCGCCGAACGCGCGAAGCTGCTCGGCTTCGACAGCTACGCCGCCTATGGCCTGGCCGACCAGATGGCTGGCACGCCGGAAGCCGCGATCCGCCTGTTGACCGACACCGTGCCGGCGGCGACCGCCAAGGCGCGTGCCGAAGCGGCCCGCATCCAGGCGCTGATCGACCAGCAGGGTGGCGGCTTCAAGCTGACGGCGTCCGACTGGGACTTCTACGCCCAGCAGGTCCGCCAGGCGCAGTTCCAGATCGACGAGAACCAGGTCAAGCCGTACTTCGAACTGGATCGCGTGCTCAAGGACGGCGTCTTCCACGCCGCGACGCAGCTGTACGGCATCACCTTCCGCGAGCGCAGCGACATTCCGGTCTACCATCCGGACGTGCGCGTGTTCGACGTGCTCGACGAGGATGGCAAGCAGCTGGCGCTGTTCTACGCCGACTTCTTCGCGCGCCCGAGCAAGGGCGGTGGCGCCTGGATGGGCAACTTCGTCGAACAGAACGGCCTGACCGGCACGATCCCGGTGGTCTACAACGTCTGCAACTACACCAGGCCGGCCGCGGGCCAGCCGGCGCTGCTGTCGTTCGACGACGTCATCACGACGTTCCACGAATTCGGCCATGCGCTGCACGGCATGTTCTCGAACACCCGCTATCCGTCGCTGGCGGGCACAAACGTGCCACGCGATTTCGTCGAGTTCCCGTCGCAGATCAACGAACAGTGGGCCACGCATCCGACCGTGCTGGCGAACTACGCGCGCCACCACCAGACCGGCGAGCCGCTGCCCGCCGAACTGCTCGAAAAGCTGATGGCCTCGCGCAGCTTCAACCAGGGTTATGCGACCACCGAGTACCTGGCCGCCGCCCTGATCGACCAGGCCTGGCACGCGCTGCCGGCCGACGCCGCCGACATTGCCGACGTCGAGGCATTCGAGGCCGAGGCCCTGAAGCGCTACAGCGTCGACCTGGCGGAAGTGCCACCGCGTTACCGCACGCCGTATTTCGCCCACGTCTGGGGCGGCGGCTATTCCGCCGGCTACTACGCCTATTTCCAGGCAGAGGTGCTGGCACGCGATGGCTTCGCATGGTTCACCGAGAACGGCGGCCTCTCGCGCAAGGCCGGTCAGGCCTTCAGAGACGGCATCCTCTCGCGCGGCCACACCCGCGACCTGACCGAGCTGTACCGCGAATTCCGCGGCAGCGATGCGAAGGTCGACAGTCTGCTCGAATACCGCGGACTCAACGACTGATCCGCAACCGGTGCAAGGGTCATCGGGACGGCACGGTCGTCCCGATGACGCGGTTCAGCGCACCGTTCCCGGCGGCTGCGCGAAGGTACCGTCGAAGTTCTCCGCCTCGCGGTCTTCGGCGCAACCGTAGTGCTTGTTCCAGGCGGGCGAAAACGCCCGCGCCACACCGTCACCGCCGTTCATGCGACCACCGCATGGCGCCTCCACCGCCGCATCCGGTCCACCACCGATCAGGCTGCCGATCGCCTGCACCACATCACCCGGCCCCATCCGCCGACGCATGCGCTGCTGCGGAATGATCGGATTCGGCGGTGCGGCACCGGCGACGCGCGGTCGCGTGACCGACGGCAGAGTGGCCTGGTCACGTCGGCCAAAGCCCTGCTCCGCCTGCTGCGCCGGCGGCAACGAAAACGGATTCTCCGAAGGCGCCACCCGCCATTGCGCGACCGCCGGTTCTTCCGGACCGGCGATCACCGCCTCCATCGGCGTCGACGGCTGCGTGTGCCGACGCGGCGTCGGCCTCGCCGTGGGCGGAGCGACCGGTTCCGGAACAGGCGACGGCGCCTCGTCCGTGGGCAGCGGCGCGGGCTCCTGCGAAAGCTCGGGATCAGGCTCGGGTTCGGCACGCCGCCATTGCGAAAAATCGACCATCACCATCGACTCCGCCCTGGACTCCGGCAACTCCGCCGGGCGCATCGCGCGAACCAGCAGTCCGGCCATCAGCACATGGCCGGCCACCACCGTCAACGCGA
>CAZYHP010000120.1:0-7830 GCA_964647135.1 uncultured Rhodanobacteraceae bacterium
CCATGCCGGTGAGGTCGGCGCACATCTGCTGGAAGTTGATCAGCGCCTCCATGCGCCCCTGCGAAATCTCGGCCTGGTAGGGCGTGTAGGCCGTGTACCACGCCGGATTCTCGAGGATGTTGCGCAGGATGACGTTGGGCGTGTGCGTGCCGTAGTAGCCCTGGCCGATGAAGCTGCGGAAGACGCGGTTGCGGCCGGCGATGTCGCGGATGCGCGCCAGCGCGTCGACTTCGGGGAGGCTGTCTTCGAGTCGCAGCGTACCGGTCGGCGCAATGCTGCCGGGGACGATGGCGTCGGTCAGCGCGCCCAGGGAGTCATATCCGACCGCACGCAGCATCTGCGCGATTTCGGCGTCGTTGGGGCCGATGTGGCGGTCGACGAAAGCGTCGTGGTGCTCGAGGTCGCGCAGGGAGGGCATGGACATGGCGGCGTTCCGGAGAGGAGGACAGGGAAGCGCTCGCGGGCGAGCGCCTGCGCGAAACGCGCACCGGCGTGCGCGATTCCGCTTGCCCCTCTGTCCTTTTGCCTGAGAGTTTGGAAGCGCGAGCTTCGTGCCCCTTCGGCGCCGGTTCCGGCCAGGCCGGTCGGTCTCTCCAGAGTGTTTCCGCGCGGTGGTATCGGGCCTGAGCGATTACGGGCGTTTGCGCCTTCGGCAGCCGGCGGACCGGCTTCTCCCACCGCGAGGTGGATTGCGGCGACATTATAGCCGTTGCCGCTGGACCCGGCCGCTCCCCCGGTGGGGCGGAGCGGCCGGTCCATATCGCCCGGGCGCGGTGTCAGTCCGGCTCGAAACCGTCGGCGAACAGGGCATCCTCGCCGCCCGGCCGCAGCTCGACGGCGCCAATGTCGCAGGCGGCTCCCTGCGGACGCGACACCCCGCGCTGGTCGCGGTCGGCGCAGGTGGACGGGTCGCCCGCATCGATAGCCGCGCTGGCCAACGCCGGAATCAGGGTCGGAGTGCCGCCGCCTGTGTACGCCAACGGTGAAAGCAAAGGATCGGCGTCGACCACACCGGGACCGCACTGCGCTCCGCCCGGGCAGCCGCCGGCAATCACGCTGGCGATGAACACGGGACCAGCGTGGACATTGCAGATCTCCAACTCGCAATCCGGTTCGTCCGGCAGGGCGAGCGTGCCGCCCCAGGCGATCACGTTGCTGAAAACCGGCTCGGCCGTGCCGTTCACGGCCGTGTTCATGACCGACGAACCCCCGCTGCGGCTGATATTGCCGCTGAAGGTGACATGGTTGAGCCAGGGGCTGCTGTTGCCGCCCAGTCCGCCGGAATTGACCAGGGCGGTGAACGAATTGCCGAGGAAGGTGACGTTGGTGAGCGTGGGACTGCTGTCGCCGCCCTGCCAGCCTTCGTTGTACATGCCGCCGCCACCATAGCTGGCCGAATTGCCGCGGAAGGTGATGTTGGCCAGGGTGGGGCTGGCGACACCGCCATACCCGCCATCGTTGAACAGGCCGCCGCCCTCGGCGGCGAAGTTGGCGCTGAAGAAAAGTTCGGACAGTGACGGACTGCATTCATTGCCGGCACCTCGGCCACGGCAATACAGGCCACCGCCGTTGAGATCGAAGGTGGCCGCGGCGGTGATGGCGAAGCCGTCCACCACCGTGGTGGCGAGGATCGGGCCGGCGGCGGTGGCGCCGTCCAGCACCAGCACCCGATGGCTGTTCTCGCCACGCCGGTCGGCGGTGCGGACCAGGATGCCGTCGGCATCGGTGAGGTCATTGCCGTCGATGTCGCCGGAGAGCACCGTGCGGTTGGCCGCCGGATCGCGCTGCTGCAGGCTGGTCTCGTGGCCCGCGAATCCGCCGTACAGGCGTTGCCCAGGCCGCACATTGAAGGCGATCTCCGGGCTGCCCGCTGCCGCGGGTGTGTAGAGGCCGGCGGCGACGCGGATCTCGCCACACGCCGGATGGGCCAATGCGGCCTGCAGGCTGGTGAAGGCGTTGGCCCAGTCGCTGCCGTCATTGCTTCCGCTGGCATCGGCCCTGACGTGGCACGGTGGAACCTCCACCTCCACGGCGCCGATATCGCAGAGCGTGCCCTGGGCGCGTGGGATGCCGCGCTGATCATCCGGCGGACAGGTTCCCGTCGCCGCGGCATTGATGGCGGGACTGCCCGTCCCCGGCTTCATGCTCAGCGTCCAGCCGCCATTGTCGGCCAGCGCGCCCAGCAGCGGATTGCCGGCTGACACCGAGGTGCATTGGCTGCCCTCGGGACAGCCGCCTTCGACGATGCCATTTCGGATGACGGGTTGTGCCTGCTGGTTGTGGATCTGCGCCCCGGCCTGGCTGGCGCTGTTGCCCCAGAGGATGACGCCATCCAGCTCGGGATTGGCGCCGGCAGGATTGCTGGCGCCGCCGGCATTGGCGATTGCACCGCCGCGTGTGGCACTGTTGCCGCTGAAGGTGACATGGCGGAGCCGGGCCCGCCCGTCACCGCTGATTCCGGTGTAGATGTAGACCGCACCGCCTTCGCCACTGGCGGTATTGCCGTGGAAGGTCGTATTGACCAGGCCGGGTCGAGCCCGCCCGCCACTGCCGGCGTCGATGTACACGGCGCCGCCACGGCTGCCGTTGTTGCCGCTGAACTGCACGCGCTCGATGGTCGGGCTGGCATCACCACCGTTTGTGGCATCCAGATAGATGGCACCGCCGTAGTTGTTGGCGAGATTCCCCGTGAACCGCACGTCGCGCATCACGGCGCCGGCATTGCCGGCCTGGGTCCCGTCGCTGTAGAGCGCACCGCCGTGGGAGGTGCTGCGGTTGCCGCTGAACAGCACGCGCTCGAGCAGCGGTTCGCTGCGTCCGCCAGTGTTGCCCCGGTGATGCATGGCGCCGCCGCGCAGGCCGACGTTGCCGCTGAACTGGACATCGCGAAGGGTCGGGCTGCAGGACTGGCCGGTGTTTCCGGCCAGGCAGAGCAGGCCACCACCCGAATTGCGATTGAGGCTGGAATCACCCAGGGCGCGTCCTGCGGTGATGGTCACGCCATCCAGCAAGGTATCGCGACCAAGGGGCCCGGCGCTGGTGCCGCCGTCCATCACCACGACATGGAAACTGTTGCTGTAGCGATTGCCCTCGGCCGACTGGACGATGCCCCAGGCGTCGGTGTCGTCATCGTTGTCGATGTCACCGGAAAGCACGCTGCGGTGCTGCCAGGGATCGCGCTGCCAGAGTTGCGATTCGTGCCCGGCAAATCCGCCATACAGGCGCATGCCGGGACGGATGACGAAACCGATGGCGCGCTCGGTGAGGGTGGGATTGTCGGGGTTCAGTGGCTGGACCGGCTTGTACACGCCGGCGCGGAGCCAGAGTTCAGCGCAGGATGTGTCGGCAAGCGCCGACTGCAACGACATGGGCGTCGACCATGTCGCGCCGGTTCCTTGACCATCGGGGGCCACGCGGCAAACGGAGGCGTGGGCACAACTGCTGGCAATCAGCAGCGCGGAGGTGAATCGGATGTATCGAAAACGGCGCATGCCGGTCTCCTCTGTACGGGCGGGAGGTGCCCAATACAGAAGCCCTACGCGACAAGCGCCGGAATCCAATCATCCAATGACATCGTCTGCATGATCGTGCGGACGATGGGCCGGTTGCGACGGGCAGCGATCAGGGCGTGGCGGAAACGCCGGCATCAACCAGCACGGCCTGATGGCACCACGCGGTGACCGTCTCCAGATGCTGCGCCTCAAGCTGCGCAGCCTCCAGGAAACGCTCCCGCAGTCCCTCATGTCCAATGTTGCCGGCGAGGTCGGCGAGCAGTTCCCAGGCCGCCGTATCGATCAGTTCCGCCGAAAGCAGCACATTCAGGCTCTGCGCGAGATTGGTCCTTGGATCCGTCATCGCCTGGACCAGGCCCATGCCCTGCACGCCGACGAGATTCGCGCAGGGCGTCTGTGTCGTCGGATCGCCACCCAGTTCCGTGATGCAGTCGCGCAGCATCGCGAAGTGGCCGGCTTCCTGGGCACGGATCGTGCGGGCGGTCGCCACCATGTCGGGATCGGCGGCCTCACCCATGGCGTTGAGCTTGACCAGGAACGCTTCGTACAACCGGGTGCCGGCGCGTTCGTAAGCCAGGCGCTCGCCGAGCTTGTCGAGGAGGACCTGCATGCGCGTGCCGCTCAGCATGTCGACGCCGGAGCGGACGACGCCCTTGACGGTGGCCGGCAGGGGTACCGAACCGATACCCTCGGATTCTTCCGCGTAGCTCGCCCGAACGCGGGCAGCAGGGCCGAGCACGGCATCGTCCGGCGGTGCTTCGCCCTGGATCAGTTCGCTGGCGTCGATGGGCGACATCTGCATGCCTGTCCGGTTCATGCCCAGTCCGGTGTTGTTGTCCATGATGTTCTCCTAGTCAGGCTGATCAGGCGGCCGCACGGTCCAGTTCGGTGCCGGCCGACCATTCGTAGCCGGCCGCAACCGCTTCGCTGGGCGAACCTTCACTGTTCATGTGCGTGCGATAGGCGAGGGTGGCTTCGCTTTCTTCATCGGGCCCCACGTAGTCAGGGCCGCGTGCGCGCAGGTCCACCTCCTGCGTGAGCACCTGGCGCACGAACTCGCGTTGGCTGGCGAAGCTGACCGGCTCCGGCAGGCGATCGGGAATCAGTTCGGCCGGATCGCGGCCTTCGATGCGCTTGAACAGTTCGGCGACGTGGTGCAGATGGCCCAGCTCGTAGTCGAGGAATCGCTCCCAGATCGCCTTGATGCGGGGATCTGTCTCCTGCTGCACGCAGGCGTAGTAGAGATAGACCTCGGTCAGCTCGTGCATCAGCCACTGTTCCATCCATGTCTGGTCTGGGTCGATGATCGATTCGTACTGCGTCACGTGCTGCTGCTCGATCGACGCGATCTCCGCATACAGCTGACGCGCCAGCGGATCGGCGAACAGCGGCCCGACATTCATGTAGTAGTTGTGGGTCTGCTGCTCCGCCGCGGTGATGGTAAGGGCATGCAGCTTCGACAGTGGATGCGCAGTGCGGGCGTCGAACGGCGTGCGCAAGTCGTCCTCCGGCGCGCGGTGTTCAACGGCGGTCGGACGCCCGGGCAGGATGTCGGTATAGCACTGCAGGATGTTGTTCGCGTCCTTGCCCTCAAGCCGGTCGAGCATGGCGGCGTAGCGGTGCATGTGGTCAAAGTCTTCCAGCAGGCCGAAACGGTAGGTCTGCGCCAGGTAGGGATCCGGTTCCGTCTGCGCCACGGCGGCGGTGACCTCGATGGCCACCTGCTCGTAGGCGATGGTGGTTTCCAGAGGCGAGTGGTCCGCACCCAACAACCAGTTGATGAGGGTGGCCTGGTGGTGCTCGACGCGGCGGATGCGCGCCAACGGCAGGCGCAGGTCGCGATTGAATCGGGCGCAGGCGTGCTGAAAGCGGAACGCTTCGTTCTCGATACCGTTCATGAGGATGATGCGCACCCGGGTGAAGGCATCGCAGTCCAGTTTGCTGATCGGTTCGCGTACAAGGTCGCGCCACGTGAATCGTTGTTTTTCCAGCGGACAGCCCTTGGCGTCCATGATCGACAGTGTCATTGGCGTCTCCTTCGGTGGCGGCGAATGCCCGCTATCGCCGCAATCGCTGTGCCAGACAGGCAGGCCACGCGCTGGAACCAGGCGTTGTTGCCATGTGGCTGTTGCACGGGAAGCAAGTTCAAGTCGACGGAAGGATTTACACGGCCTGACCGTTGAGCATTGCGTCATGGTGAAGCCGCCGGCTCGTCGCGGGCTTGGCGCAGGATCCGGCGAAATCGATCGGTTCGCGGATTGGGTAGGGGCGGGTCGCGAGCGTGGCGCAGGATTTGCTCGTCGCCGTGGACACCTGAGGAGTCTGCATGTCGATCCGGGCACGTTCCACAGCAGCGCTTTCCACCCTGTCGCTGGCGCTGACTTCGCCGGCCCAGGCCTGCTGGTCCTGCCGGGCCGAGGTGCACAGCCGCGTCTACGCCGACGGTTTCCTGCTGCAACTGGGGACGCTCTCGCTGCCTGTCGTCATCCTGTTGCTCGCCGGCCTGGCCGTGCACTGGCTCGGTCGCCGGCGCACCCCGTCGCTGCGGCGTTCAAGGCCATGAGCGCCCGGAAGCGCATGCCTGTCCTCGCGCCCGGCATGTTGATGGGCGCGGGCCTGGGTGGCTTCGTCGACGGCATCGTATTCCACCAGATTCTGCAATGGCACAGCATGCTGAGTGCGCGAATCCCTCCTGACGACGTCGTGTCGATCAAGGTCAACATGGTCTGGGACGGCTACTTCCATGCGGCGGTCTGGCTGATGACGGTGGTCGGACTGGGATGGCTGTGGCGCAGTGCCCGCCGTGCCGACGTGCAGTGGTCGGGCAAGGCATTCACCGGCGCACTGCTGGCGGGCTGGGGCGTTTTCAATCTGGTCGAGGGTGTGGTCAACCATCACCTCCTGAAGATTCACCACGTCAATGAATACGTGATCGAGCCTCTGTATCTGGACGTGACGTTCCTGGTGTCGGGCGTCCTGCTCGTGCTGATCGGCGCGAGTCTGATCTACGCAGGCCGGACCGATTCGCAATCGCCGGGTGGGCTCCGCCCCGATTCCTGAAAAGACAGCGGGGGGCTCGGGCGCGCACGTTGGAGGTGATGCTGCGGACGGGCCGTGGTTTCTGTCGTTGAACGGCACGGTGATCGCTCCCGGTGGCGATGGCTCCGGGTCAGGCGCGGGTGTCGGGAGTGGAGATCGGCTGTCGTTCGTTTCGCAATGTCCCCGCCGGACTTGGGGGCATTCGGCCCGACCGCAGGCTTGCGAATGAATGATCCGTCGGCAATCCGATCTGCGCTTCGGGTGTTGGTTGCTCAATGTAGAACAGATATTCGCGCAGGAATTTTTGCCCGTTGATCGGGGCTGTGGACAGCCTGCCGGCTCGAATTCGAGAGAGTTTCTTGACCGCCGCAATGTAACGCCTTTCACACGTTCACGTAGAAACCCGAATCGTGAATCCTCGTTGCGTGGGCAATTGGCATCCCACTTGCGCAGATCCTGGGGTGGGGCGACGCCGGCGTCGAATGCGTCGACCGGCTCCCACACCGAGTCAAACCCAACCCAAACAGGAGCAACATCATGGCGACCAATCGCGATCAGGAAAACCGTCAGGACGGCCAGAACCAGGACCGCAAGCAGGAGAACCGTCAGAACCAGGATCAACAGCAGCAGAACCAGAATCAGCAGAACCAGCAGGAAGAGCGTCGTCAGCGCTGACCTCAACTGCTCGCGGACGCCCAGGTGGCGTCCGCGCGTTTGTGCGAGTCGAGGCCATGAAGCGATTCGACATTGAAGATAGCCGTCCGCGCATCGTGCACTTCCCGAGCGCATCGGCTCGATAGACCACCCCCGCCGCGTTGTCGTGTCGCGGCACCGACACAGGACCATGCAGGTCTTGGGTCAATCTCCTTGGGCGACCCTGCGGCCCGCGCCACATCGCAAAGGGCCCAGACCGTGTCGAGGCTGCCGATCCACCGCTGCCGATCACCACGATGTTTCCGCGCAGGGATCCCGTGCTGGAAGCACAGCCCAGCTTTTCATCAGGCCTTGCGGATGGACGCTGCCGGTTGGCGGCAAGTTGGGCGTCCGCGTCCAGGATTTCGGGCCGGGGTTTCCGGATTGGACGTTGGCCGGAAGTCGCCATCGTCGCGTTGAGTTCCGCAGGGCGCTTCCCCCGCCAACCCGGCGCACCGTCCCGGTTGCTTCGATAGGGCGGCGCCGAACCGTGCCGGCTGATGGCGCAACAAAAAACCCCGCTTTGGGCGGGGTTTCTGCTTTTCCTTTCGCTTCCGTGGAAGCCCAAGGAGCTGTCTGTGGTGCC
>CAZYHP010000121.1:0-7783 GCA_964647135.1 uncultured Rhodanobacteraceae bacterium
GGGGGTCGAATCGGCGTCGATCCAGTGGACGTCCGTTCACGGCGTCATCACCTCCCGGGTCGGGCGATCGGCGAGCCGGACGATTCCGGAGATGATCGCGCGCTCGCTCTCCTCGAGAACGCCGGCCGTGGCAGCTTCGGCAACGACCACAATCCGGCGGCGGTGCAGACCGAAGTGCTGGGCAATGCGACGATCACCGTCAACGGCTGTTCCAGCATGTCCGTGGCCATGCAGCCCAACGCCGGCAGCGGCATGAGCCCGGTGACGTATGCGTTGCAGCCCTACACCGGCAACGGTGGCGCCTGCGAAACGCTGGTGACGCAGTGCCCGGCCGGGACCACCGCACAGGGCAGCGATTGTGCGCTGCCGGCGTCGATCACCGGCACGCTCAGCCTGCGTCCGGGCAAGCAGTACCGGATCAACGGCCAGGTCACCGTGGAAGACGGTGGCGTGCTGAACATCGCGCCGGGCACGATCCTGGTCGGTGGCGGCACCCCGGTGCCGGATTTCCTGGCTGTCAAGGCCGGCGGCAAGATCTTCGCCGAAGGGTCGCGCAGCCAGCCGATCACCTTCACGGGTCCGGAAGCCGTGCCGGGTTCGTGGGCGGGTGTGGTGCTCAACGGCAAGTCCAACTGCAACGAATCCGACCAGCCGCTCGGCTGCGCCTTCGAGGCGGTGCCGGAGCTGACCTTCGGTGGCTCCGAGGTCAACGACAGCAGCGGTGTCATGCGTTACGTGCGTATCCTCTGGGCCGGTGAGCAGATCCGCACCGATGAGGAGCTCAACAGCCTGACGCTGAATGGTGTCGGCGCTGGCACAACCATCGAGTACGTGCAGGTGCATGGTGGCCTGGACGACGGCTTCGAGTGGTTCGGTGGCACCGTCAACGGCCGCTATCTGGTGGCCTCGCAGGTCGGCGACGACGCCTTCGACTGCGACGACGGCTTCCAGGGCAAGGTGCAGTTCGGTCTGGTCTGGCAGGGTTCGGAGAATGGTGACCAAGGCAGCGACAGCAATGGCATCGAGTGCGACAACGACAGCTCGTCGCCGAACGTGCTGCCGCGGACGATCCCGACCTTCGCCAACCTGACGCTGATCGGCTCTTCCAATGGCAACGAAGGCGCGCGTATCCGTCGCGGCTCCGGTGGTCACTACAGCAATGTCGTGGTCACCGGTTTCCGCGACAACTGCCTGAACGTGCCGGATGAGCCGACCGCGGCGCTGATCGGCAGCGACCTGACCTTCAACAACTCGTTCATCGGCACCTGTGACGCCGGTGCAACCGAGAACAATGGCACCGCACTGTGGAATGCCGGCAACGGCAACCGCAGCGGCGATCCGCAGCTCAACGGTTACATGCCGCGGCCGGGTTCGCCGCTGCTTGGTGGTGGCGCCGCGCCGAATGATCCGTTCTTCATCCCGACCAGCCATGTCGGAGCCTTCGACGGCGCCAACGACTGGGTGAAGGGCTGGACTTACGGTCTGGGCGCGCAGTAGTCATTCACCCAAACTGCAACCCGGGCGTCTGCGCAGCCGGATCATGGGCCGTAGCGCCGGCTCGCCTCTCTCCAGCGTCACCGACACGGCCCGGATGATTCCGGGCCTTGTCGCGTTTCCGCGCTGCCGGGAAGAGACGCGCGCCGATCCTCCGTGCGCCAAGGCGTCGCTCGCTGCGGCGATGGGGCGGGGCGCGGACCTCTCGAGCGCATGACGCGGCTAGACCCAGCCGCGGGCCGCCAATGAGACCGGCGTCCCATCGCCGATCACCAGGTGATCCAGCACCCGCACATCGACGAGCGAGAGCGCTTCCTGCAGGCGCCGGGTGATCAGCCGGTCTGCTTCACTGGGCTCGGCGACGCCGGATGGATGGTTGTGCGCGAGGATCAACGCCGCGGCATTGTGTGCGAGAGCCCGGCGCACGACTTCGCGCGGGTGCACCGAGGCGCCATCGATGCTGCCGCGGAACAGCTCTTCACAGGCAATCGGTCGATGCCGCGTATCCAGGTACAGGACCGCGAACACTTCATAGGGATAGTCGCGCAGGCGCGCCTTCAGATAGCGGGCGCTGTCGGCCGGATTGAGCAGCGCCGGCCCGCGCTGGAGATCTTCCGCAAGATGCCGGCGTGCCAGTTCCACGCAGCCCAGCAATTGGCAGGCCTTGCCCTTGCCGATGCCGGGTGCGGACAACAGCGCCCTGGGTTCCGCGGCGAACAGGCCGCGCAGCCCGCCGAAGTGGGTGATGAGTTGCCGCGCGAGTGCGACGGCATCGAGCCCGCGGATGCCGGTACGCAGCAGGACCGCCAGCAGCTCGGCTTCGCTGAGCTGGGCGGCCCCGCGGGCGAGCAGTTTCTCGCGCGGCCGTTCGGTTTCGGGCCAATCCTGGATCGTCATGGCGCCATCGTCGCCAGCGGGTAGGCCCGCGGTCATCAGCCGCTGTCACGTATCGGATAAGCTAAACGCCCGCATCCGCATGGGAATTTTCCATCCGTGAGCCCTTTGGCCGATCAACGCATCCTGCTGGGCATCTGTGGTGGCATCGCCGCCTACAAGTCAGCCGAACTGGTGCGTCGTCTCCGCGAGCGCGGTGCCGATGTCCAGGTCGTGATGACTGGAAGTGCCGCTCATTTCGTCGGCGAGGCGACGTTCCAGGCGCTGTCCGGACGACCGGTGCGCAGTTCGCTCTGGGATGCGCACGCCGAGGCCGCGATGGGCCACATCGAACTGGCGCGTTGGGCCACGGCCATCGTCATCGCGCCGGCCAGTGCCAACACGCTGGCGAAACTGGCGCAGGGGCTGGCTGATGACCTGCTCGGCACGCTGGTGCTGGCGAGCCAGGCGCCGCTGTGGCTGGCGCCGGCGATGAACCAGGCGATGTGGGCGCATCCGGCCACGCAGGCCAATGCTGACCTGCTTCGTCAGCGCGGTGTCCACATCGTGGGCCCCGGTGTCGGCGACCAGGCCTGCGGCGACGTCGGTGCCGGTCGCATGTCGGAGCCCATGGAGATCGTTGCAGCGCTGGAGGCACCGGCATCGCGCCGTCTGGCTGGTCGGCGCGTGCTGGTCAGTGCCGGTCCCACCTACGAAGACCTCGATCCGGTCCGCTATCTGGGCAATCGCAGTTCCGGACGCATGGGATTCGCCATCGCCGCACGCGCGGCCGCCATGGGCGCCACGGTCACGCTGGTCGCGGGGCCGGTGAGCCTGCCGTCGCCTGCCGGCGTGCGCCGCATCGATGTGCGCAGCGCCGGGCAGATGCGCGACGCGGTCCTGGCCGAGTCCGCGGCGGCTGATGTCTACATCGGTGCCGCCGCAGTTGCAGACTATCGACCGCGCGTGCCGGCCGCCGAGAAGATAAAGAAGACGCAGGATGCGTTCACCCTGGAGCTGGAACGCACGCCGGACATCCTCGCGGAGCTGGGCTCGCGCCCGCAGCGACCGCTGCTCGTCGGATTCGCTGCCGAGACGCGCGATGTCGAGGCCTACGCGCTCGACAAACTGGTTCGCAAGAATCTCGACCTGATCGCTGCCAACCAGGTCGGTGACGGCAAGGGTTTCGAGGTCATCGACAACGCGCTGGTGGTCTATGCCGCCGATGGCACGGTGACCGATCTCGGCGAGGCGGACAAGACCGTGCTCGCGTCGAGGCTGCTTGAGCTCGTCGCCGACAGGCTGGCGGCGAAGGATCACCCGGCATGAAGCAGATCGAGCTGAAGATTCTCGATGCCCGCATCGGCGACCGCTTCGAGCTGCCCGCATACGCCACCGAAGCCAGCGCGGGCATGGACCTGCGCGCGTGCATCGACGCGCCGCTCCCGCTGGCGCCGGGTGCAAGCGTGCTGATCCCGACCGGACTGGCGATCCACATCGGCGATCCCGGCCTGTGCGCGGTCATCCTGCCGCGCTCTGGCCTCGGTCATCGCCATGGCATCGTGCTGGGCAACCTGACTGGCCTCATCGATGCCGACTACCAGGGTCCACTGATGGTGTCGCTATGGAACCGCAGCAGCGAACCCTATGAGATCCAACCCGGCGAACGCATCGCGCAACTGGTGTTCATGCCGGTGGCGCGCGCGACCTTCCGCGTGGTGGACGACTTCGCGCCCAGCGCTCGCGGCGAGGGTGGGTTCGGCCATACCGGGCGCGGCTGAGCGCCGGCCCTTTTCTGATCTGGAATCACGACAATCATGAAACTCGACAGCAGCATCTTCCGCGCCTATGACATCCGCGGCGTGGTCGGCGACTCCCTGACGGAAGACACGGCCTATCAAATCGGCCGGGCGCTCGGTTCGCAGGCCCGCGAGGCCGGCCTGCAGCGTTTCTGCGTCGGTCGCGACGGACGTCTTTCCGGGCCGATGCTCTCGGCCGCGGTGATTCGCGGCCTGGTGGAATGCGGGCTGGACGTCATCGATATCGGCGCCGCGCCGACACCGGTTCTCTATTACGCCGCGCACGAACACGGCGACGGCACCGGCGTCATGGTGACCGGTTCGCACAACCCGCCGGACTACAACGGTTTCAAGGTCATGATCGGCGGTGGGACGCTTTCCGGCGATGCCATCCAGGCCGTGCGTGAACGCATCGAAGGGCAACGCCATGTCAACGGGCAGGGCAGCGTCAGCCAGCTGGACGTGCTGCCAGCGTACGTCGCGCGCATCACCGGCGACATCCGCCTCGCGCGTCCGCTGAAGATCGTCGCCGACGCCGGCAACGGCATCGCCGGCATCGTGGCGCAGCAGTTGTACGAGGGTATCGGCGCGGAGGTCGTGCCGCTGTACTGCGAGGTCGACGGCACGTTCCCCAACCATCATCCCGATCCGGGCGACCCGCACAATCTCGAAGACCTGGTCAAGGTCGTGGCCGACACTGGTGCCGACCTGGGACTGGCTTTCGATGGCGACGGCGACCGTCTTGGCGTCGTGACCCGCGACGGCGAGGTGATCTACCCGGACCGCCTGTTGATGCTCTTCGCCCGCGATGTCCTCGCCCGCGTCCCGGGTTCGACCATCATCTATGACGTCAAATGCACCGGCCACCTGGCCGGCGAAGTCGAGCGTGCCGGTGGCCGACCGCTGATGTGGCGGACCGGGCATTCCCTTATCAAGGCGAAAATGAAGTCAGAGAAGGCGCCGCTGGCCGGCGAGATGAGCGGCCACTTCTTTTTCAAGGAGCGCTGGTACGGGTTCGATGACGGCCTGTACGCCGGGGCCCGGTTGCTGGAAATCCTTGCCGCGCAGGACAAGGACCCCGAGGCGGTGTTCGCCAGTCTGCCCAAGGGCGTCAGCACGCCGGAGCTGAAGGTCAACATGCGCGAGGGTGAGCACTACGCCTTCATCGAGCGTTTCAGCGCCCAGGCGGCGTTCGCCGACGCCGCGGTCAGCACCATCGACGGCATCCGTGCCGACTGGCCGGACGGCTGGGGGCTGGTGCGATGTTCGAATACCACGCCGTGCCTGGTGCTGCGCTTCGATGCCGATGACGCGGCGGCGCTGGCACGCATCCAGTCGGCCTTCCGCGCCCAGATCCATGCCGTTGACAGCGGTCTTGCATTGCCGTTCTGAAAGGCAATGCTGCTTTCGGATCGAACGTCAGGTGATGGACGGAAGCGCGGGTGCCGGCAGCCTCCTCCGGTAACAGCCATACCCGGGAGGCACAAGCTGCCTTGATGGGCGGCGGCGGACGTCAAAGTTGGGGTGGCGGGATGATCCGGTGCCCGGTTGGCACTGACCCGGGCTGGCACTGAAATGAGGGCCAGGGCATCCGTGCCCTGGGACCCCCGACCCGTCGCCGCTTGGAAGCGTCGGGCCGATGTACGCACGCATCCTCCGTGCGTGTCCGCGATGCCTCCCAACATCGCGAAACCTGTTGAATGTCGATGCAGCGTGTCGGTCGCCCCCGTGCCGACGCGGATCAGCGCGTGCCGGCCAGCTCCCTGTAGCGCTCGATCTCGGCGCGGTGCTCAAGCAGGGTCTCGTTGTAGCGCTGCTCCAGCTTGGCCGTTTCGGCCTCCTGCTCGGCCAGCATCTGGCGCGCCTTGTCGAGGTTGTTGCGGACGACCGGGGGCACGTTCTTGCCCTGGCTGGCGAAAGACTCCGCATGTTCCTCGTGGCGGGCCAGGGTTTCCTGGATCCGGGCCGTATTGGCGCGGGCGATGGCGAGCCCGCTGCGCAGTACGCTGATGCGATCTTCGTGGACGCGGCGCAGGGCGTCCTCGTTCTCGAAGCTCACGGACAGTGCCGTGTCACGTTGGGCGCTCCTGAGCAGTTCCTGACGCTCTGCGGCAGCCGCTGGCGTCAGCTGCGGCGTGTCCAGGCTGTTGATCCGGATGCCGTCGCCGTTCAGCACCTCGCGGTTCTGGGCGGTGCGCTCGCTGGGCAGGCGGTCGCTGTAATGGACATTTCCGTGCTCGTCCTGCCATTTGTAGACGCGCGTGCTCTGCGCTGTGGCGGGCAGGATGAGCAGGGCCAGTAGGGAGAAAAGCAGGGCGAGGCGCACGGGACGACTCCTGATGGACTGCCAGGATAGAAGCAATGGCCGTGCCAAGGTCGTGTAGCTGGGCCTCAGCAGCCGAAACGGATGCGGTAGTCGGCGACCGCCGCGCGCTGCGCGCTCAAGTCGTCGCGCTGCCCGAGGAAGGCGAGGAGATCGTCCAGGCCGGCCACGGCAACCACCGGCAATCCCAGGGACCGACGCACTTCATCGGACGCCGACAGGTCACCCTGGCCGCGTTCCTGGCGGTCCAGCGCAATGATGACGCCACAGGGTTCAGCGCCCGCCTGGCGGATCAGGGCCACGGACTCGCGGATCGCGGTTCCCGCGGTGATGACATCGTCGACGATCAGGACCCGACCGGCCGGCGGTGCACCGATGAGGACGCCACCTTCTCCGTGGTCCTTCGCCTCCTTGCGATTGAAGGCCACCGGCACATCGCGACCCTGGTCGCGCCACAGTGCGACCGCCAGCGCCGTCGCGAGCGGAAGACCCTTGTAGGCGGGGCCGAACAGCATGTCGAAATCGAGGCCGTCGTCCGCCAGCGCCGCGGCATAGCAGCGGCCAAGTGTGTCCAGCGCCCGGCCATGGTCGAACCGTCCGGCGTTGAAGAAGTAGGGGCTCACCCGCCCCGACTTGAGGGTGAACTCGCCGAAGCGCAGCGCTTCGCAGGTCAGCGCAGCATCGAGGAACTGGCTCTGGTACGGCTTCATCGCGGGGGCTCAACTGTGACCGGTGGCGTCAAAGTATGGCGCGTGCCGTCACTCCGTGGGCAGGCGGACTGTCACGGACGACGGAAAACGGACATCATGACGCCTGCTCCGCATCCAGGTCGTCCAACGCATCCATGCGCATCACCAGCTTCAATGCCAACGGCATCCGTTCGGCTGCCAACAAGGGTTTTTTCGACTGGTTCGCCGGCGAAGGCATCGACATCCTCTGCGTGCAGGAAACAAAGGCGCAGGAAGAACAGCTGGTCGGCTCGCCCTGCCTGCATGCCGGCTACCACTGCCATTTCCATGACGCCCGGACTAAGAAGGGTTACAGCGGCGTGGCGATCTACAGCCGCGAGAAACCCGACGAGGTCCGGCGCTCGCTGGGCTGGGCGCCGTTCGATGAAGAGGGCCGCTATATCGAAGCGCGTTTCGGCAACCTCAGCGTGGTGTCCTTCTACATTCCGTCCGGTACCTCCGGCGACGAGCGGCAGGGCTACAAGTACCAGGTCATGGAATGGCTCAGGCCGATCTTCGACGAGTGGCTGGCCAGCGGGCGTGACTACGTGCTGTGCGGCGACTGG
>CAZYHP010000122.1:0-7637 GCA_964647135.1 uncultured Rhodanobacteraceae bacterium
ATCTTCGCCAACGGCTTCGAAGCGCCGCTCTGACGGACGTCGATCCGCATGAGGGGAAGGGCGCCGCAGGGCGCCCTTTCTTTTTCGCCTGCTACCGCAGGGCGGGCTCGCCGGGCAGGGCGCCCTGTCGGTCCGCGACTGACAGTGATCGCTGTGGCGCTACACTGCGCACTGTGTTCTCCGGCAGAAACCGCACCCATTGCGCATGAGCAAGACCCGAGTCCTTACCGGTATCACGACCACCGGCAGCCCGCACCTGGGCAACTACGTTGGCGCCATCCGGCCGGCCATCGCCGCCAGCCGCAGCGACGAGGTCGAGTCGTTCTTCTTCCTTGCCGACTACCACGCGCTGGTGAAGTGCGAAGACCCGCAGCGCGTGCAGCGCTCGACGCTCGAGATCGCCGCCAGCTGGCTGGCCTGCGGCCTTGATCCGGATCGCGTGTACTTCTATCGGCAGTCGGACATTCCCGAGATTCCCGAGTTGACCTGGATCCTCGCCTGCAGCACCGGCAAGGGCCTGCTCAACCGCGCGCACGCCTACAAGGCCGCGGTCGATGCCAATGGCGCCGACGGTGACGATCCCGATGCCGGCATCACCATGGGCCTGTATTCGTATCCGGTGCTGATGGCGGCCGACATCCTCGCCTTCAACGCGCATCGCGTGCCGGTCGGCCGCGACCAGATCCAGCACATCGAGATGGCGCGCGACATCGGTGCGCGCGTCAACCACCGCTATGGCGAGCACTTCGTGCTGCCGGAGGCGCAGGTCGACGAACAGGTCGCCACCTTGCCGGGCCTGGACGGTCGCAAGATGTCGAAGAGCTACGACAACACCATTCCGCTCTGGCTGCCCGACAAGGCGCTGAAGGCGGCGATCGCGCGCATCGTCACCGACTCGCGCGCGCCGGGCGAGGCCAAGGACACCGAAGGCTCGGCGCTGTTCGAGATCTACCGGGCCTTTGCCAGCGCCGGGGAAACCGCTGCCATGGCGCAGGCCTTTGCCGACGGTATCGGCTGGGGCGAGGCCAAGCAGAAGCTCTACGAGCGCATCGACAGCGAACTGCGGCCGATGCGCGAGCGCTACTACCAGCTGATCGCCAGGCCGGGCGAGATCGAGGAGATCCTGCGTTTCGGTGGCCGCAAGGCGCGGGCACTGGCGATTCCGCTGGTGTCGTCCCTGCGCATGGCGGTGGGCATCGCGCCGTTGTTCGCCGTGCGTGATGACGCCGGCAAGGCCAAGGCGGGCAAGGACGCACAGCCGCGCTTCGTGAGTTTCCGCGAGGGCGAAGCCTTCCGCTTCAAGCTGCTCGACGAGCACGGTGAACTGGTGCTGGAAAGCGTCGACTTCCCGGACCCGCAGACCTGCGGGCGCGCCGTGGGCGTGATCAAGAAGTCGATCGTCTCGCGGCAGCCGCTGCCGCTGGTCGAGAACGCCGCCGGCTTCGAACTGGCCGGCAGCGACAGCGCAGTGCTGGCCCGTGGTGCCGATGCCGCCCGTTATGCGCAGGTGGCCGAGACGATGGCGGTCCTGCTGGCCTGATCCGGCACAGGCACGCGGCGGGCTCCAGACGAAGCCCGCCCCGTCGCTGACTCAGTCGGCGCGCTGCAGATCGTCGAGCAGCGCCTTCAGGAAGCGCGCCGCTTCGCCGCCGGTGCAGGCACGGTGGTCGAAGGTCAGCGAAATCGGCATCATCTTGTGCGCTTCGAAACCGCCCACCACCGGACGCATTTCGTGGCGCGCCTTGCCCGCCGCGATGATCGCCACGCAGGGCGGCACGACGACCGGCGTCGCATAGCGGCCGGCGAAGACGCCGAAGTTGCTCAGGCTGATGGTGTAACCCTTCAGGTCCTCGGCCGGGATCGAACGGTCCTCGACCTGGCTGCGCAGCCGGTTGACGGCTTCGCGGATCTGCGCCGGGTCCAGCAGGTCGGCATTGCGCAGGGCCGGCACGAACAGTCCTTCCGGCGTATCGACGGCGATGCCGACATCGACATGCGGATGCAGCGTGCGCGTGCTGGCGGCGCCATCGAACCAGGCATTCAGTGCCGGCACTTCGCGGCAGGCGACGACGATCGCGCGGATCAGTCGGGCGGTGACGTCGGGCTTGCCGCTCCAGGCGTGCAGGTCGGCATCGTCGCACAGCGTCGTCGCCACGACCTGCGCATGCGCTTCGGCCATGATCCGCGCCATGTTGCGACGCACGCCGCGCAGCGGCTCCGGCTGGCCCATGGCGGGCTGGTCGCCCGGCGGCGACGTGCGCACCGGCTTGCCGGCGGCGGAGACCGTGGTGCGTGCCCGTGCATCGCCGGTTGGCGCAGCGGCCGCGGGTGCAGGCGTTGAGGTGGTGACCGCAGGCGTCGCGGTGGCGGTCGTGGCGGGTGCAGCGCCGATCGCAGCGCTGCCGTTGGCGGCAGCGGCCTTGACGTCCGCCATCGTCACCACGCCCTCGGCGCCGCTGGCGCGAACGCGCGCGATGTCCACACCGAGCTTGCGGGCCAGGGCGCGCACGGCGGGCACCGCCTTCACACCGCCGATGGTCGCCGCCGCTTCGCGATGCACGCGGTCGCTGCTTTCCATGGCACCGACGACGGTGCCGGCATCGCCGCTCTTGGCCGTTTCAGCCGGCTTGGCTGGCGCGGCCGCTTCGGCCTGGACCGGTGCCGCTGCATGTTCGGCCGCAGCGCCACCGTGGTGGTGACCGGTGTCTTCGGCTTCGGCGCGCTGCGCCGCCCCTTCGGCCAGTTCAAAGCCGGCCAGCGGGCTGCCGGTGATGATCACATCGCCGGGGCCGCCGAACAGTTTCACGACGGTGCCGGTATACGGCGACGGTACGTCGACGACCGCCTTCGCGGTTTCCATCGACACCAGGGGCGCGTCGAGCTTGATGAAATCGCCTTCCTTGACGTGCCATTCGACGATTTCCGCGTCGGGCAGGCCTTCGCCCAGGTCAGGCAGGTTGAACGTCTTCATGTCGTAGTCCGCAGTTGGATTTCAAAGTCCGATGGTGCGCCGGCGCGGCGCCGGGCGATTCTTCCCGGCAGCCGTCCAGGCGTCCGCTCGCCCATTCCTCAAGACACCGCCAGCGTCCGCTTCGCCGCTTCGACGATGCGCTGCACGGCGGGCAGGTACTTCATTTCCAGGCGGAACAGCGGAATGTGGGTGTCGTAGCCGGTGACGCGCTCGACCGGGGCGACCAGGTCGTACATCGCCTGCTCGGCCAGCCGGGCGGCGATCTCGGCACCGACACCGACGTTCTTCGGCGCCTCGTGCACGATCACGCAGCGGCCGGTCTTGGTCACCGATTCGTGGATGGTGTCGAAGTCCAGCGGCTTGATCGTCGCCACGTCGATGACTTCGGCGCTGATGCCATCGGCAGCCAGTGCATCGGCGGCTTCCAGGGTTTCCTTGAGGGTCGCGCCCCAGCTCACCAGCGTGACGTCCTTGCCATCGCGCAGGACGTAGCAGACGTCCAGCGGCAGCGCTTCGCCGTCGTCGGGGACTTCTTCCTTGTACTGGCGGTAGATGCGCTTGGGCTCGAAGAAGATCACCGGATCGGGATCGCGGATCGCCGCCAGCAGCAGGCCGTAGGCGCGCGCCGGCGACGAGGGAATCACGACGCGCAGGCCGGGCACGTTTGCGAACAGCGCTTCATTGGCCTCGGAATGATGTTCCGGGGCGCGGATGCCGCCGCCCCAAGGCGCGCGCACCACCAGCGGGCAGGTCAGGCGACCGCGCGTGCGGTAGCGCATGCGCGCGGCGTGGCATATCAGGTGTTCGAGCATCGGGTAGATGAAGCCTTCGAACTGCGCTTCCGCCACCGGCTTCATGCCCTGCGCAGCCATGCCGACGCTGAGGCCGGCAATCGAGGTTTCACACAGCGGCGTGTCGATGACGCGCCAGGGACCGAACTTGTCCTGCAATCCGACGGTGGCGCGGAACACGCCGCCATTGACGCCGACGTCCTCGCCGAGCACGACGACGCTGTCATCGTGGGCCAGCTCCCAGGCCAGGGCCTGGGTGACGGCCTCGATCAGGGTGATCTCAGCCACGGCCCACCTCCCGGGTCACGGCCAGGGCGCGCTGCTGGGCGATCTCCAGCGGCATGTCGGCGTACAGGTAATCGAACATGGCTTCCACGGGTTGCGAGCGGGTGTTGAGGTAGGCATCCACCTCCTCGTTGACGCGGCCTTCGCATTCGCTGTTCCAAGCCTCTTCCTTGGCGTCGCTCCACGCGCCCAGACGGGTCAGGTAGGCACGCAGGCGCCCGAGCGGCTCACGCTGCCAGGCGTCCTTCACTTCGGCCTCGTCGCGGTAGCGGCGGGCATCGTCGGCGGTGGTGTGATCGTGCAGGCGGTAGGTGACCATTTCAACCACGCTGCCGCCGCCACCCTCGCGCGCACGCCCGATCGCCTGGTCCATGGCTTCACGGCAGGCGATCACGTCGTTGCCGTCGACCTGGATGCAGTCCAGGCCGCCGGCCAGGCCCTTCTGCGCCAGTGTCTTGGCGCCCGTCTGCTTGCTGCGCGGCACCGAGATCGCCCACTGGTTGTTGACCACCACCATCACCAGCGGCAACTGGAAGGCGCCGCCGCAGTTGAGCGCGGAATAGAAGTCGGCCTTCGAGGTGCCGCCGTCGCCGCAGACGCTGACGGCGACGCGCGGTTCGCCGCGCACCTTGAAGGCGAGTGCGGCGCCGGCGGCATGCAGGCATTGCGTGGCGATCGGCACCGCCCAGGCGAAATCGTGGCGCGGACCGGCAAAGTCGTTGCCGCGCTCGTCACCGCCCCAGTACATCAGGACGTCGCGCGGCTTCACGCCACGCCAGAACTGCGCGGCGTATTCGCGGTAGGCAGGTGCCAGCACGTCTTCCGGACGCATGGCCGAACCGATCGCCGCATGCGCCGCCTCGTGGCCCAGGCACGACGCATACGTGCCGAGCTTGCCGGTGCGCTGCAGCGCGATCGCCTTGGTGTCGAAGATGCGGGTGAAGCTCATCAGCTGGTAAAGCTGCACGAGCTGGTCGAGGTCGCGGGCGATGGCCGGCAGGGGCTTGCCCATCGGATGGCCATCGGTATCGAGGTACTGGCGGTACTCGATCTCGAAGCTTGCGGCTAGGGTCACGGATCAGATCCTTGTGCAAAGGCGCCCTCAATAGCACCGCCGTCGCGAACGTGGCAAGGCGCAACGCGCCATGGGCGGCGGCCGGGGGCGAAGGGTGGGCCGGTGGCTATACTTGCCATCCGGTCTTTCTGGGAAGCAATGATGGCAGATCAGGACAACCTGCGCGTTATCGAGGACGGCATCGAACGCGACCTGCGCGAGAAACTCGATTACGGCGGCTACCTGCGGCTCGACCAGTTGCTGTCGGCGCAGCAGCCGGTGTCGTCGCCGCCGCATCATGACGAACTGATGTTCATCGTCCAGCACCAGGTGTCCGAGCTGTGGATGCGCCTGGTGATCCACGAACTCAAGGCGGCCGTCGCCCTGGTGGTCGAGGACCGTGTCGATCAGGCGATGAAGGTGCTGGCGCGCGTCAAGCAGATCCAGCGCCAGCTGTTCGAGCAGTGGGCGGTACTGGAAACGCTGACGCCGAGCGAATACCTGCAGTTCCGCCATCTGCTCGGACCGGCATCGGGATTCCAGTCCTACCAGTACCGCACCATCGAGTTCCTGCTCGGCAACAAGAACGCCGGCATGCTCGCGGTGTTCGCGCATGACCCGGAACGCCAGGCGAACCTGCGCGAGGTGCTGGAATCGCCCAGCCTGTATGACGAATTCCTGCGCTGGCTGGCACGGCATGGACATGACGTGCCCGCCGAGTGCCTGCAGCGGGACTGGTCGCAACCGTACCGCCGCAATGCCGGCCTGCTGCCGGTCTACCAGCGCATCTACGAGAATCCGCACGACCACTGGGAGGCGTACAACCTCGCCGAGAAACTGGTCGATATCGAGGAAAGTTTCCAGCTCTGGCGCTTCCGCCACATGAAGACGGTCGAGCGCATCATCGGCTTCCGACGCGGTACCGGCGGGTCCAGTGGCGTCGCCTTCCTGAAGCGGGCGCTCGAGCTGACGTTCTTCCCGGAACTCTTCGAGGTCCGCACCCTGATCGGCAGCGACGCTGCGTATTGAGACGGACGGTGCGCCTGCCGCGGTGAGGCGACCGTGTCGGCGAAGGAACAAAAAAAAGCCGCCGGGTTGTCCCAGGCGGCTTGCCCAAGGGGCGGGAGGGCCCCGATGAAAGGGAGTGTCTGATACAGGGACTCCGGCGTCGCCAGTTCGTTCCCACGTCCGCCGGCCGGCTTCAGCGCGCGCTCATCCAATGCGCCCGTATTGCGATGCGTTCGTGGGGATGGCGGAAAATACCCGTTAAAATGAACGGATTTTTCACGCCATCCGGATGCCGCCATGCTGGACAAGAGCTTCGACCCCGCCGCCATCGAATCGCAGTGGTACCAGCGCTGGGAGGACCTGGCCCTGTTCCAGCCGTCCGGCAAGGGTGAGCCCTACTGCATCCTGCTGCCACCGCCGAACGTCACGGGCACGCTGCACATGGGGCATGCGTTCCAGCACACGCTGATGGATGCACTGGTGCGCTACCAGCGCATGCGCGGCCGCGACGTGCTCTGGCAGGTCGGCACCGACCACGCCGGCATCGCCACCGAGATGGTCGTCAGCCGGCAGCTGGCCGGCGAGAACCTGACCCGCAACGGCCTGGGGCGCGACGCCTTCATCGATCGCGTCTGGCAGTGGAAGGAGCAGTCCGGCGACACCATCACCCGGCAGATGCGCCGGCTCGGGGCCTCCGGTGACTGGTCGCGGCAGGTGTTCACCATGGACCCGATGCCATCGACGGCGGTGATCGAGGCCTTCGTGCGCCTGCACGAACAGGGCCTGATCTATCGCGGCCAGAAACTGGTGAACTGGGATCCGGTCCTGAAGACGGCGATCTCCGACCTGGAAGTGGTCAGCGAGGCCGAGCAGGGCTCACTGTGGTCGATCCGCTATCCCCTCAGCGACGGCAACGGCTACCTGACCGTGGCGACGACGCGACCGGAGACCATGCTGGGTGACGTCGCCGTGGCCGTGCATCCGGAAGACGAGCGCTACGCCCACCTGGTCGGCCGGACGCTGACCCTGCCGCTGACCGGACGCGAGATCCCGATCATCGCCGACACCTACGTCGAGCGCGAGTTCGGCACCGGCTGCGTCAAGATCACCCCGGCGCACGACTTCAACGACTACGCCATCGGCCAGCGCCACGGCCTGCCGATGATCAACATCTTCACCGACGAGGCGGCGATCAACGATGTCGCGCCGGCGCGATTCCGCGGCATGGACCGCTACGCCGCCCGCAAGGTGGTGCTGGCCGAACTGGAGGCCGAGGGCCTGCTGGTCGAGGAGAAGCCGCACACGCTGCAGGTGCCGCGCGGCGATCGCACCGGCCAGGTGATCGAGCCGTACCTGACCTGGCAGTGGTTCGTGAAGATGGATGAGATGGGCCGCCGCGGGCTGGAACGGGTCGAGAGCGGCCAGGTGAGGTTCGTGCCGCCGAACTGGATCAACACCTACCGGCACTGGCTCGGCAACATCCAGGACTGGTGCATCAGCCGCCAGCTCTGGTGGGGCCACCGCATTC
>CAZYHP010000123.1:0-7560 GCA_964647135.1 uncultured Rhodanobacteraceae bacterium
GCGCGCAAGATCGAGCGCTTCTTCAGCCAGCCGTTCCACGTCGCCGAAGTCTTCACCGGTTCGCCGGGCAAGTACGTGTCCCTGAAGGACACCATCCGCGGCTTCAAGGCGATCTGCGACGGCGAATACGACCACCTGCCGGAACAGGCGTTCTACATGGTCGGCGGCATCGAGGAAGCGGTCGAGAAGGCCAAGAAGATGGGCGCCGCGGCCTAAGACCCCGCGACCGCGTGGAGCGGAGTCCGCTCCGCTCCACCGCACCGAGGAACCCGAATGAGCACCATCCGTTGTGACATCGTCAGCGCCGAGGACGAAATCTTCCACGGCAACGTCAGCCTGGTCGTCGCCACGGGCGAGATGGGCGAGCTGGGTATCGCGCCGCGTCACGCGCCGTTGATCACCCGCCTCAAGCCGGGCTACGTGCGCGTCGTCCTCGAGAACGGCGACAGCCAGGAGTTCTACGTCTCCGGCGGCATCCTCGAGGTGCAGCCGCAGGTGATCTCCGTGCTCGCCGACACCGCGATCCGCACCAGGGATCTTGACGAAGCCGTCGCCCGCAAGGCCAAGGAAGAGGCCGAGCGCGCGCTGGCCAACCGTGGCGAGGCGATGGAAGTCGCCGAGGCGCAGGCCAGGCTGGCCGAGGCCATCGCACAGCTGCAGGCGCTGGAGCGCCTGCGCAAGAACCTGAAGCACTGAGCAACACCCCGAGCAACCACAGGCGCGCGACAATGCCGGCTTCATGCCGGCATTGTCGCCTTGGCCTCCGGCCTTGCCCATCGCGCCGGACCCGCCTGCCGGCACGCCAACACGCCGGCGCGAGCCCCTGCGAACCGGCCAGGTCCAGGTCCGGCCGATTGCAGCCAATCCAGGATTGATGAACTATCGTGGCGATCACGTCCCTCTACCTGCCGCGCACGCTGCGCCGTCCCATACCGTACGCGCCGCGCGACCACCTGCGTCGCGAGAAGGCCATCGAACTGTATGAGGCCGGCGAACATCGCGCGGCCATCGACGAGGCGGTCGGCTACCTGTTGCTTCCCGGCCAGCCGGCGCCGGACCTGTCGAACACACCGCTGTGCCTGGTCCAGGGCACGGCACGCGTGCGCCTGCACATCGAAGGCGATCGCTTCGTCGTCCGCGCCGTCCTTGGCGCGCTGCCGATGGAGGGCGCGGCCACCGCGGCGCTGCGTCATTTCCTGTCGAAACTCTCCGGCACCGGCCAGCTGTTCCAGCCGCGCCTGCGTGGCGAGGTCGTGTCGCTGGAATTCGAGGACAGGCTGACGCTCCTGCACCCGCACAAGCTGGTCGAAGTCGTGCAGCGCCTCGCCGAAGCGGCCTGCAACGCCGACAGCTGGCTCGCCGAGGAATACGGCATGCAGTCGCTGGACCGCGAGCCGGTGCAGCCGCTTGAGGATGCCGACGTGCAGCAGGCCATCACCCTCTGGCGCCAGCACTGGCTCGGCGTCGAGGCGATGGTCGACGAGGTCCGCCGCCACCGTTCCAGCGCGCTGCTCAACCGCGTCGCCGACTTCGCCTACAGCCAGATCATCTATGCGCTGCCGCTCAACGGTGCCCTGCCCGAACGCCTCAACGACGCCAACAACATCTACGGCGACCGCGACGAACAGCCGGCGCGGCGCCTCGCCCTCCTCGCCAAGTCGGTGAAGGATGCGCGCGAGCTCCCGGAAGCCGACCTTGTTGCCAGCCTCGGCCACGTCGACTACGCCATCAATCCGATCAGCGAAGGCAATGCCAGCCTGCTCGCCAAGGTGCTCAGCGGCAGCCAGCGTGAACAGGCCATCGCCGATTACCACGCCGGCGGCCGCAGCTTCGAATCGGCCCTGTACCAGGCCGTCGACTACCTCTATCTGCTGGCCTGGTTCGTCTGGCCGCCCGCCGTCGAAGACTCGCTGCGCGATGCGCTCGACCAGGCGACGGATCGGCCGTTGCGCGAAGCCGCCGACGTGCTGCGCGCACGTGCGACCGCCATCGTCCGCGCGCACGGCCAGGGTGAGGACGACACCGAGGTCGCCGACAGCGCCTCCGCCTTCGAGGGAGCATGGCAATGACATCCCAGGTCTTTGACGCCATCGACCAGCTCGGCGTGTTCCAGGTCTACACCGGCAGCGGCACCGGTAGCGGCTTCCTCATCGACGATCGCCACCTGCTGACCAACAGCCACGTCGTCGCGCCGTACCGCGAAGTCGCCGTCGAAATGCGCGACCGCTCGCGCGTCCTTGGCACCGTGCGCCGGGTGCATCCGCGCCGCGACCTTGCCATCGTCGAGCTGGACCGCCCGATGGGCGAACACGTGCTCCCGCTCGCCGACGAAGACGTGCAGCGCGCCAAACAGCCGGTCCACATCCTGGGTTTCCCCGTCGGCCTGCCGCTGTCACTGACCGAAGGCGTGGTCTCGCATCCGCGCCAGCTGCTCGACGACCAGGTCTTCATCCAGACCGACGCCGCCATCAATCCCGGCAACTCCGGTGGCCCGATGCTCGACGACGCGCAGCGCGTCGTCGCCGTCACCTGCAGCAAGCTCGACGCCGCCGAATCCGTCGGTTTCGGCATTCCGGTCGCAGACGTGCGCGCCTTCATCGCCGGCTTCCGTACGCAGACCGACGCGTTCGGCCTGCACTGCCCGGCCTGCGAGGAACTGATCGCGCAACCGACTCGACACTGTCCGAACTGTGGCACGCGCCTGGACGAGCACGACGACTGCGGCGACTTCTTCCGCAGCCCCGACCTGCAGCCGGTCTCGGAATTCGTCGAAGCCGCCCTCCGCGCCGCCGACATCAACCCGGTGCTGGCGCGGCACGGCGAACTGAGCTGGTCGTTCTATCAGGGCAGCGCGCTGGTGCGCATCTTCTGCTGCTGCGCCGATCACGTGAACTTCTCCTGCCGCCTCGCCCAGCCGGGTCGCAGCGGCCTGCGCGACCTGTTCGCCTACCTGCTGTCGCACGAGCACGCGCCGTTCTTCTTCGACCTCAGCGGCAGCATCATCCGACTCAACCATGTCGTGCACATGGCCGACGTGTTCACGCCGGCCGAGCATCCGGCACTGATCGCCCGCGTCGGCGAATTCATCGCCCGCGCCGATGCCGCCGACGACATCCTCATCGAACGCTTCGGCTGCCAGCCCGCCCCGGACACCATGCTCGACCGCTTCGACAGTCCGGACCATGGCGCCTGAGAGGCCGTGCTGCACTACGATGGGCCGGACATCGACCCAAACGGAACGCGTCGCATGACTGATGCCCTGCATGTCGTGATCCTCGCCGCCGGCGCCGGCAAGCGCATGGTCTCGGACCTGCCCAAGGTGCTGCATCGCATCGCCGGCCGGTCCATGCTCGACCACATCATCCAGGCGGCGCGCACGCAGCAGCCGGCGGCCATCCACGTCGTCCATGGCCACGGTGGCGACGCCGTGCGTGCCGCTTTCGCCGCCGACGCTACGCTGGACTGGGTGCACCAGGCCGAGCAGCTCGGCACCGGCCACGCCGCTTCGCTGGCGCTGCAGCACATCCCCGACGGTGCGCGCGTGCTGGTGCTTCTCGGCGACGGTCCGCTGATCACGCCGGCGACGCTGTCGGCGCTGGTCGCTGCCGGCCGCGAATCGCTGGCCGTGCTCGCCGACGTCGTTCCCGATCCACGCGGCTACGGTCGCGTGATCCTCGATGCGCAGCAACGCGTCGCCGCGATCATCGAGGAACGCGATGTCGATGACGACCAGCGTGCCATCGACCTGATCAACACCGGCGTCCTCTGCGCCGCCGCCGACGACCTGCGCGGCTGGTTGGCGCGCATCGGCAACCGCAACGCCCAGGGCGAGTACTACCTCACCGACATCTTCGCGCTGGCCGCCGCCGAAGGCCGTCCGGCCGCCTGCGTGCGCTGCCTGGAACCGCTGGAAGCCGAAGGCGCCAACGATCCCTGGCAGCTCGCCCGGCTCGAACGCCGCTACCAGCTGCGCCAGGCGCGCGCGCTGTGCCTGGCCGGCGCGCGGCTGGCCGACCCGGCGCGCCTCGACGTGCGCGGCAACGTCCGCGTCGGTCGCGACGTCGAGATCGACGTCAACGTGATCCTCGAAGGCGAGATTGAACTCGGCGACGGTGTCCGCATCGGACCGTTCTGCCGCCTGCGCGATGTCCGCCTCGCCGCCGGCAGCGAAGTGCGCGCGCACTGCGACCTGGAAGGCGTGGTCGCCGAAGGCGCCGTGCAGATCGGGCCCTTCGCGCGCCTGCGCCCGGGCACCGAGCTGGCCACCGGCGTGCATATCGGCAATTTCGTCGAAACCAAGGCGACGCGCATGGATGCCGGAGCCAAGGCCAACCATCTCACCTATCTCGGCGACGCCGAGGTCGGCGCCGGCGTCAACGTCGGTGCCGGCACCATCACCTGCAATTACGACGGCGCCAACAAGCACCGCACCGTCATCGGCGCCGGTGCCTTCATCGGTTCCAACAGCGCCCTGGTCGCGCCGGTCACCATCGGCGAGGACGCCACCATCGGCGCCGGATCGGTCATCACCCGCAACGCGCCGGCCGGCGCGCTGACCGTGGCCCGCGCCCGGCAGACGACTGTGCCGGGATATGAACGCCCGAAGAAGGCGCGCTGATCGCCGGGCGAGGCGCCTGCCTATAATCGCGGACCGTCCTGCCCGCGAATCGGAGTCGCCATGTGTGGAATCGTCGCAGCCTGTGCCCGGCGTAATGTCGTCCCGGTCCTCGTCGAGGGACTGAAGGCGCTGGAATACCGGGGTTACGATTCCGCCGGCGTCCTGGTGGAAAGCGGCGACAGCTTCAGGCGCGCCCGCACGCAGGGCAAGGTCCGCGAACTGGAAACCCTGCTCGCCGCCGATCCGCTGGACGGCAGCACCGGTATCGCGCACACGCGCTGGGCCACGCACGGCGCACCGAACACCCGCAACGCGCATCCGCATGTCTCCGGCGACCTCGTCGGCGTCGTCCACAATGGCATCATCGAGAACCACGCCGAGCTGCGCGACGAACTGGTCGCGCGCGGCTACCGCTTCGACACCGAGACCGATTCCGAAGTCGTCGCGCACCTGGTGCACTCGCACCTGCAGGACGGCGACAGCCTGCGCAGCGCAACGCAGCGTGCGGTCGCCCGCCTGCACGGTGCCTATGCCATTGCCGTGGTCAGCGCCGCCGAACCCGGCCGCGCCATCGGCGCGCGCCAGGGCAGTCCGCTGGTCGTCGGCGTCGGCGAAGGGGAGAACTTCCTCGCCTCCGACGTGCAGGCGCTGATCCGCACCACGCGCCACTACATCTTCCTCGAGGAAGGCGACCTGGTCGATATCGACACCGACACCATCACCGTCATCGACCGCGACGGCAACGAAGTGCAGCGCCCGGTGAAGGCCAGCGAGCTGAGCGCCGACGCCGTCGAAAAGGGCGAATACCGCCACTACATGCTCAAGGAAATCCACGAGCAGCCGCGCGCGATTGCCGACACGCTGGAAGCGCGCATCGCCGCCGACCACATCCTGCCGAACATATTCGGCGTCGATACCGAAACGCTGCTGCGCCAGGTGCGCTTCGTGCAGATCGTCGCCTGCGGCACCAGCTACCACGCCGGCCTCGTCGCGCGTTACTGGCTGGAGGAACTGGCCGGCATTCCCTGCGCCGTCGAAGTCGCCAGCGAATACCGCTACCGCCAGACCGTCGTACCGCCGGGTACGCTGTTCGTGGCCATCTCGCAGTCAGGTGAAACCGCCGACACGCTGGCGGCGATGCGCGCCTCGCGCAGCCGCGGCCACCTCGGCGTGTTCGCGGTCTGCAATGCGCCGGAATCGTCGCTGGTCCGCGAAGCCGACCTGGTGCTGATGACGCGTGCCGGTCCGGAAATCGGCGTCGCCTCCACCAAGGCCTTCACCACGCAGCTGGCCGCGCTGGCACTGCTGTCACTGGAACTGGGCCGCATCAATGGCCTCGACGACGCGACCTATCGCCGCCATGTGTCCGAACTGGCGACGCTGCCGCGCGTGATCGGCGAAACGCTGGCCATGGAGCCCGCCATCGCCGCGCTGGCCGAGCGCTTCGTGCACAAGCAGCACGCACTGTTCCTCGGCCGCGGCACGCACTACCCGGTCGCGCTGGAAGGCGCGCTCAAGCTCAAGGAAATCTCCTACATCCACGCCGAAGCCTATCCGGCCGGCGAGCTCAAGCACGGTCCGCTGGCGCTGGTCGACGACCACATGCCGGTGATCGCCGTCGCGCCCAACAACCAGCTGCTGGAAAAACTGAAGAGCAACCTGGAAGAGGTCCGCGCCCGCGGCGGCGAACTGTTCGTCTTCGCCGATGCCGACACCGGCCTGTCCATGGACGGCACGCGCGGCCAGATCATCAACATCGGCGCCGGCGGCGACTTCATCGCGCCCGCCGTATTCACCGTACCGCTGCAGCTGCTCGCCTACCACGTCGCCGTGCTGCGCGGCACCGACGTCGACCAGCCGCGCAATCTCGCCAAGTCCGTCACCGTCGAGTAAGGCCGGCATGGTCGGACTATGCCTGTTGTTAATGAATAAAGTCCGTTGAAAATAATGAAGTCCGTCGGGAACACCCTTCCCCTAGCCCCCAAGGGGACGATTGACCAGCGTCACTGGCTCGGGGGGTCGTCCGTCAGGCGAACCGGCGTCTGTAATGATCGGTTAAGGAGCCGGGCGCAGTGATGGGTCTTGCGCCCTGTGTCGCAATGCCAGACGAGCCGGCATGGGGGCAGTTCCGACGGTTGGCACGTGAGAACGGCTTCTACAGCCCGAGGGCGCTTTCGAAGCTGCTTCCGGAGGGAGGGTCGCGAGACCGATGGTCGGTGCTACGGCGTCAGCTGGCCTTTTTCATGTCCGGAACGACTCGCTCCGAAGGTAACCACACCTATGGACTTGACGGCTACTTCAGGAACCACTGCATTTTCCCGCAACTAGTCGGGTTTAAATGCTGGGTTGATCATTGGCAGACTTGGGTCCTTCGGTGGGAGTTCCACCACGGAACACACTACCCGTCAACATGTTATTCGTTCCTGTCCTGAATGTGCCAAGGGGGATGCCTTGCAATGCTCTCAACTTAAGCGCCACCCCGCTCAGCTTCGCGCCCGATACGCCTGATAGACATGCGGCTTGCAGCGCTGTTTTCGAGGATAGTGCCGCCCTGGCTGGACACGACACCGAGTTTTAGCCACGGCGCGCAGCGCCCGCGGCAACGCGTCCAGGCAGTGCGCCAACGCCAGCAGGCAGCCGGCCAGGATCGGCTTGAGCGTGCCGAGCGCATAGGTCCGATTGGGCAGTGAGGCCGGATCGACTTCGGGCTCGGCGTTGCACGCCGCCAGCAGGATGCACAGGTTGTCGGCCACCACCTTGGCAGCGAAATCTTGCTGGAAGGCCAGATGGTTCAGCCCGGTGGCCGCTTCCAGGCGCAAGCGATGCTTGATGCGCTTGAACGCCTCCTCGACGCGCCAGCGCTGGTGATACAGATCGCCAAAGGCCGCTGCCGGATAGCGCTCGCCATCCAGCAGCGACGTCATGAGCACGCGCACGTGCCC
>CAZYHP010000124.1:0-7503 GCA_964647135.1 uncultured Rhodanobacteraceae bacterium
GGGCCACCCGGGGCGCCAACCCGATCCTGGTCAGGCGCCGCCCGTGGCGGTTTCATCGGAAATGGGCGTCGGCGAAACCGATTGCGGACGCAAAAAAAACCGGCGCAGGGGTGGCTGCGCCGGTTGCGAAAAGGTGCCGCGGTCTGCTGGATCGAGGGAGGATCGACCGATCCGCGACACCCTGGGATTTTTCGGCGCCGTAGCACCATCCCAAGCTTGAATTACTTGCCGGCCGTGGCCTTGCGGACCTTGGCCGACACGTCCTTGGCCTGGGCCTCGAACGTGGAGGTTGCGGCTTCAACGTCGCCGGCGTACAGGGCGCCAATGGCTTCGTTGGTCTTGACGGTCACGGCGATGACTTCCTGGCCGGTCGCCACCAGCTTCTCGGCCGATTCCTTGGCAAGGCTGACGCCCTTCGGCCACAGGGTCTTGACGTCTTCGAAGGCGCGCGCACCGGAGAATTCGGTGATGAAGCCGACGGTGGCCTCGACGCGGTCTTCCAGGGTCTTCAGGTTCAGGTTCAGGGTCTTCTCGAAACCTTCCACGGCCAGGCCATGCGCCTTCAGGGCGGTGTCGGCGAAGCGCTTGCCAAGGTTGACCCACTGGGTGTTGATCTGCTCGAACATGGTTGCTGGCCTCCATAGGCACTGCGGAATGTGGTCGATACCTTACCAGCCGCTTTTGTGCAGCGCAACATGGTTGATCAGAATTCGTTCAACTTGGGCGCCAGGCCTTTACCGAACAACAGGTTGGACCTCTTTCTCTATTGCTGCGACGCGTCAGCGGGAGCGAATGGCACCCGAGGTGCACGTTTCGTGCACGACGACGCGGCTGAGTCCCGGCAGGCGCGGCAGCAGGCGCTGCCAGATCCAGTCAGCCAGCCGCTCGCTGGTCGGATTTTCCAGGCCTTCGATATCGTTGAGGTAGTGATGGTCCAGCTGGTCATACAGCGGCTGGAACGCCGCCTTGACGTCGGCGAAGTCCATGACCCAGCCGGACTCTTCGCCCGGTTCGCCGCCGACATGGATCTCGACCCGGAACGAATGCCCGTGCAGGCGTGCGCACTTGTGGCCCGGTGGTACGTTGGGCAAGCGATGTGCCGCCTCGATGGTGAAGATCTTGAAGATGTCCATCGCGGCAGTTTAACGGTCGCGGCCGATCAACGCCGGGCTCGTCCGGCCTGCGACTGCTCGGCTGTTGTGGTCTCTCCCGCGCAGTGCACGCAGCGGCCGGCGGTGTAGCGATGATGCCGGATCCGCGGCTGCCGCCGCGCCGGTGCCGCTGGTGCCGGAGTGGCCGACGACGCGCATTCTTGCCGCCGGGCGCGTTCGAGGGCGCGCCCAGGCCGAAGTACGAATGGCCTGCGCTTGCCTGGAATTCGCCGGCGAAGCCCGACGACGGGTCGTGCGCATCCCAGCTATCGCGCGACCAGCCGGGATCACGGTCGTCCTTATTCCCCGAGTTGGGCCAGGCGCTGCCGGAGTGCATCCGTTCCCAGGCAGCCGCAGGCGCCCGGCGACAGCCGCTGCTCGATGCTGGACCGCGCACTGCGGTCGCCCGGGCATGCCATCGAGTCGGCTACCTGCCGGTAGGCATCGCGGAATGGCACGCCTTTCGCAGCCAGTTCGATCGCCAGGTCGGTGGCGAACATCGACGGTTCGATGGCTTCCTCAAGGCGTGCGGTTTGCCAGTCGAGCTGATCCAGCAGGCCGGGCAGCAGCGCGAGCGCGCGCAGGCCGTGGCCGAATCCGTGCACGAGTGCGCCCTTGCCCAGTTGCAGGTCGCGCTGATAGCCCGACGGCAGCGACAGCAACTGTTCGATTTCGCAGCGCGAGGCCGCGACGGCCGCGTAGCTGGCGCGCATCAGTTCGACCACGTCCGGGTTGCGCTTGTTGGGCATGATCGAGCTGCCTGTCGTGTATTGCGCAGGCAACACCACGAACGCGTATTCGGAGGTCGTGAACAGGGAAAGGTCCCACGCCAGTCTGCGCAGATCCAGCATGGCGCTGGCCAGCGCTTCCAGTGCCGCCATCTCGAACTTGCCACGAGACAACTGCGCATAGGCTGGATTGACCTGCATGCGAGCGAAGCCCAGCGCCTGCGTCGTGTAGTCGCGATCCAGCGGCAGGTTGACGCCGTAACCGGCCGCCGTGCCCAGGGGATTGCAATCGATCCAGGCCAGCGTGTCGCGCGCGCGTTGGGCATTGTCGATGAATGCTTCCGCATAGCCGGCGAACCAGTGCCCCACCGTGCTGACCACCGCGCGCTGAAGGTGTGTGTAGCCGGGCATGGCGGTACCTTCGTGACGATCCGCCTGCGCCAATGCGATGCCTGCCGTTTCAATGCAGACGTCGGCCAGTTGCGCCAGCCGCGTCTTCAGCCATAGCCGTGTGGCGACCAGGATCTGGTCATTGCGGCTGCGTCCGGTGTGGATCCTGCGGCCGGTGTCGCCGAGCTTCTCGGTGAGCCAGGTTTCGATGGCCGAGTGGCCATCCTCGAATCGTTCGTCGAGCACGAAGTCGCCCGCCGCGAAGGCGTCCGCCAGCGTCGCCAGTTCGCGCTCGATGCCGGCAAGTTCATCCGGCGTCAGCAGGCCGATGCGCTGCAGGCCCTGCGCATGCGCGCGACTGGCCTCGATGTCGAAGGGCAGGAACTCGCGGTCGAGGATGACGTCGTCACCGGCGAGGAACTGCATGATGCGGGGATCGATGCGCACGCCGTCCTTCTGCCACAGCGGCTGGCTCATGTCGGGATTCCTTCACATTCCGTTCGGCCGAAGGCAAGGTTGAGGTTCTGCACCGCCTGCGTCGCCGCCCCCTTGAGCAGGTTGTCCAATGTCGCGACGACCACCGCGCGGTGACCACCCGGCGCGACCGTGAAGCCACCGATCTCGGCATGGTGGCGCCCGGCGATCGCGCTCACCCAGGGCGCGTCATCGATGACGCGCACCAGCGCTTCACCGTCGTATCGCCGGCGATAAATCTGCAGCATCGTGTCGCGGTCCAGCGGTTCTCGCAGGTGGACGTTGGCGGTCAGAGTGATGCCGCGGAAGTACGGGGCCACATGCGGCATGAACTCGACCGCGTGCGCCAGCCGGCGGCTGACTTCGCGCTCATGGATATGGTCGGCCATTGCGTAGGGCATGAGGTTGTCTCGCAGCTTGTCGACGTTGTTGCGGTCCGACGGCGTCGTGCCCGCGCCAGAATAGCCGGACACGCCGAAACATTGCGCCGGTCCGTCGAGCAGCCCGACCACGGGCGCCAGTGCCAGCTGCATCGCGGTGGCATAGCAGCCGGGATTGCTGATGCGCCGCTCGCCGCGATAGCGCGAGCGCGTCAGCTCGGGCAGGCCGTAGAACCAGCGGTCATCGAAGCGGTAGTCGGCCGACAGGTCGACGATGACCGGATCGGCTCCGGCGGCATCGAAGGCCGCGACGTAGTCGCCGGCCTTGCCGTTCGGCATCGCCAGGATCACTGCGTCGGCATCGAGCATCGGCAGGTCGCCAGGATCCGGGGCGATATAGCGCAGGTCGCCGTGATAGCTGTCGGCGTCATCGGCCAGCGCGGTGCCGGCCCGTTCGCGCGAACAGACATAGGCAAGTTCGAAGGCCGGATGTCCAGCGAGCAGACGGACCAGCTCGCCACCGGTATGGCCGCGCGCGCCGACAAGTCCGACGCGCAGCCTGGGATTCGAATTCACGGCGACGTACCTCCTCCATGCCTGGCCAGCCGCGCCTGCAGATGCTGCTTCACGGCCGGCCAATCGCTGTCGATGATCGAGAACACCACGGTATCGCGGAGGCTGCCATCGGGATGCCGCTTGTGCTGGCGCAGGATGCCTTCCTCGCGCGCACCGATCCCGGCCAGGGCCTTGCGCGATGCCAGGTTGAGCGTGCTGGTTTCGAACCCGACCCGGTGGCAGCGCAGGACCTCGAAGGCATGCCCGAGCAGCAGCAGCTTGCATTCGCTGTTGACGCCACTGCGGCGCGCGCGCGGCAGGTACCAGGTGTAGCCGATGGTCAGCTTCGGAACGCTGCGGTCGATGTCGTAGAAACGCGTGCAGCCGATCGGATCGCCGTCTGCATCGACCACCACGAACGGGAGGGCGGCACCGCGCGCGGCAGCATCAAGGGCGGCCTTGACCTGGACGTCCAGTGTTTCGGCCGTCGGCATGCTGGCATACGGGAGCGCCTCGAGCCCGGCGACCGCCTGGCGCAGGCCGGGCAAGTGGTCGAACGCGAGCGGCTGCAGCCGGACATGGCGACCGGCCAGCTCGACGCGCTGGCACCACCCGTCATCAGGCGGAGCGATGGCCATGCCGATCATCCCTCCAGCGTCGCCGGGCGACCTGCGCAGTGGTCGACGCAGCGCTGCACCGAGGTCCAGTCATCCATGCCGTACCAGAATGCCTTCCAGCGTTCCTGCCTGAAACAGCCGTCCGACTGCGCGTAATAGAAAGGGTTGACCGGATTGCCGTGACGCGAGCGCCAGAACAGGCTCGGCGTCTGCGCCCGCATGACGTCCCAGACCGCCCTGCCAAGCCCTTCGCCCTGCGCCTCCTCGAGGACGGCGAACTTGTCCATGTAGATCTGGCCGTCGATGTCGTAAAGGATGATTGCGGCGCGATAGTTCTCACTCACGTAGGCGCGCAGCAGTGGCGCGCGCTCGAAGTAGTCGGCGACCAGCGTGCGTCCGAAACTGTCCTGGATCAGTTCGCGCAGCCGCCCGAGGTCCAGCTGCGACCAGTGGTCGGCGACCATGACCTTTTCACCGCGTCGCACAAGGGTGCCGGAACCCTTGTGCGTGAACAGTTCCTTCGCCAGTTCAGACGGGCGCGTGATCGACACCGACGAGGACAGCGGCAGATGGTCGAGCAGGTGCTTGATCTGTTCGATCTTCACGCGCATGCCGCCATTGATCCACGGCTGCTCGCACAGGTGGTCGAACTCGGTGGACAGGTTGATCGAATCGATGATCCTGCCGTGCTCGTCGAGCAGGCCGCCGGTGCCGGTCAGGAAGATGATCTTGTAGGGTTGCAGCGTCCGTACCAGTTCGTTGGCGGCGAAGTCGGCATTGATGTTGAGGATCTGGCCGCCGGCGGTTTCCCCCAGGCTGGCGATCACCGGAATGGACCCGGCGCGCAGGCTGGCGTGGATCGGCGCCAGGTCCACTCGCGTCACGCGGCCGACCAGGCCCAGACGCTCCGGGTCGAGCCGCTCCGCCTCGAACACACCGGAAACGATCGAGGTGGCGCGTGCATCGGACCCCTGCAGCGCTTCGACCAGCGCCAGGTTCTGGGCGTGGAAAACGCGACGCACGATGGCCAGCGCTTCCGGTGACGTCACCCGCAGGCCGTCGACGGTCTGCTTCTCGATGCCGGCTTTGGACAACGCTTCGTCGAGTTGCGGCCCGGCGCCGTGCAGCACGATCGGCGTGAGGCCGACATCCTGCAGGAAGGCCAGTGACGAGGTCAGGTCCTGCAGCTCGTCGCGCAGCACCGCGCCCCCGACCTTGACGACGGCGAAGCGCGCCGCGTCGAGCTGCGAGAAGCGCTTGAGGTATTGCGAGATCTCCTTCGCGCTGGCCATGCTGGAGAGCAGGCGCACGATGGTCTGGCGGGTTTGCGGATCGTGGACTTTGATCATGACAGGATGGCGGTGACCCGCTCGGCGTAGTGTTGCAGTTGATCCAGGGCGACCCATTCGTCGGCGGTGTGGGCCTGGGCGATATCGCCCGGGCCGTACACCAGCGCCGTGTAGCCGGCTTGCGAGAAAAGCGAGGCTTCGGTCCAGAAGTCGACGGCATTGCCGATGTCCAGGGCGAGCGCATCGGCGACATCACGCGCGGCCAGGCGGCGCGCCTCGGCAGTGGCGATGGTGCCGGCCGGCAGCGAAGGCCCACGGAAGGTCTCCGTGAACTCCGCGGCGGCAGGTTCGGCCAGCGACCCGAATTCCTGCAACAGCACGTCGATGTCGTTCGACGGCAACGGCCGGAAGCCGAAGCGCACTTCGCAGGCCGGCGCGATCACGTTGCCCTTGATGCCCCCTTCGATGCGGCCGATGTTGAAGCGCAGGCCGGTGAGGCCGCCGAAGCGCTGGTGCGCGTAGCCGTCGACGTGGTCCAGCGCCCGCTGTCCCCAGCGGATCGCCTGGTGCACGGCGCTGTCGGATGCGGCCTGCGTCCCGGAGGCGTGGCCGGCGCGACCGGCGAAGCGCAGCAGCACCGAGCTGATGCCGCGATGGGCCAGCACCGCCTCGCAGCGCGTCGGCTCGGCGACCAGCACCGCCTCGTAGGGGATGCCGCGCGCCAGGAAGGCGGCGATGCAGCGCGGATCGTTGGCTTCCTCGTCGGAGGAGAACAGGAAGGCGGCATCGCCTTCGGTCACTTCCGCTGCCGCGACCAGCGCCGCCGCGGCGCCCTTGATGTCGCAGGCGCCCAGGCCGATGGCACGGTCCGGTGTCACGCGCAGCTCGAAGGGACTGGCCGTCCAGTGCGGCGAATCCGGCACCGTGTCCAGATGCACGTTGAACAGATGGCGCGGCCTGCCGCGCACGGCGTACAGCGACACCGCGCCGGCACCGTGGTCGCTCACCTCGACATGGAAGCCGCGCGTGGCCAGGACGCTGCGCAGGTACGCGAAGATGCCGCCGCTGTCCATCGCCCGCGGTGGATTGCGGGTGTCGAAGGACACCAGCGCCGTCAGGTGGCGCAGCGTCGCCTCAAGCATGGCCGCTGTTCTGGTCGCCGTTGACCTGTGCCCACAGCGTCGAGCTCATGCCGAACAGCTTGATGAAGCCCTCGGCCTCGGCGACGCCCCAGTCGGCGCTCTGCGCGTAGGTCGCGCCGGCGCTGGTCAGGATGTGCGGTGAACGTACCGCGGCCGCGAACACGCTGCCGCCCTGGGTTTCCAGGGTGACCTCGCCGTTGACGCAGCGCTGGCTGCTCGCCAGGAAAGCTTCCAGGTCGGTTTTCAGCGGGTCGTGGTAGAAGCCTTCGTACACCAGCTCCACCCACTTGCGCGCCACCTCGGGCTTGAAGCGGTTCTGCTGCTTGCTGAGCACGGCTTCCTCGAGCGCGCGATGCGCCGCCAGCAGCGCGGTCAGGCCCGGCGCCTCGTAGACGATGCGTCCCTTGAGGCCGATCGTGGTGTCGCCGGTGTACATGCCGCGACCGACGCCATACGGCGCGAACAGGCGGTTCAGTCCTGCCAGCAGCGAATGACCTGCCATCTTCTCGCCGTTGAGCGACACCGCTTCGCCCTTCACGAAGCCCAGCGTCGCGCGCAACGGCTGCGTCGGCCACTGCGCTCGCGCGGCGCACCAGCCGCGCGCCCCTTCGCCGGGGGCTTCCCAGGCATCGATTTCGCCGCCGGACAGGGTGACGCCGAGCAGGTTCTCGTTGATCGTGTAGTGCTTCTGGTTGCTGCGCACCGGAAAGCCACGATCCTCGAGATAGGCCTGCTCGTAGGCACGCGTCTGCGTGTGTTCCTTCTGGATCTCGCGGA
>CAZYHP010000125.1:0-7500 GCA_964647135.1 uncultured Rhodanobacteraceae bacterium
CGCTGGCGCTGCGCGAGGACGGGTTCGAGACCATCATGGTCAACTGCAACCCGGAAACCGTCTCCACCGACTACGACACCTCCGACCGCCTGTACTTCGAGCCGCTGACGCTCGAGGACGTGCTGGAAATCGTCGATGTCGAAAAGCCGCAGGGCGTGATCGTGCAGTACGGCGGCCAGACGCCGCTGAAGCTGGCGCGGGCGCTGGAAGCCGCCGGCGTGCCGATCATCGGCACCTCGCCGGATTCCATCGACCTGGCCGAGGACCGCGAGCGTTTCCAGCAGCTGATCGAAAAGCTCGGCCTGCGCCAGCCGCCCAACCGCACGGCGCGCAATGCCGAGCAGGCGCTGGCGCTGGCCGGCGAGATCGGCTATCCGCTGGTCGTGCGCCCCAGCTACGTGCTCGGTGGCCGCGCCATGGAAGTGGTGCATTCCGACGCCGACCTGGCGCGCTATATCCGCGATGCCGTGAAAGTGTCGGACGATTCGCCGGTGCTGCTCGACCGCTTCCTCGACCATGCCATCGAGGTCGATGTCGATCTCATCGCCGATGCCAGCGGTGCGACGCTGATCGGCGGCCTGATGGAGCACATCGAGGAGGCCGGCGTGCATTCCGGCGACAGCTCCTGCTCGCTGCCGGTGCATTCGCTGTCGCCGGCGATCCAGGAGACCTTGCGCAACCAGGTGCGCGAAATGGCGCGGGCGCTCAATGTCGTTGGCCTGATGAACACGCAGTTCGCCGTGCAGGGCGACGATGTATTCGTCCTCGAGGTGAATCCGCGCGCCTCGCGCACGGTGCCCTTCGTGTCCAAGGCCACGGGACGCCCGCTGGCGAAGATCGCCGCGCGCTGCATGGCCGGCCGTACGCTGGCCGAGCAGGGTGCGACGCAGGAAATCGTGCCGCCGTACTTCTCGATCAAGGAAGCCATCTTCCCGTTCGCGAAGTTCCAGGGCGTCGATCCGATCCTCGGACCGGAAATGCGTTCCACCGGCGAGATCATGGGCGTCGGCGCGACTTTTCCGGAGGCCTTCGCGCGTTCGCTGGAAGCGGCGGGCATCCGCCTCCCGAAGCCGGGCAAGGTGTTCATCAGCGTCCGCGACGGCGACAAGCCACGCGCTGGCGAGGTCGCACGCGAACTGGTGCGTCGCGGCTTCACGCTGGTCGCCACGCGCGGTACCTGCGATTTCCTGCGCGCCCAGGATCTGGAGTGCGAGCTGATCAACAAGGTGCTCGAAGGCCGGCCGCACATCGTCGACCTGATCAAGAACGGCGAGATCGTCTATATCATCAACACCACCGAGGGCAAGCAGGCCATTGCCGACTCGTTCTCGATCCGTCGCGAGGCGCTGCAGCACCGGATCACCTATTCGACGACGGTGGCCGGTGCGCGCGCGCTGGTCGGGGCGCTCGACCACGACGGGGCTGGCCCGGTACATTCGCTCCAGGAATTGCACAGGACATTGCAGGCATGAGTCGAGTCCCGATGACCGTACGCGGCGCCCAGCGTCTGCGCGAAGAGCTAGAGGAGCTCAAGTCGGTCAAGCGTCCTGCCGTCATCAATGCGATCGCCGAAGCGCGGGCGCACGGTGACCTCAAGGAGAACGCCGAATACCACGCCGCCCGCGAGCAGCAGGGCTTCATCGAGGGCCGCATCAAGGAACTCGAAGGGTCGCTCTCGCATGCGGAAGTGATCGATCCGACCAAGCTGTCGGCCGGTTCGCGCATCGTCTTCGGGGCGACCATCGACCTGGTCGATCTCGACAACGACGATGCCGAGATCACCTACCAGATCGTCGGCGAGCTGGAAGCCGACATCAAGCGGGGCTGGATCTCGGTGACGTCGCCGGTGGCGCGTGCGCTGATCGGCAAGCACGAGGGTGACACGGTGGAGATCGTGGTGCCGGGTGGGACGCGCAGTTACGAGATCGTCGGCGTCCGCTACGTCTGAGGGCGGTGCAGCGATGGCAGCCAGTCCCCTTGCGAGCCGGCTGCCATGACGAGGGGATCGTGTCGGGATCCGCTCGTCTGTCTCCAGTGATGGGCCAGCGCTCTTCGAGGTCGAGAGTGACATGACGATTGAACGATTCCCCGGTGGTCCGACGCGCAGATCGCGGGAGGATCGGGTGGGTCAGTGGAGCGGAGGTCATTGTCCGCGCGGTTCGCGTGCGCCGGACGGGCCTCTGCGGCGCGCCCTCCCTGGCGCGTCACTGCGTTCGGCCGCATCCTTGCGGCCGCTCGCGCCTTCGGCAGCGACTTGCTGCCCGACGCACGCCAAGCCGCATGGGGCCCGATGAGAGCGGGCATCCTGCCCGCCAGGAGCGCTCCTTGCGCGTACACCTTGGTTGCGGCGCGGCTTTGCAGATCAAAGGTGAGCAGCGCGTACCCCTGATTGCTCCGCTGCACTGGTTTTCAGGCGAAGTGTTGCACTGGTCAGGTGCGCGGCGCGGTCAGAACTCGAGGTCGAGGGCGGCGCAGAGATAGTCGACAAGGGGCGCGAGGCGTTTGATGCGCGTCATCAGGAAACGGTCGAAGCCCGGAGCGAGCACTTCGCTGTCGGCGAATTCGTGCACGGCGATGAAGTCCTTGCGCTTGAGGTCGTCGATCAGCGGATGGTCGACCGGGTAGCCGCGTGGTGGGCGCGTGAGGCTGTCGCCGCCGAGCCGGAAGTCGCGCCGGAAGGCGGGTGCGTGCGCTGCGGCGCGCCAGGCTTCGGGATTGTCAGCGATGAACTCGCGCACCTGCTTGAGCACGGGCGGCTCCGGCCGCCATAGGCCGGCGGCGACGAAGCAGGCGCCGGGCTGGATGTGGAGGTAGAACGAGGGCGCGTGCACGTCGCGGCGGCGCTGGTGGTAGAGGCGGATGCCCAGCCAGGGTTTGTAGGGTTCGCCGCCGCGATGGAAGCGGGTGTCGCGCTGGATCCGGAACAGTGATCCACCGACCTTCGCCGGGTTGGCGACAAAGTGCGGACTGACCGCGGTCATCGGTCCAGCCAATGCGGCGATCAGCTGCAGCGCCGGTTCGCGCACGGCCTGTTCATGACGTTCCTTGTGGGCGAGGAACCACTCGCGGCTGTTGTTGCGTGCCAGCTCGCGCAGGAATTTGAAGAGGGACGGGTCGAACCAGGCTCTTGACATGGCCCATACGGTGCGAGACGACGTGATGGCTGTCAAACGTCTGCGCCCACACACTGCCGGTCTGCGGCTGTAGGCTGTCCGCATGCAGGTGATCTGGCGACCGGGCAGTCTCATCGAAGGGCAGTTGGCGCGACAGCTCCTGCAGGCGAACGGCATTGCCTGCCATCTGGCAGGCGAGCACCTCGCCGGCGGCATCGGCGAATTGCCGGTCTATGGTCTCTACGCGCTGATGGTCGATCCGGCTCGCGCCGAAGATGCCTGGCGGCTGCTGGCCGAGCACGGCCTGTTCGACGGTTCGGAAGCGGAATTCGAAGCCTGAGTCGGCGCGGCCGTTCCACGGGACGGCCCGGTGTCGTGCGACGCGGCGATCCGCTGTGCGGTCGCCTTGCCGATTGCAGGCCTCGCCTCGGCCGGCACGCGTGCGCGCAGGTGTCCGGCCGGCCGCGATTGCGGTTAGCGTTGGCGACCTGATACGGGAGAGATCGGCATGCAGCGGATTTTCGTTGGCGCGGTGCTGCTCGGGCTGGTGGCAGCCACGGCAGCGCAGGCGTCGGAACGCAAGGCGTGGGACAGCAGCTACGCGCCATTGCCCTCGTCAACCACGGTACTGCGCAACGCGACGCTGCTGATCGGCAATGGCGAGCGCATCGAAGGCGGCGACGTCCTCATCGTCAACGGGCGCATCGAGCGCGTCGGCAAGGGCGTGCGCGCACCGGCCGGAGCGGTCGAAGTCGATGCGACGGGGCGCTGGGTCACGCCGGGCATCATCGACGTGCATTCGCATCTGGGCGTGTATCCCTCGCCGGGGATGCGCGCGCATTCCGACGGCAACGAGATGGTCAATCCGGTGACGGCGCATGTCTGGGCCGAGCACGCGGTGTGGCCGCAGGATCCGGGTTTCGGCACGGCTCTGGCCGGTGGCGTGACGGCGATGCAGATCCTGCCCGGTTCCGGCAACCTGATCGGTGGTCGCGGCGTGACGCTGAAGAACGTCGCCGCCGAAAGCTACCAGGCGATGAAGTTCCCCGATGCACCGCAGGGCCTGAAGATGGCCTGCGGTGAAAATCCCAAGCGCTTCTACGGCGGCAAGGGCCAGGCGCCGATGACGCGCATGGGCAATGTCGCCGCCTATCGCGCGCAGTTCCAGGAAGCGCAGGAATACCGCCGCAGCTGGCAGGCCTGGGAGCGGCGCCAGCGCGAGGGCAACGACAACCGCCGTGGCGGTGAGGGCGGTGGTGCACCGGCAACCCCGCCGAAGCGCGACCTTCGTCTTGAAACACTGGCGGGTGTGCTCGACGGCGACATCCTCGTGCACATCCACTGCTATCGCGCCGACGAGATGGCGGTGATGCTCGACCTGGCGCAGGAATTCGAATTCCGCATCGCCGCTTTCCACCATGGCGTCGAGGCCTACAAGCTTGCCGACCGCCTTGCCGAAGAAGGCGTCTGCGGGGCGCTGTGGGCAGACTGGTGGGGCTTCAAGATGGAAGCCTACGACGCCATCAACGAAAACATCGCGCTGGTCGACCGGCCGACGGATGGTTGCGCCATCGTGCATTCGGATTCCGCTGAAGGCATCCAGCGGCTCAACCAGGAAGCCGGCAAGGTCATGGGCCATGCCCGCGAGGTCGGCATCGACATTGCACCGGAACGGGCGATCCGATGGCTGACGCAGAACGCCGCCAGGGCGCTCGGCATCGACGAACGCACCGGCACGCTGGAGGCCGGCAAGATGGCCGACGTGGTGATCTGGAACCGCGACCCTTTCAGCGTCTACGCGCAGGCGGAGCAGGTCTTCATCGATGGCGCCCTGGTGTATGACCGCAGTGATGCCACGCGTCGCCCGGTCAGCGACTTCATGCTCGGCCAGGAGGTGCAGCCATGATCCGTTCGACCGCACGACTGGCCGCGCTGGCCTTCGGTATCGCCTCCGCATTCGCATCGGGCGCGCTGCGTGCCCAGGACGTGCTGATCAAGGGCGCGCGCGTGCACACGGTGTCCGAAACCGGCACGCTTGATCGTGCAGACGTGCTGGTACGCGGCGGCGTGATCCGCGCCGTCGGCGCCGATGTCGCCGCCCCCGCGGGCGTGCAGGTGTTCGACGCCACCGGCCTGGCCCTGACACCGACGCTGTTCGGTGGCCTCACTGGCCTGGGTGTCGAAGAAGTGTCCGGCGAGTTGGATACCGTCGATCACAGTGTCGCGCTCAATGGTCCGATGACCGTCCCGTCGATCGAACCGGACTGGCGTCCGGAGTTCGACCTGTTGCCCGCATTCAATCCGCACTCCGCGGCGATCGGCGTGAACCGTGTCGCCGGCATTGGCTGGACCGTGCTGGCACCGAACGCGATGGCAGGCGGCAGCTTCGTGGCGGGGCAGGGCGCAGCCGTACGCCTGGATGGTCGCTTCGAGGCCGCGCTGGAAGGCAGCCGCAGCCTGTTCATCGATCTGGGCAGTGATTCCAAGGCGCTGGCCGGTGGCAGTCGTGCCGCGCAGTACATGCTGCTCGAGCAGGCACTGCGCGAGGCACGTCCGGCGCCTGCAGCGGGAATGATCCCGATGGTGCCCGGCCATGGCCTGCTGACGCCGCTGGGTCGCGAGACGCTGATGCGTTACGCGCGCGGCGGCCGCGTCGTGTTCCATGTCGATCGTGCGGCAGACATCCGCCAGGCGATCGCGCTGGCGCAACGCAGCGGCTTCCAGCCGGTGATCGCCGGTGGCGTCGAAGCCTGGCGGGTCGCCGACGAACTGGCACGCGCGAAGGTGCCGGTGCTGCTGGACGCGCTGGAAAACCTGCCAGGCAACTTCGACCGCCTTGGCGCGCGCCTGGACAACGCCGCGCGCCTGCACGCCGCCGGTGTGCCGGTCGCCTTCACGCAAAGCGGCGATGCCACGCACAACGCGCGCAAGATCCGCCAGGTGGCTGGCAACGCCGTCGCCAATGGCCTGCCCTGGGATGCGGCGCTGGCCGGCCTGACGCGCGTGCCGGCGGAGACGTTCGGCGTCGCCGACCAGGTCGGTCGCATTGCAGTGGGCCAGCGTGCCGACCTCGTTCTGTGGTCGGGAGATCCGCTGGAAGTGACCACGGTGGCGCGCCAGGTGTGGTTCGACGGCAAGGCCGCATCCATGCGTTCGCGCCAGACCGAGCTGCGCGACCGCTACATGAGGCCGGTCGGGTCGCTGCCGCGCGCCTATACGCACTGAAACCTTGCGTGGCCTTCGGGCCGCGAAATTCTGCACGCCACTGTCCGGGTGGTGTGCTTGCGCCGGATCTTGCGCTGGCGTCCCTGATAACAGTCAGGGTGAAGGGGATGACGCAGCGCTGCAGCGACGCGAGCTTCGCCGACAGCTTCGAATGATCCATTACTTGCGGCGGACCCGAGCATCCGGGCCGCCGCCTTTTTCGATCAGGCGGCGCGGCTGGCGATCTCCACCACGGCCTGCGGCAATTGCGCCGGCCTCTCGACCGTGACCATGCGCGGCGACCCGTCGTCCAGACCATGTTCCGCCTCGTGCGCCCAGGTGACGTGATAGGGCATGTGCACGCCCCAGCCGCCGAGCCGGATCACCGGTTCGATATCCGAGCGCAGCGAATTGCCGATCATCAGGAAGCCGTCCGGTGCGGTGCGAAGTTCTTCCAGCACGCGCGTGTAGGTCTTCGTATCCTTCTCGGAGACGATCTCGATGCGGTGGAACAGATCAGCGAGGCCGGACTGTTCGATCTTCGCTTCCTGGTGGAACAGATCGCCCTTGGTGATCAGCACGATCTCGTGGCGGGCGGCAATGGCCTCGACCGCTTCGCGGATGCCGGGAAGCAGTTCCACCGGATGCTCCAGCGCGGCGCGACCCAGTTCGAGGATCTCACGCAGGTGAGCGGCACTGATGCGTTCGTCGGAGAGCTCGATCGCGGTTTCCAGCATCGACAGCGTCATGCCCTTGGCGCCGTAGCCGAACACTTTCAGATTACGGCGCTCGACGGTCAGCAAGTGGTCGACGTTGCGACTTTCATCGAGGTCGACGTAGCGGCCAAGGATGTCGTGGAAGCCCGCTTCGGCCTTGCGGTAGTAGTCCTCGCTGCGCCAGAGCGTGTCGTCGCCATCGAAGCCGACCCAGTTGATCGCCGCCATCCTGGTGTTCCTGTCGTGGCGCCAAAGGATAACAGTGCGCCCGGAACGTCCATCGGCCGCGCCACCGAACTGAATCGCCCATGCGGCCAACCCGGGCCGGACCTTGCCCGGTGGGCCGCGACCCACGATCATGTGCGGTTTCGCGCCGGCTCCCGGCGCCGTTGATCTCCTTCCGGACACACGCTCATGGGCATCCAATGCGGCATCGTCGGCCTGCCGAACGTCGGCAAGTCGACCCT
>CAZYHP010000126.1:0-7362 GCA_964647135.1 uncultured Rhodanobacteraceae bacterium
GTGCTGCCTTATGCCGGCGAAACCGCGATCTTCATCTATCCCGGCTATCGCTTCGCCAGCGCCGACCTGTTGCTGACGAATTTCCACCTGCCCGAATCGACGCTGCTGATGCTGGTCAGCGCCTATGCCGGTCGCGAGCGCGTGCTTGCTGCCTACCGGCATGCCGTGACGGAACGCTACCGGTTCTTCTCCTACGGCGACGCGATGCTGGTGGAGAAGGCGGAGATGCCTGCGCAGTCGTAACGGCGCCGCGGTTGTTCAGAACAGTGCCAGCGAGGCGAAGGCGATCAGCGTGCCGATCACTGCCGCGGCCAGCACGTCGCTGGGATAGTGCACGCCGAGAATCACCCGCGATGCGGCGATGAGAACGGAAAGCGGCACCAGCAGCCATCCCAGGCGCGGGTAGTAGGCCATCGTCATCAGGGTGAAGCAGGTCGCGTGCAGCGTGTGGCCGGACGGAAAGCTGAATTCGTCGAGCGGACGGACACGGGCGACGATGCCGGCATGTCGCCGGTACGGCCGCTGGCGGCGGATCAGGTGTTTCATGCCGCGGTAAAGGCCGGCCACGAACAGGGCCGTCAGCCCGATGTGCGCCGCCGCCGGGAATCCGGGGTAGCCGCCGAGCAGGGTGAGAGCGGCGAGCAGCGCGTACCAGAACACACCGTCGCCCAGGCGGCTGACGGTACGGAACAGCCGCAGGACCGGCGCGTGGACACCCAGGCGGTTCAGGGCCAGCGTCAGCCGCAGTTCGGCGCCTTGCGGCTCCGGAACAAGGGTCGGCAGGCTCATGCCGCGCTCCGCACCTGCAGGGCGCGCGCCATCGCCACGAAGCGCTGCGCGAGACCGTCGGGATCCAGCCCTTCGAGCGCAGCGCGCGCCGCCGTTCCCATGCGCGATCGCAGTTCGCGGTCGCCTGCCAGTTCCACGGCTGCCGCGATGAAGGCCGATTCGTCGTCGCAGTCCACTGCCCGACCCTGCGTCGGATCGACGATGTGTTCGTGGGCGGCGCCGTAGTCGAAGGCCACGGTGGCCAGCCCGCTGGCCATGGCTTCTAGCGTCACGTTGCCGAAGGTTTCCGTCAGGCTCGGAAACAGGAACAGATCGCCGCTGGCGTAGTGGCGGGAAAGGTCGTCGCCCAGCTGCAGGCCGGCGAAAACAAACCCGGGATGCGCGCGCGCAAGGTCCGCACGTGCCGGGCCGTCGCCGACGAGGATGAAGCGGGCCTGTGGTTGCCGGGCGGCGATTTCGTGGAACGCCCGCACCGCAAGATCGAGGTTCTTCTCGGCGGCGATGCGCCCGACGTAGAGCACCGCAAGGGCTTCCTCGGCCACGCCCCACCGTTGCCGAAGCGCCGGATCGCGCCACGCGGGGTCGAATCGGCGCAGGTCGATGGCACGCCGCAGGACCTGCACGTTCGTGAAACCCTTGCTGGAAAGGAAATCGCGCAACTGCGCGGTCGGGACCAGCGTCGCCTGGGCCTGGTTGTGGAAGCGGCGCAGCCAGGCGAACACCAGCGGTGTCAGGAAGCGCAGACCGTAGTGGCCGATGTAGTCGTCGAAGCGGGTATGGAATCCGGTGGCCACGGGAATGCGAAGTCGCCGCGCCACGCGCACCGCGGCCCAGCCCAGCGGTCCTTCCGTCGCCGCGTAGATCACGTCCGGCCGTTGCCGGCGCCAGTGGTCGTCGAGGCGGCCGGTCACCGGCATGCCGAAACGCAGGCCGGGATAGCGGGGCAGGGCGGCGCCCGGCACCAGCAGCTCCTCGTAGTCGGCCGCGCCCTCCGCGTCGGCCTGCGGTTGCCGCGGCCGCACCAGCGACACCGTATGGCCCTGTGCCGCCAGCGAACGCGCGAGCGTGCGCAGCGTCAGCGCGACACCGTTGATTTCCGGTGGGAACGTCTCGGTGACCAGGCAGATGTGAAGGCGGGCGCTGTCTGTGTGCGGCACGCGGAAGGCCTCGGAAATCATCGTCGCCATGCCGCCGTTCCGGCACGCCTTCGTCCGGTCCCGCGCGGTGCCTGTCGGGATGAGGCTGGCCGACCCTGCATCAGGGCGACACTACAGGGTCGCAATGCCGGCGACATGACCGTTACGTTACAACGAAATGACACTCTGCCGCGACGAGCCGGCTCGCTTGCGGTCAATGGGGCTCCAGTTTGAAGCCCAGCGGCTTCAGGTACTTGCGCTCTTGAGCCAGGTCCATGGCGGTCAACGGGTGGGCATCCAGCCAGGCTTTCGAAAGCCCCAGTCCGAGCACTGCGCCGTCATGGCGCAGGCGCAGCTCCGGCAGCTTCTCGCTGCTGTGCGGCCGGTGCAGCACCGCCGCCAAGCGCAGGAGCACGATCAGGTGCATCACCGGCTGCTGCAGGCGGGCTGGCAAGGATCGCAGCTCCTCCAGCGCGACCTGGCGGCGATGGCAGCGCACCAGGACGGAGAGGATCTGCTGCTCGCCGCGCGTGAATCCCGCCAGGTCGGAATGCGCCAGCAGGTAGCCGCCGTGGACATGGTGCTGGCTGTGCGCGATCGCCAGGCCGATCTCATGCACGCGCGCCGCCCAGGCCAGCCAGTCGGCTTCGACGTCGGTCAGCGACCAGTGTCCGGCGACCTGGTCGAACAGGTGGAAGGCGGTGTCCTCCACGCGCGCCGCCTGCGCCGCATCGACACTGAAGCGACGCGCCAGCGCGGCAATGCTGGCCTCGCGCGGATCGCGGTGCTGCACCCGGCCGAGCAGGTCGTTCAGCACGCCTTCGCGCATGGCGGTTTCGCTGAAGGTCATCTGTTCGATGCCGAGCACCTGGAACGCGGCATCCAGGATCAGCAGGCCGCCGGGCAGCACCTGGCGCCGTTCCGCGCTCAGGGAGGGCAGGTCGATATCATCAATGTGGGTGTGTTCCAGGACGCGATCGCGAATGCGCGCCAGCGCCTGCGCGGACAGGCCGTGATCGCACCAGCCGGCCGCATGGGCGATGCGCAGAATCGCCTTGACGCTGCCCGACGAGCCGATCACTTCGCCCCAGCCGCGCATCACGTAGTCGGCCGCGAACTGCTGCAGTTCGGCGGCGACCTCGGTCACCGCCTGCTTCCAGCGCTTGGCGCCGAGCTTGCCGTCGCCGAAAAAGCGCAGGGTCGTGGCGACGCAGCCGACCTGGACGCTTTCGGTTTCCAGCGCCTGGTCGCGCTCGCCGATGATGAATTCCGTCGACCCACCGCCGATGTCGATGACCAGGCGCCGGCGTCCGCTCTCGTGCACGCTCTGGATCACGCCCTGGTAGATCAGGCGCGCTTCCTCGCGTCCGGAGACGACTTCGATGCTGTGGCCCAGCGCCGCTTCGGCGGCCTGGTGGAATGCCTGCGGCGCGCGCATGCGCCGGAAGGAATGCGTTGCGACGGCGCGCAGGCGCTCGGCGGGAATCGCCTTCAGGCGCTGTCCGAAGCGCGACAGGCAATCCAGCGCGGCCTTGCGCTTCTCCGGGTCCAGGTCACCCGTCGCCGTCAGGCCGGCGGCGAGTCTCACGCTCTCGCGCAGCTGATCGACCACGTGCAGCTGCTCCAGCGAAAAGCGGGCGACGACCAGCCGGAAACTGTTCGATCCGAGGTCGACGGCAGCCAGGAGATCGCCGTCCTTGATCGGGGCGCGGTGGCCGGTCGAGCGGTGGGGCATGGCAGGTTCCTGTCGCAACTGCGGCAAGTTTAGCCCGGCACTGTGATGCTGCCATGGCCGGTTGTGAGCACTGGCGCACGAAAGCGTCGACACAACTGTGTCGACTTGCCCGATGCACTGCCCGGCGCTGGGGGAAGCCGCCATACTTCGCCGATGGCCGAGACGTCCGATGCGGGCGAGCGGATCGAGGCGCTGCGTGCGCTGATCCGCGAGCACAACTACAACTACCACGTGCTTGACGCGGCGGTGATACCCGACGCCGAGTACGACCGCCTGCTTCGCGAACTGGAAGCGCTGGAAGCCGCGAATCCGGCGTTGGCCAGCGCCGACTCGCCGACGCGTCAGGTGGGCGCGCGCGGACGCAGTGGATTCGCCCAGGTTCGCCATGCGCTGCCGATGCTGTCGCTGGCCAATGCCTTCGACGATACCCACGCCAGCGACGATGCCGGCCGTTTCCGGGAGGTGGGCGATTTCGTGCGCCGTATCGTCGCGGCGACGGACGATCCCGACCCCGGCTTTTCCGTCGAACCCAAGCTCGACGGCCTGGCGATCAGCCTGCGTTACGAGGACGGGCGTTTCGTCCAGGGCGCGACCCGTGGCGATGGTGAAACGGGTGAGGACGTCAGCGCCAACCTGCGCACCGTCAAGGCCATTCCGCTGCGCCTGCGTGGCGGGAATTGGCCGCGCGTCCTGGAAGTCCGTGGCGAGGTGTACATGCGCCGCGCCGATTTCCTCGCCTTCAACGAGCGTGCGCTGGCGAATGGCGAGCGCACGCTGGCCAATCCGCGCAACGGCGCCGCCGGTTCGTTGCGCCAGCTGGATCCGGCTGTCACGGCGACGCGCCCCTTGAGTTTCTATGCCTACGGCGTCGGTGTCGTCGACGGCGCGGACCTGCCGGCGCTGCATTCGCAGACGCTGGCGTGGCTGCGCGAGCTGGGCCTGCCGGTGTCGCCCGAGGTGGATGTCGCCACCGGTTTCGAGGGACTGGTTGCCTATTACCGACGAATCGGTGCGCGGCGCGATTCGCTGGCCTACGACATCGACGGCGTCGTCTACAAGCTCGACCGCTACGACCAGCAGCAGATGATGGGATTCGTCGCCCGCGCGCCACGCTGGGCCCTGGCGCACAAATACCCGGCGCAGGAACAGAGCACGGTGGTGGAAGCCATCGACATCCAGATCGGTCGTACCGGCGCCGCCACGCCGGTGGCGCGCCTGCAGCCGGTGGCCGTGGCCGGCGTGACGGTCACCAATGCGACGCTGCACAACGCCGACCAGATCGCCCGCCTCGACGTGCGCGTCGGCGACAGCGTGATCGTCCGTCGGGCCGGTGACGTCATTCCCGAAGTGGTGCAGGTGATCGACGAGCGCCGCCCGGATGGGACGCAGCCGTGGACCATGCCGGCGAATTGCCCGGTCTGCGATTCGGCACTGGTGCGCGCCGAAGGCGAGGCGGCCTGGCGCTGCTCGGGTGGCCTGTACTGCCCGGCGCAACGCAAGGAGGCGGTGCGGCATTTCGCTTCGCGTCGCGCCATGGATATCGAAGGCCTCGGTGACCGCTTCATCGAAAGCCTGGTCGAATTCGATTACGTGCGCACGCCGGCGGATCTCTACGCGCTCAGTGTCGACGATTTCATCGCGATGAAGCGGCGCGCCGACGAACGCGACGGCACGGTGCCGCAGACCGTCCGTCAGGGCAAGGTTGCCAGCAAGTGGGCGGAGAACCTCGTTGCCGCCATCGATGCGACGCGGCATGCGCGGCTCGACCGTTTCCTGTTTGCGCTGGGCATCCTGCAGATCGGCGAGGAAACCGCGAAGGCACTGGCGCGCGCCTTCGGGCGTTTCCAGCGCATCGCCGGCGCCGATCCGCTGCTGCTGCTGGCCGTGCCCGAAGTCGGGCCGAAAGTGGCGACGTCGGTGGCCGCATTCTTTGCGCAGCCGCACAATACCGAAGTCATCGATGCACTGTTCGCTCGCGGCGTCGTGATCGACGACGAGCGCGCGCCGGATGCCGCGTTCGTACGGCGTCTCGACAATGGCTTCCTGCTGGAAGCGGCCAAGCGCCTGGGTGCGCCGTTGGAGGGTGTCGGTCCGGAATCGCTGAAGGCGATCGGCCAGGCGTTGCCCACTTTCGCTGAACTGCGCAATGCCGACGCATCGAAGATCGCCGCTGCATCCGGCCAGAATGCGACGAAAGTCGACGCCGTGTACCAGCTGATGACAGATCCGCACTGGGCACCGCGCCTGTTCGCGGCCGAAGCGATGGCACATGATCTGGCTGGGGACGTCGACAGCGATGCGGACGCGCCGGGATTGCCGCTGGAAGGCCGGACCGTGGTGCTGACCGGAACGCTGTCGTCGATGGGCCGTGATGCCGCCAAGGAAAAGCTCGAGGCGCTGGGGGCCAGGGTCGCCGGCAGCGTGTCGAAGAACACCGCGTTCGTGGTCGCTGGCGAAGCCGCCGGCTCGAAACTCGACAAGGCACGGTCGTTGGGCGTCGAGGTCCTGGATGAAGCCGCCTTCCTGAAACTGCTTGACCGTCATGGATGACATCGGCCATGGATGACCAGCGCGACCACGCCTTGCGCCTGCGTGCACGCCTGTATGCGCTGATCCGCGCATTCTTCTCGGAACGCGCCGTGCTGGAAGTGGACACGCCGATTCTCGGCCAGGCCGGCGTCACCGACGTGAATCTGGAGAGTTTCGACACCGGTTTCACCGGTCCGTCGAATGGCGGCGTGCGCCAGCGATTCCTGCGAACATCCCCGGAGTACTGGCACAAGCGGCTGATCGCCGAAGGTCTCGGCGACTGCTATGAACTGGGCAAGGTGTTCCGCAACGGCGAATTCGGTCGACGCCACAACCCTGAATTCACGATGCTCGAGTGGTACAGAGTCGGCTGGGACCACCATCGCCTGATGGACGAGGTCGAAGCGCTGGTGCGCACCGCCTTCGCCTTCGGCGGCCGCACGACCGGCAGCAGCGAACGCATCACCTATCGCGAATTGTTCAAGCGCCATCTTGCCATCGATCCGTTGCGTGCCTCCGACGACGACCTGCGCCAGCTCACCGCCAGCTTCTGGGTCGACGCCAACCGGCTGGATCGGGACACCTGCCTGGACGTGCTGCTCACGCACCGCATCGAGCCGGCGCTGCCGCCCACCGGACTCACCTTCGTCTACGACTATCCGGCCAGCCAGGCGGTGCTGTCGCGCATCCGCAAGGAGCCGGACGGTTACAAGGTCGGCGAACGCTTCGAGCTGTATGCGGGCCAGGTCGAGCTGGCCAACGGTTTCAACGAGCTGACCGATGCCGGCGAGCAACTCGCGCGCTTCGAGCACGACAACCGCCAGCGGGCCGCGCGGGGACTGCCGGTCATGCCGATCGATTCGCGGTTCCTCTCCGCGCTGGAAGACGGCCTGCCCGGATGTGCCGGCGTCGCCCTGGGCGTCGACCGTCTACTGATGGCCATCCTCGAAACCGAAGACATCCGCGACGTCCTCGCCTTCGCCTTCCCCGACGCCTGATTGCGCGTTCCTCCGTTCCGCCCGATCTGCGGTCGTTCCCCATTCCCGTCATTCCCGCGAAAGCGGGAATCCAGACGTCCGCTCCGGTCTTCGCTCCCGGCCCGCCACGTCATTCCCGCGAAGCCGGGGATCCAGGCGCCCGGCCCGGTCTGGCAGATGCTTCGCGAGCATCGTG
>CAZYHP010000127.1:0-7252 GCA_964647135.1 uncultured Rhodanobacteraceae bacterium
GGGCGGTGTCAGCCGCAGCCTCAGGCGGCGAGATCGCCGCGGGTCACGACGCGGCCACGCAGCGAGTTGGTGCGTGTCTCGGTGATCTCGACGTCCACGAACTGGCCGATCAGGCGCGCCGGACCGGGGAAGTTCACGAAGCGCATGTTCTCGGTGCGGCCTGCCAGTTCGTTCGGATCCTTGCGGCTCGGACCTTCGACCAGCACTGTCTGGACGCTGCCGACCATCTCACGCGAGATGCGTGCGGCGTTCCCGTTGATGGCCGCCTGCAGGCGTGACAGGCGCGCATGCTTGGTGGCGGCATCGACGTCATCGGGAAGGTTGGCCGCCGGCGTGCCGGGGCGACGCGAGTAGATGAAGGAGAAGCTCTGGTCGAAGCCGACGTCCTCGATCAGCTTCATCGTCGCCTCGAAATCGCGCTCGGTTTCGCCGGGGAAGCCGACGATGAAATCGGTACTCACGGAAATCCCCGGCCGTGCCTCGCGCAGCTTGCGGATCTTCTGCTTGTACTCCAGTGCGGTGTGGCCGCGCTTCATCGCCGCGAGGATGCGGTCGGAGCCGGCCTGGACGGGCAGGTGCAGGTAGGCCGCGAGCTGCGGCACCTCGGCATAGGCATCGATCAGGCGGTCGGTGAATTCGACCGGATGCGACGTCGTGAAACGGATGCGACCGATGCCGGGGATCTGCGCGATGTAGCGGATCAGCTGGGCGAGGTCGGCCGGTTCGCCGCCGTCACCGACGGGACCGGCGTAGGCGTTGACGTTCTGGCCAAGAAGATTGACTTCGCGAACGCCCTGGGCGGCGAGCTGCGCCACTTCAACCAGGACATCCTCGAGCGGCCGGCTGACTTCCTCACCGCGCGTGTAAGGCACGACGCAGTAGGTGCAGTACTTCGAGCAGCCTTCCATGATCGACACGAAGGCCGTCGGGCCGTCGGCGCGCGGTTCCGGCAGGCGGTCGAACTTCTCGACTTCCGGGAAGGAGATGTCGACCTGCGGCTTGCCCGTGTGTCGCCGTGATTCGATCAACTCCGGCAACCGGTGCAGGGTCTGCGGTCCGAATACGACGTCCACGAACGGTGCCCGCTTCAGGATGGCTTCGCCTTCCTGGCTGGCAACACAGCCGCCGACGCCGATGATCAGGCCGGGCTTGGCCTGCTTCAGCTCGCGCCAGCGACCCAGCTGGGAGAACACCTTCTCCTGCGCCTTCTCGCGGATGGAGCAGGTATTGATCAGGATGACATCGGCCTCGGCCTCGTCCTGGGTCGGTTCCAGTCCGTGCGAAACGCCGAGAACGTCGGCCATCTTCGCCGAATCGTACTCGTTCATCTGACAACCGTGGGTCTTGACGAAGATCTTGGCCATGCTGGTGCTTTTCTGGGAGGCGCCCAATGGAATGCCCGGAAACGGGCTGGGCAAAGCTGAACAGGGAACGGGAAAAACCCGCGGCAGGGCGGTAGTTTACGCGCAGGAGCTTTTGTCGGAAACTAACTGCCCGTTGCCTCGGTCGAGGGGAACCGATGGTCATCGTCCGCGTTACCGTTTTCTTGAGCCTGCTCGGCCTGGCGGCCGCCGGCCCCGTGCAGGCCGACGACAACGTGCTGTTCCGATGCACGGACGCGCAAGGCACGCTGGTTTTCAGTAACTCGCGGCAGGGTTATCAGGACTGTCGTGAAGTCGGCCGGTTCCCGAAGCCGACCACGCCGGCGACGCAGGTCACGGCCATCCAGCCCACGCGCGCAGTCGCCGCCCAGCCCGGCCCATCCACTTCTGCCGGCACGCCAGCCGCCGCGGGTGCCGTCGCCACGCCGGCCACTGCGACCGCGCCGCCCGCTTCCAGCAGCGTCAAGCGCGGCGCGGTCTACCGCTTCGACCGTGACGGCGTGATCCATTACACCAACGTCCGCCCCACGACGCCGGGCACGAAGGCTGAACTGGTCTTCACCTATGCCATCGAGAACTGCATCGCCTGCGAGATCCGTTCGACCGTGGACTGGCACAGCGTCGCGCTCAGGGTGGACGAGTACCGGCCCGAGATCGCCCGCGCCGCCATGGCCCATGGTGTCGACGAGGCGCTGGTGCGCGCCGTGATCCATGCCGAATCCGCCTATCGCGCGAATGCGCGATCGAACAAGGGTGCGCAGGGCCTGATGCAGCTGATCCCGGCGACGGCCGCCCGCTTCGGTGTCACCGATGCCTACGACCCGGCGCAGAACATCGCCGGTGGCGTGCAATACCTGGCCTGGCTGCTCAACCGCTTCAATGGCGACATCCGCCTGGCGACCGCCGGTTACAACGCCGGCGAAGGCGCCGTCGATCGCCATGGCGGCGTGCCGCCGTACGCCGAGACGCAGGTCTACGTCGAACGCGTCGCCATCCTGCATGCACGTTATCGCGCCGCGCTGGACGCCGCCGCCGGCGTGCTGCCGGCCACCGCATCGGCGGTGCCCTCCGCAACCTCCCGCGATGCGCGTCTGATCGGCACCGTGCAGTAAGCGGCGGGTCGCGTCATGTGGCCCGCATCCGGCGGACATCGCTGCAGACGTCGCTCCGGCAACGTGTCCCTCGCCGTCGTCGCCAGCTTCCCGCGCAACGATCGGCCCTGTCCTGCGCACCCGTCGTGACAGTGCGTGGTGATCTCAGTCCTCGCGTTCTTCGGGGTGTCGGGCAAGCCACTGCGCCAGCTGCTGGCGGTAGTGGCGCAGCTCCTCGGCATAGCTGTCGAAAATGCAGGGGTCACAGCCGCTGTCACAGCAGTCGCTGGGCAGGGGCTGCTCCGGAGGCTGCGGGCGCGGGTCGGGGTCGGGGATCATGAGCGCAATGATAGGCCACCGATGCAGGTGACTTCGCGGCACTTGCGCGCTGGCGGGGCCTGTGCGCTAGGATGAAGGCCATGCGCCAGATGAACGTCAATATCGTCAATCGCAATAACCGTCGCCGACAACCGGGGGCCGGCGGATAGTTGCGTGCGCGCAATCAATCAGCAGAAACGGCCCGCCTCGAGCGGGCCGTTTGTTTTTCCGCGTCGTGAAAATCCGATCCGCGTCATAACGACCAAAGAGGAGTGCGTGGCATGTGTTCGATCCTGGGGATCTTCGATATCGAGACCGGCGCCGACCTGGGCGAGCTGCGACGCAATGCGCTGGCGGCATCGGCGCGGCAGCGCCATCGCGGCCCTGACTGGAGCGGCGTGCATGTCGATCAGCGCGCGATCCTCGTCCACGAGCGTCTGGCCATCGTCGATCCGGCCGGCGGTGCGCAACCACTGCGCTCCGAAGACGGCAGCCTGGTGCTCGCGGTCAACGGCGAGATCTACAACCACCGCCAGGTGGCGGCGTCGCTGACGCGCCCCTACCGTTTCCAGACCGGATCGGATTGCGAGGTGATCAATGCCCTCTGGCGCGAGAGCGGTGCGCACGGCATCCAGCGCCTCAACGGCATCTTCGCTTTCGTCCTGTGGGACCGCGAACAGGGCCGATACCTGATTGCACGCGACCCACTCGGCGTCTGTCCGCTGTATTGGGGTCGCGATCGCAGCGGCCGACGCTGGGTGGCATCGGAAATGAAGGCGCTGGTCGCCGACTGCGACGAGATCGAAATCTTCCCGCCGGGTCACTATTACGACAGTGCCACGGGCGAACTGCGCAGTTTCTGGCAGCCGGCGTGGCGCGACTACGATCGCGTGGCCGGTGTCGATGTGTCACTGGCACGACTGCGTGAGGCGTTCGAGCAGGCCGTGCATCGGCAGCTGATGACCGACGTGCCCTATGGCGTGTTGCTGTCGGGCGGGCTGGACTCCTCGCTGGTGGCTGCCTGTGCGGCGCGCTTCGCCCGACGCCGCGTCGAGGACGATGACCGCGGCGAGGCCTGGTGGCCGCGACTGCATTCCTTCGCGATCGGGTTGGACGGATCACCGGACCTCGCTGCCGCGAAGCTGGCCGCGGATGCCCTCGGCACCGTGCACCATGGCTTCACCTTCCGGTTCGAGGAAGGCCTGGATGCGCTGCCCGAAGTGATCCGCCACATCGAAACCTACGATGTCACCACCATCCGCGCGTCGACGCCGATGTTCCTGCTGGCACGCCGGATCAAGGCCATGGGCGTGAAGATGGTCCTGAGCGGCGAGGGCAGCGACGAGATCTTCGGCGGCTACCTGTATTTCCACAAGGCGCCGGATGCGCGCGCCTTCCACGAGGAGTGCGTGCGCAAGCTCGACGCGCTGCACCAGTTCGACTGCCTGCGCGCCAACAAGGCGATGATGGCCTGGGGCGTCGAAGCGCGCGTGCCGTTCCTGGATCTGGAGTTCATCAAAACCGCCATGGCCATGGACGCGCGGCACAAGATGGCGGGCGGTGGACGCATGGAAAAAAGTGTCCTGCGCCAGGCTTTCACGGGCGTCGTGCCCGATCCCATCCTCTGGCGGCAGAAGGAGCAGTTCAGCGATGGCGTCGGCTACAGCTGGATCGATGGTCTGAAAGCGCATGCGGAACAGATCGTCAGCGACGACGATTTCGCAGGCGCCGCTCGGCGCTTCCCGCTCAACACTCCCCAGACCAGGGAGGCGTACTGGTACCGGTGCCTGTTCGAGCAGAACTTCCCTGGCGACGCCTGTGCGGCGACGGTACCGGGTGGCAAGTCCATCGCCTGCAGCTCACCAGCGGCGTTGGCCTGGGATCCCGCCTTTGCCGCGGTGGCCGACCCGTCCGGACGCGCCATCGCCGACGTCCACCAGGCTGCCACCGCGTGACAGCGCGCTTGCCAAGCCGGTGCGGCAGGGCCGACCATTCCGGGTTCGTCCCGACCGGAACCGTACGGCTTGAGCCTGCCGCCGTCCAATATCGACGCCATGCTGAACGAATTGCTGCTGCGCCACAGCGCGCGGCTGCGCGTGCTCGTGGCCCAGCATTGTTCGGCAAATCAAGGGCTTGACCCGGACGATATCGAGCAGGAGGTGCGCATCCGCCTCTGGAAGGCGGTGGAGCGTGAGAAAAATCCGGCGCTGCCTGCGTCTTACATCCAGCGGGTGGTCGTCACGACAGTGATCGACGCCCTGCGACGCGACAAGCCGGACCAGACGACACCGCTGCCCGAGGATGGGCAGGAAGCAGGGATCGAAGCCCTGCTGGATCGGGTGGGGCCGGTACGCAGTGCCAGCGATGGGCAACGCATGGACCTGGTCCGTGGCGCCATCGCCGAGCTGCCGGTCCGCCGCAGGCAACCCGTGCAGCTGGCACTCCAGGGCTTCACGCCCGAAGAGATCGGCGAGCTGCTGGACATGACCGCGACGATGGCGAAAAACCTGATGTATCGCGGCCTGTATGAATTGCGTGAACGCCTGAAGGCAGCTGGACTGGATGACATCGACGATGACTGACAACACTTTGGCCTCTCTGTATCGCGCCGCCTGCGTGCAGGACGCGCAGTTGCTGCACGGCGTCGATCCGCGCGATCTGCTCGATCTGGCTCAAGGTCGTCTGGCCGGCGAGAAGCGCCAGCAGCTGGTGGCCGCGATCGCCGAGTCGCCGTCGCTGGCAGCGGCCTACCGCGTGGCCAAGGCCAGTGGCGACTGGGCGCAGACGCTGTCGGCAGACCTTGCCGGCGAATGCCGCAAGCCTGCGGCTGTCGTGCGTTCACAACCGGCCAGGGTTGTCGCCTTGCGCCGTCATCCCTTTGCCATGGCGGCCGCGGTATCGGCGATGGCCATTGGCGCGGTGTTCGTTGGACAGCGCCTGCAGGCACCGGTCGATCCGTTCGCCGAGAACCTGGCGCGCATCGCCGATCCCGGCGAAGACAGTATCGCCGTGGCTTCGTTCGACGGTGGCCGGTCGGGCGAGGATCGCATTTTCAGCTTCGGCACGTCCCGCGAGGCGGGCGGCCGTGACGGCATCTTCGGCCAGGACTTCGGCGGCGGTTCCTGAGGTCGGGCGGCGGCTGCTCCTCGAAGCCGCCCGACCTCGTTTCCTACAGCGGCACCGGACGACGGCGACCATTTGGTCGCCGTTGTCGTTGGGGCGGCGAAACCTGGTCCGCAAGCTACGCCCTCTGTGCTTCAAGCAGGTCCGCGCAAGTTTGTACGGGTGCGCCGGCTTTGTTGGATGCAGAGTGTGCTCCGCACGATGTCGGGTGTGCGGCAGGGCTGGTAGTCGCCTTTCGGCCGCCGCGGGCAGCAAGCTACCCGCCCGCGACGGCGCGGAATGGTGTCGTGCTCCTGCAGGTGGCAGGTGCGGAGATTGCTCCGCACGATCTCCTGGTCTTGCCCCGTGGTCGAGTTGGCGACCATTCTCATCGCGCGTTGCCTCACTTTTCCGGCAGGATCAGCCGTCGCTGTTCGCGGCTGTCGCAGGTCCAGCCCAGACCTTCCAGCGGCGGGCTGAGACGGTGGATGGTGTAGTTTCCATCGGGCCAGTCCGGGTCATCGGCCTGCCAGGTGACCTGGCCGGTCTGGCAGTTGTCCACGGCGATGCGCAGGCTGCCCCAACGTTCGCGGGTCACCAGCGCCGGGTTGGCGGTCGAGGCGAATTCGCCGCCGGTGGTCAGGTACATCTCCACGTCGGCGAAGGCGTCCTCGTCGTCCATATCGGCCATGCCGGCCAGCCACACCTGCTCGCCGCTGCCGTCGGGGGTAAAGGTGTACCAGTACACCAGGATGCGCGGGTTCTGGCTGTCCGCCGCCTGTTCGACGAGTTCGATATTGAATCCCTCGCCGGCGCGCGCCGGGCTGTACCACGAGCCGGTAAGGCTGACCGGCGCTACCCATCGGCTGATCTGCAATTGTCCGATGCGATAGCCAGGTCTGGAAAAATCGGGACCGACGGGATCGTAGAACGAATACCCCGTGCTTCCGGAGGGCACATACGAAGTGCTGCCGCCCAGCACGCGCTGCGGCTGGCCGTCCGGATTGCGGTGAGAACCGTTCAGACCGGGATGCCAGTTCACCGCCCCGTCCTCGGCGGTGCAGGCCTGCCCGGTGAATTCGGCCACATCCAGATTTGCCAGTTGTGCCTCGTTGTTCTCGCACAGGCCCAGGTCAAGCACCTGGTTGCCGCGGATGTTCAGCAGCAAGGGACCACGAAACCTTCCCTGGCTGTTGAACAACTCGATCTGGTAGGGATCCTCGTTGGCCACCATCGCGTCATTGGCCGGATGCAGCAGTGAGAAGTACGACAGGAAGCGATGCTGCGCCGGGTTCACCGTGACCACGGTCTGCCAGGCCACGGGAGGGTTGCCGCCCGGTGGCATCTGCGTGCCCGCCA
>CAZYHP010000128.1:0-7184 GCA_964647135.1 uncultured Rhodanobacteraceae bacterium
CCTGCGCGGGCATGACCGGCTGCTGGATGCGGCAGATTCCCTCCGCGCGCAGCGGTCCGACGGGCTGACAACACCGCCCTTGCCGCTGAAGCCACGGGCGTCACGTCCTGCAATGGCTGCGCCTGACGCATCGGATTGTCAGGAATGAACGGGGCCTGCGCGCAGCGCGCGCGCCCTGCGAGGATCACGCGACCTCGCCGCCCTCCGTCAGGAAAGTCCGGATCGCCTCGGCCAGCGGCGCCGGTGTCTCCATGTGCAGATGGTGATGGCCGGGAAAGTCCAGACGCCGTGCATCGGCCAGCGCGGCCAGGCGCGCCGTGCGCTGTGCCGCATCCATGAATGGCAGCGGCGGGTCCGCCAGCAACAGCTGCGTCGGACAGTCGATGCTGCGCAGGATGGCATCGACATGCGCCGAATCAACGCGGAACGGACTGGCGAGGCGCAGGCGCGGATCGCTGGACCAGCACCAGCCGCCGGGCACCGCTTCGACACCCCGCTCGACCAGCAGGCGTGCCGCCGCTTCGGACAGCCCTCCTCCGGCCTGGCAGCGCGCCGCCACCGCGGTATCGAGATTGTCGAACACGCGCAGACGCTTGCCTTCGATGCAGGCCATGCGATCCGACAGAGCATCGCGCAGTCGGCCGGGCGCCTCGCTCGCGTCACCCGACAGCGGACCGGCCGATTCGATCAGCACCAGGCGTTCGACGCGCTCCGGGCACGCCGATGCCAGCAGCGACAGCAGTGCACCGCCGAGCGAGTGGCCAAGCCAGACACTGCGCGTCCATTGCAGCTGATCGAGGACCTCGAGCAGTTCGCCCAGGTAGTCGACGTAGTGGTACCACGTCCCGGGCGGGCGATGACCGGAACGACCGTGTCCGGCCAGGTCCAGCGCGACGATTTCGCAATCGGGCAGCAATGGTGCCAGCGCATCGAAACTGGCGGCATTGTCGAGCCAGCCGTGCACGGCCAGGATGCGATGCGCTGCGCCGCCGTGGTGGATACGCGCCGCCAGCGTCAATCCGGACGACAGCACGAACGTGCCTTCATGGACGTCCATCACGCCGGCGTGCCGGTGAACGCCGGCCAATCCGCGCACTGCGCACGGACCAGGGCGGCCAGCGCCTCGGCATGCGCGTCATCGGCATTGAGCGCCGGCACATAGTCCATGCGCTCACCGCCGGATTCGATGAACAGGTCGCGATACTCCATGGCGACTTCTTCCAACGTCTCCAGGCAGTCCGCGGCAAAGCCGGGACAGGCGACATCGAGGCGGCGCACGCCCGCGGCCACGAGTTCCGGAATGCGGACATCCGTATAGGGCTGCAGCCAGGGCTCGCGACCGACGCGCGACTGGAAGGACATCGACCACGCGTCGCGCGGCAGGCCCAGCTGCGTCGCGATCGCCGTCGCGCTGGCACGGCATTGCGCCAGATACGGATCGCCGGCGTCGACGTAGCGCTGCGGAATGCCATGGAAGGAGAACAGCAGGTGGTCACCGCGCCCGTGCGTCTGCCAATGGCGTCGCAGGCTGTCGGCGACGGCGGCCTGCCAGGCCGGCAGCGAGCAGTATTCGTCGACGAAGCGGACAGCGGGCAGGCGACGCCAGGTCGACAGCTCCGCCACCAGCGCGTCGAACACGCTGGCCGTCGTCGTCGCCGAGTACTGCGGATACAGCGGCAGGACCAGCAGCCGTTCCAGGCGGCCGTCGTGATCGAGCTCACGCAGCACCTCGGCAAGCCCCGGACGACCGTAGCGCATCGCCATCGCCACCTCGACGCCGGCAGGCAGGCGCGCACGCACCGCATCGGTCAGTGCCCGGGTATGGAAGGCCAGCGGTGAGCCTTGATCGGTCCACACCGTCGAATAGGCATGGGCGCTGCGCCGCGATCGCAGGGGCAGGACGATGCCGTACAGGATCGGCAGCCACAGCCAGCGTGGCTGTTCCACCACCCGGGGATCGGAGAGGAATTCGCGCAGGTAGCGGCGCACGGCAGCGGGCGTCGGTGCATCCGGGGTCCCCAGGTTGACCAGGATGACGGCGCTGCGACCCGCGACCGCCGCGTCAGCAACCGGGATGGATCGGTACATCGACTCTCTCCTGAGCGGGTGCTGGACCCTGGATGGCTGGCGTCGCCCAGCCGTCGTGTGCAGGCGGACGGCGCTGGCGGCGCTGCGGAGCGGCCAGTGTACGGGCCGCCCCTGACCATTTCGAGCGCCCGCCGGGCCGCGGGTTCAGGCCCTGGGCCGGCCTGTCATCCGGCCGCGCTTGATTTTCGGTGGCGCCCTGCTAGGCTGTCAGCACTACTAAAAGCAATGCCTTGCGATGTATTGGGTGACAGCAACACGCCGGCTCGTGGTCGGTTGTCTTGTCTGCGCGTTCCTTGGGACGGTCGCAGCGCAGGCTGTTGCCCAGAGTGGCTACATCGTGAATGCCGCCGATCCCACCAGCGATGGCAGCCATGACAACCTCTGGCGCGTGAACCTGGCCGATGGCAGCACCACCCGCCTCGGTCCGCTCGACATCCGGGTCAACAATGCGGTCATCAATTCCGACGTCGAGGGCCTGGCGCTGGAAACCAGCAGCGCACTGTATGGCGTCGACGATGCCATCGACGCCCTGCTGACGATCAGCCCACAGACCGGCACGGCCGTTCCCTTTGATCGCGGCAGTGACAACCTGCGCCTGGCCCTGGCCGGCGCGCCGCTCGATCCGGGCCTGACCTTCGACTGCGACGGCAACCTGCTGATGTCCTCGGCCACGCGGCGCACGCTTTACCGGGTGTCGAAGACCACCGGCCAGGCAACCGTGGTCGGCCGTGAAGGCGGACTCAATGCCAGGATCGCAGACATCGCCGCGCGTGGGGCGGACGTGTACGGCATCGGCGTCGACGGCGACGAGGGCCTGTACCGCATCGATACGTCCGCAGGGACGGCCGAACGCATCGGCAGCAGCTTCGCCGGCGCCATCCGGCTGGCCAATGCCGGCATGGATTTCGACAGCTCGGGCCGTCTCTGGGCGATCGGCCACGTTGTCGATGCCGGCGGCCAGCCGCAACCCAGCCGCATCCTCCGCATCGATCGCGAAACCGGCGCCGTCGAACTGGGCGCCACCACCAAGACCGGGGTCAAGAGCCTGGCGATCACGCCCACGCGCTGCAACATCCCCAACCCTGGAGGGCCCGGCGGCAGCGCCGACCCCGCCGCAGTGCCGCATGCATCCACCTGGCTGCTGCTGTTGATGGCACTGGGACTGATCGGTCTGGCCGCGCGCCAGCTGCGCTGGTCCGGCCGCTCCGACTGAGCCGCCCCCCATTTCCCGCGTTCGTGCCGCCGTCGCCCCGAGGCGCCCGCGGCCTTGCCCGACCGGCCTCGCCATTCCGCCATTAACGCTGCATCCACGCGGCGCCCGCGATAGTGTCGCCCTCTGCCACGGAGTGCCTTCATGTTCCGAAACACCCTGCTCGCCCTCGGCCTGACCCTGTTCGCCACGACGCCGGCGCTCGCCAATCCGAAGCTGCACGAACGCAGCCAGGATGCCGTGCGGGTCCTCAACGAGGTGATGCAGATGCCGGAGAGCGCACTGCCTTCGCACCTGCTCCGTGATGCGCATGCGATCGCCGTCATTCCCGATGTCGTGAAGGCGGGCCTGATCATCGGCGGCCGCCACGGCAAGGGCCTGATCTCGGTGAAAACACCCGAAGGCGTCTGGAGCAACCCGGTGTTCGTCAAGATCACCGGGGGTAGCGTCGGTTGGCAGGCGGGCGTGCAGGCGACCGACGTGATCCTCGTTTTCCGCAGCCAGCGCGGCCTGGATACGCTGGTCAATGGCAAGTTCACCATGGGCGCCGACGCGTCGGTCGCTGCCGGGCCGGTGGGCCGCACGGCGGCGGCCGCCACGGACGGCAACCTCAAGGCGGAAATCTATTCCTACTCGCGCAGCCGTGGCCTGTTCGCGGGCGTCGCGCTAGACGGCAGCGTGATCCGCATCGACCACCGCGCCAACGAATCGATTTACGGCCGCGGCATCACGCCGCGACGCGTGTTCGCCGGCGGCGTCGGCAACGTGCCGGCAGCGGTGGTCGACTTCCGCGATGCGCTGGAGGAGCACACGCAGCGCTGAACGACCTGCCTGACGGCGCCGCCTCCGCACGCCATTGGCATGCGCTACCATTCCCGCTTCACCGGCACAGGAGAACATCATGGGTACATTCAGCATCTGGCACTGGCTGATCGTGCTGCTGGTGGTCGTCCTGCTTTTCGGCACCAAGAAGCTGCGCAATCTCGGTGGCGACCTGGGTGAGGCCGTACGTGGCTTCCGCAAGGGCCTGGCGGGCGACGAGACGGAAAAGCTCGAAGCCGACAAGACCGTCGCCGAGGCGCAGAAGCAGCAGGACGCCAGCGCCAACCGCCAGGACTGACCGCCGCCCGCGCGCGTCGGCGACATGCTCGACCTCAGCCTCCCCGAACTGGCGGTGATCGCCGTGATCGCCCTGCTCGTGCTCGGGCCCGATCGCCTGCCGGGTGCGGCGCGCACCGCCGGCGCGCTCCTGCGTCGGATGCAACGCAGCTGGTCAGGCCTGCGGGCGGACATCGAACGGGAGCTGGCCGCGGACGAACTGAAACGCGACCTCAAGCGCAGCACGCAGGATCTCGACATCGGCGCCCTGCGCGACGACCTCGCCAAGACCCGGCGCAGCATCGAAACCGATCTCGGCCTGTCGACACCCGGCAGCGGCAGCGCCGACGGCGGTCGCGACCTTGGCGGCCATGACGATCCATCATCGTCTTCGGACACGAGCGACCCGGCAAGACATGGCCGCCCCTGACGCCGATCCGGGCCCGGCACCGGAACAGACCTTCATCGAACACCTGACCGAGCTGCGCAATCGCCTGCTGCGCGCCGTCGCGGCGATCCTCGTCGTGTTCCTGGTACTGATTCCGTTTGCGACCGACCTGTACGCCTGGCTCGCCGAGCCGCTGCTCAGCCGCCTGCCCACCGGCGGACAGCTGGTCGCCATCGAGGTCGCAGGGCCGTTCCTGACCCCCCTGAAGCTGGCGTTCTTCACCGCGATGATGGTGACGATGCCGTTCTCGCTCTACCAGGCCTGGGCCTTCGTGGCGCCGGCCCTTTACCGGAACGAGAAACAACTGGCGATGCCGCTGCTGGTGTCGAGCACGCTGCTGTTCTACCTCGGCTGCGCCTTCGCCTATTACCTGGTGATGCCGGTGGTCTTCGGCTTCCTCGCCGGCATCACGCCCGAGGGCGTGGCGATGATGACCGACATCGGCCGCTATCTCGATTTCGTGCTGATGCTGTTCTTCGCGTTCGGCCTGTGTTTCGAAGTGCCGGTGGCGACGGTGATCGTCGTGGCCACCGGCTGGCTCGATGTCGATGCACTCAAGCGCAGCCGCCCCTATGTGATCGTCGGTGCCTTCGTCGTCGGCGCCATCGTCACGCCGCCTGACGTGCTTTCGCAGGTGATGCTGGCGGTGCCGATGTGCCTGCTGTACGAACTGGGCATCATCGCCGCCCGGGCGATGGTCCGGCGCCGCGAGGCGCAGGACCCTTCGCACTGACCGTCGATTCGCACTGACAGCCGGGCTGCTCAGTCGTCCCGGCGCCGGTCGCGATCAGCCACCCACATCGACGCCGCCAGCCACGGGTGGATCAGCACGGACATCAGTGCGCCCGTCGCCAGACCGCTGCCCAGGTTCACCAGCAGCGCCGATGCCAGCAGGACCACCAGGATCAGCGCGCCAGCCAGCACCAGCAGCGGCGCCAGGTTGGCGATGCTTGTCTGCCAGCCGTCCCGCAGCGCCTTGACCGGCTCGACATCGCGCAGGGCGACGTCCGGGACGCTGAAGAACAGCGCCATCAAAACCGCCACCAGCACCGCCACCATCAGCAGAGGCAGCAGCAGCGTGCCGATGCCCAGGCGCGCGAGCGCGAGGTTGCTGCCCGCGACCGCACTGGTCTGACCATCACCCGCGAACATCGATCCGATCAGCAGTCCAACCAGCCACAGTACCAACAGCGGTGCGGACAGGACGATCAACCGCTGCCAGCGTCCAGATCCGATGGCGGCATCGAGCGGGCCGCGCAGCGAATCCTGCCGGGTCTGCTCCAGCCAGTGGATCAATCCGCCGTAGGCGACGGGTGCGACCAGGGCGGACAGCAGGCCGCCAATCCATGGAATGACGGCAGCGATCGCGCAGGCGATCGCCACTGCAGCCATCGATTGCGGACGCTGCCTCCACACTTGCGCCCCTGACCACAACCACTCCAGTCCGGCCTGCGCCGGCATTCCTGACTTGCTCATGATTCCCCCCGGAAATTCGCTTCGTCGATGGTTGATTTCGGACTGACCCGCCGAAGACGCAATGGTGACACGATCCGCACCGAAGACCAAACGCACAAGTGGTCAAGCTTGTCAAACTGGGCAAAATATGTGCTATAAATTCACCGCACGACCTGTCCGGAACAGTGGTGACAAGGCTGCAATGGGTAGACCAACTTTCTTAGCCAGTACACAAAAATAGAGAGTATTGAAATGAGCAATCAACCCGCCGACGACATCCGCGACGCCAGCCTGCGCGTCGCCAAGAGCTACCGCGATGCACTGAAGGCCTACGCGGCGATCCACAGCCGCCCGCTGTACGACGTCACCAACGAAGCCATCGAGGCCTACCTGAAGATGCAGGGCTACGGTGACCTGAGCAAGGCGATCCGCTCCCGCTCCGGCGGTTCCAGCACCGCCGCCCCGAAAAAGCGCGCCGCCAAGAAGGCCACGCGCCGCAGCTGATCCAGCGACGTTTCCAGGCCGGACGCACCCGCGTCCGGCCTGCGTCCCAAGATCCATCGCGCGGGGCTATATAATTACCGGCCCTTTCCACCTGGCCTGCAGCGCGCGTGAACGCCCCCACCTTCCAGGACATCATCCAGAGACTCAACGCCTACTGGGCGAAGCAGGGCTGCGTCCTGCTGCAACCGCTGGACACCGAGGTCGGCGCCGGCACGTTCCACCCCGCCACCTTCCTGCGCGCCCTGGGCCCCGAGCCCTGGAACGCCGCCTATGTGCAGCCTTCACGTCGGCCGACCGACGGCCGCTATGGCGAGAATCCCAACCGTCTGCAGCATTACTACCAGTACCAGGTGGTGATGAAGCCCAATCCCGACAACATCG
>CAZYHP010000129.1:0-6887 GCA_964647135.1 uncultured Rhodanobacteraceae bacterium
GTTCTTCTTCCAGTTGAAGCTCGGCGAGCAGTTGTAGGCCAGCATCTTGCCCGGGAACTTCGCCTGGATCGCTTCGGCGAACTGGCGTGCCTGTTCCAGGTCCGGCGTCGAGGTCTCGCACCAGATCAGGTCGGCGTAGGGCGCGTAGGCGAGGCCACGGCTGATCGCCTGCCCGATGCCCTGGCGGGTTTCGAAGAAGCCTTCGACGGTACGGCCGCCGGTGAGGAAGGCCTTGTCGTTCTCGTCGATATCGCTGGTGATCAGGCCGGCGCCCATCGCGTCGGTGCGCGCGACGATCAGCGTCGGCACGCCGGCAACGTCGGCAGCGAGCCGGGCGGCGACGAGCTTCTGCACCGCTTCCTGCGTCGGCACCAGCACCTTGCCGCCCATGTGGCCGCACTTCTTGGCGCTGGCCAACTGGTCTTCGAAATGCACGCCGGCGGCGCCCGCCTCGATCATGTGCGCCATCAACTCGTAGGCATTGAGCACGCCACCGAATCCGGCCTCGGCGTCGGCGACGATCGGCACCAGCCAGTCGATGTCGTCCTTGCCTTCGGCGTGGTGGATCTGGTCGGCGCGCAGCAGCGTCTTGTTGATCCGGCGCACCACGCTGGGCACGGAGTCGACCGGATACAGCGACTGGTCCGGATACATGGAACCCGACGTGTTGGCATCGGCGGCGACCTGCCAGCCGCTCAGGTAGATCGCCTGCAGGCCGGCCTTGACCTGCTGCATCGCCTGATTGCCGGTAAGTGCACCGAGGGCGTTCACGAACGGCTGGTCGTGCAGCGAGCGCCACAGGCGTTCGGCACCGCGACGGGCCAGCGAATGCTCGACGCTGACCGTGCCGCGCAGGCGGACGACGTCATCGGCGGAGTACGGACGGGAGACGCCGTTCCAGCGCGGGTTGTTGCGCCAGTCGAGCTGCAGCTGCTGGGAGGTCGGCAAAGTCGTCGTCATGGTCGTGTCCTGGGTTCTTGTGAAAGGCCGTGGTCGTGCGGGGCGGGTGAGGATCAGGGCAACCGGGCGTAGGCTGGGAGGGTGAGGAAATCGATGAGCGTGTCGGCATTGACCGACCCGGCAATGAGTTCCGCCGCTTCGCTCAGGCGCGGATAGCCCGGCGTCGTCGTTGCCAGGTCGCGCTGCAGGCCGCGCAGCACTTCGTCGGACACGGCGGCGTACATCGCCGCGGTGATCGCCGTGCCGTCGTCCAGGCGGGCGCCGTGTCGTTGCCACTGCCACAGCTGGCTGCGCGAGATTTCGGCGGTGGCGGCGTCTTCCATCAGGTGATGGATGGGCACGCAGCCCAGGCCGTCCAGCCAGGCCGCGAGGTAGCGGATGGCGATCTCGATGTTGCCGCGATAGCCGGCCGCGGTGATCGTGCCCGCCGGCACGGCGAGCAGGTCATCGCGGCCGACGCGGACATCGTCGCGGCTGACGTGGAGCTGGTTCGCATCGGGAATGCAGCGGTCGAACTCGGCCAGCGCGACCGGGATCAGGCCTGGATGCGCGACCCAGGTGCCGTCGTGGCCGGCTTCGGCTTCGCGCTTCTTGTCGGCGCGTACCTTTGCCAGCGCCTCTTCGTTGGCGACCGGGTCGCTGCTGATCGGGATCTGCGCCGCCATGCCACCCATCGCCAGCGCGCCGCGGCGGTGGCAGGTCTGGATCAGCAGCTCGGAATAGGCCTTCAGGAAGGGTACGGTCATGCCGACCTGGCCACGTTCCGGCAGGACGCGGTCGGCGTGCGCGCGCGTCGTCTTGATCGTGGAGAAGATGTAGTCCCAGCGACCACAGTTCAGGCCGACGATGCGCGCGCGCAGGGCGTGGAGGATTTCGTGCATCTGGAACGCTGCCGGCAGCGTCTCGATCAGCACGGTGACCTTCATGGTGCCGGCGGGAAGCGCCAGTTCGGTCTCGATGTCGGCGAGCACGTCGTTCCACAGCGCCGCCTCGCTGGCGTGCTCCAGCTTCGGCAGGTAGAAGAAGGGGCCGAGGCCGCGCGACTGCAGCGTGTGGGCGTTGTGGAAGGCGAACAGGCCGAGGTCGAACAGGCTGGCGCTGATCGGGTGACCGTCGAGCAGCGCGTGCTTCTCCTCCAGGTGCCAGCCACGTGGGCGCACCATCAGCACGGTGCTGCCGCCACGGAGTTCGTAGTGGCGACCGTCCGGCGAGGTGTATTCGATGCGGCCGTCGACGGCGTCACGGAGGTTGGCCTGGCCCTGGATCAGCGCGTCCCAGGTTGGCGAGCAGGAATCCTCGAAGTCGGCCATGAACACGCGGGCGCCGGCGTTCAGCGCGTTGATGACCATCTTGCGGTCGACCGGGCCGGTGATCTCGACGCGGCGATCACGCAGCACATCGGGAATCGGTGCGACCTGCCAGTCGCCCTCCCGGATCGCGCGGGTGTCGGGGTCGAAGTCGGGAAGTTCTCCGGCATCCCAGGCGGCCTGGCGCGCCTGCCGGGCTTTCAACAGCGCGCAGCGGCGGGATTCGTGACGCCGGCCAAGGCGCGCGAGAAAGGCCGACGCCGCCGGTGTCAGGACACTGTCCTGGCCGGCCGCGCCGGTGGCAACGCTGATGCGCAGGGCATTCGAAGGGGTGGAGGCATCCGCTGCCATGAAACGGTTCCTGGTGATTTCGCCAGTGCTGGCGGGAACCCGACTCTAGGTTTCGCGCAAGGCCTTTCACAAACCGTTTGTTTCAAACAAACAGTTTGACGTAGTGAAAGTAATGGCTAGAATTCATCCACACGTCCGAGTTCGACATGTCGACCCGACCCGCCCGCTACTATTACAAAGGTAATCGTCTCAAGCAGTTACGGGCGTTCTGTGCGTTGGTGAAGTTCGGCACGCTGGCACGCGCGGCGGACTCGCTCTACCTCGGCCAGTCGGCGGTCAGCCTGCAATTGAGTGCGCTTGAGGAAGAACTGGCGGTGCCGCTGCTCGAACGGCAGGGCCGAAGCTTGCGCGTGACTCGTGAAGGGATGGCGCTGTACGAGCTGGCAAGGCCGCTTATCGAGGGCATCGACGGCATCGACGAAACGCTGCGCCAGACCCTCAGCGGCATGGACACCGGCGAGCTGAACATCGCCGCCGGCGAGTCGACGATCCTGCACCTGCTGCCATCGCTGGTACGGCGCTTCCGCGAACGCCATCCCGCCGTCCATGTCCACCTGCACAACGTCACCGGCCGCGACGGCCTGGCGCTGATCCGCAACGACCAGGTCGAACTGGCGATCGGCTCGATGCTGGAAGTGCCGCCCGACATCGCTTACGAGCCGGTGTACCACTTCGATCCGATGCTGATCGCGCCGCTGGATCATCCGCTGGCGCAGATCGCCGAGCCGACGCTCGAGGATATTTCGCCGCACGGCCTGATCCTGCCGCCGCGTCGCCTGTCCACCTGGCGGCTGGTGGACCTCGTGTTCCAGCAGCGTCGCGTGCCCTACAAGCTGGCCCTGGAAGTCGGCGGTTGGGAAGTCATCAAGCAGTACGTCGCCATGGGCCTGGGCATTTCCATCGTCACCGGTTTCTGTCTCACCGAGCCCGACCGCGAGCGCTTGCTGGTGCGCAACCTGCGCGCCTATTTCCCGCAGCGCAGCTACGGCGTCGTCGTCCGCAAGGGCCGCGTGCTGACACCGCACGCGCGCCGCTTCGTCGACCTCGTCAAACCCGGACTGTTCACCCGCGGCCACTCCGACCCCGGTCACTCCGAACGCTGACAGAGCGCGCATCACCAAGCCGCGCGGGCGATTGCATCCACCAGGCCCTGGCGGCAGCGGTCGATGACGCTGGCGGCCTGTCGCCCTACACTGTCCGGCCGTTTTACCGCCAATGGACAGCCCGATGCCGGCCAGCAGCCCACTCATCAGCAACGACATCATCGTCTTCGGACTCATCGCCGCGACGCTGGGCCTGATCTTCTGGACGGCAACCGGACCGACGACGTGGCTGAAGCGCTTCTACACCTATGTGCCGGCGCTGCTGCTGTGCTACTTCATCCCGGCCATCTACAACACCACCGGCCTCATCGACGGCCACAACAGCAGCCTCTACAAGCCGCTGTCGCGTGACGTGTTCCTGCCCGCGGCGCTGGTCCTGCTGACGTTGTCGATCGACCTCAAGGGCATCATCCGGCTGGGACCGAAGCTGTTGCTGGTATTCGTCGCCGGTACGCTTGGCGTCGTGCTGGGCGGTCCGATCGCTTTCATCGTCATGGGCTGGATCCATCCGGAAACCGTGGCCGGCGACACCTGGGCCGGCATGGCGGCACTGGCAGGCAGCTGGATCGGTGGCGGCGCCAACATGGTCGCCATGCGCGAGGTGTTCGATGTGGATGCGACGACGTTCGGGCAGTTCGCCGTCGTCGACGTCGCGGTGGCCAGCACCTGGATGGCCGTGCTGCTGTACCTGGCCGGACAGTCCGAACGTATCGACCGCCGCACCGGCGCCGACACCAGCGCGCTCGACGAGATGCGCGAGCGCGTCGCGCGCTACCAGGCGGAGAACGCGCGCATCCCGACACTGGCCGACCTGATGGTGATCGTCGGCGTCGCCTTCGGGCTCGTCGCGCTGGCCCATCTCATCGCCGAACCGCTGGCCGGCTGGTTCGCGCGCAATGTCGACTGGGCAGCGCGCTTCAGCCTCGACTCCGCCTTTGTCTGGGTCGTCGTGCTTGCCACCTCTTTCGGCTTGGGCCTCAGCTTCACGCGCGCCCGCGCGCTGGAAAGTGCCGGTGCTTCGAAGATCGGTTCGATCCTGCTCTATTTCCTCATCGCCTCGATCGGCATGCAGATGAACCTGGCGGCGCTGCTCGACAAGCCGTGGCTGTTCCTGCTCGGCATCATCTGGATGCTGGTGCACATCCTGGTGATCTGGGCGACGGCGCGCTGGCTGCGTGTGCCGCTGTTCTATTTCGCCATCGGTTCGCAGGGCAACATCGGTGCCGCGGCGTCGGCACCGGTGGTGGCGGCCGCTTTCCATCCGAGCCTGGCGCCGGTCGGTGTCCTGCTCGGCACGGTGGGTTACGCAACGGGGACCTATCTGGCCTACGTGGTCGGACAGATTCTGCGCTGGCTGGCCGGCGCCTGATCGCACCTGATCGCGACTGATCGCGCCCGACAGCCTCGTCGGGCGGCAATCAGGCGTGGCAACCCCTGCGAGGACGGCTCACTCGTCCTCGAATCCGTTCGCGAAGATCGTGTCGTCGATCAGCAGTTCGAGGTCCAGTGTCGCTGTGTTGTTGCTCGGCTCCGGATCGACGAGGCCACCGACCACCGCAGACAGGCTGTTGCTCAGGGTGCCGCTGGCGCTGGCCGACACCGTGCCGGAGATCTCGTAAGTGGCGGCGCTGCCCGCCGGCAGGCTGATGACGTGCGTGAGGTTGCCGTTGCCACTGGACGGGCAGGTCGCACCGCCGGTCGGCACGCACGTCCACGACGCACTGGTGAACGCCGCGGGGAGGATGTCGACGATGGTCGTGTTCGGCGAGGCGGCCGGACCGGCATTGTCGACCACCACCGTATAGCTGAGCGGCTGGCCGGGCGTGTAGCCCTTGGCATCGGCCGTCATGCCGACGCCGACATCGGCCTCCGGATCGACGACAGGACAGTCGATCACGGCGCGGATCACCCAGTCGCCGGTCAAACCCAGCGAGGCAGAGTTGAACCACATGTAGGCGCCGGGCCCGATGCTCGCGTACAGGCCATTGCGGTTCGGCTGGACGCCGTCGGAATCGCGCACGATGCTGGGTGCGACGAGCTGCTCCGGCTCATGGTCGAACGTGAAACTGACGACGAAGGTTTCGTTTTCGGTGACGTCGACGGCCAGCGGTACGAGGTTGTTCTCGTCGATGTGGCGCCACTCGTTGAGCGCGCCATCGGCCAGCACCGGCCCGGCGATGGTCTCCGCCAACGGCCCGGGCGTGGGGAACGTGCCGCCGCGGAAGATTTCAATGGCGTCATGCAGGGTCTGGCCGGAGTTGCCGGCTGGCGAGCGCCAGAAGATCTGTACTGCGCGCAGCGTGCCGGTGCAGGGCGAAGTCAGCCACGACGCGGCCTTTTCACCTTCGACGAAACCCCAGACGATCGCGGCGGTGCCGAAATCGCTGAGCGAGTCGTTCTTGACCGTCACCTCCGCCGCACCCGCACATGCGCTGGCCAGTGCCAGCATTCCTGCAGCAACGATTCTCATGACCCCTCCCGGATCGTTTCGAAGAATTCCGACCGCAGCCTAGATCGGGCGCAGCGGTACGACCGTGACGCGACGCACAACCCGCTGCGTCGAGGGGGCCGATCTTGTTGGGAGCGATGCGGCGGCTGCCGGTGTTGCGCGAGCAGGTGTTCGATGCCGCCAACCGGATGGTGTCGGCCACGACCGATGGCCAGGCCGAATATTTCCGCTACGACGGGCATGGCTGGCGTACGCGGATCCAGCGCGGCAACGGCATCACCTACCAGGTGTACGGCCGCGATGGACGGTTCCTGCTTGAGCGCACGCCGGCGGGCGCGATCGTGCAGTACGTGCACCTGGGCAACCGGCTGGTGGCTCGGGCGACGGGTGGGGCGGTGACCTACCAGCACACTGACCAGCTCGGCAGCGTGGTGCGCCGGACCAACGCAATCGGAATCATGACGGACTCGACCCTCTACGCGCCCTACGGCAGCGTGCAGGCGGGGGTGCTGAGCCAGGGCCCGGCGTTCACCGGCCACGTCAGCGACCAGGCCAGCGGCCTGAGCTACATGCAGCAGCGCTATCACGATCCGCTGGCGATGCGCTTCGTCAGCGTCGATCCGGTATTGCCGGGCACCACGGACGGCGGTAACTTCAACCGGTACTGGTACGCAAACAACAATCCATACACCTTCGTTGATCCGGATGGGCGTGAGT
>CAZYHP010000130.1:0-6745 GCA_964647135.1 uncultured Rhodanobacteraceae bacterium
GCGATCGGAGGCATCGGGTGAATGAAGTGGGGCGGCGAGGTCGCGCAAGGCCGTCTCGTCGCAAGCAGACGCGACACAGCCACGGGACAGGCCATACATCCACTCATCCACTGCGGCTGACCTGTTGGCGAAACATTGCGCAAAGTTCCAATAACCCTTGAGAAGAGTCTGCCGTGCAGGATGGTGTCCCGCAACGGGGTGTTCTCAGCGTTTCGATCGCGCAGGCAGGAACATCAGCAGCGCCGAGTCGACGTAGCGGGCGCCAGGCCGGTCGGTCGCAATGCATCGGATCAGGGCCAAGTATCGATCCTGGCTCAGGAAACGGCCCGGTAACGACGCGAATCGTTCCGGGCCGGTCGAACCACTTCAATGTCACTGCGGAGCCGCTTGGAACTGATGCGAAACTGATGCGGACTGATACACATCTGATGCGGCGCTGATGCGGTCAGGTGGCCCTCAGGGCCTGATGGCGACAGGCACAACAACGGTCAGGTGCAGGCGTTTAGCGATTTCCCGGGCGAGTCGGCCGTGGATCGCCGCAGAACCGCGGGTGCAGCGGCCATTCCACCGTCACTGGCGTGGCGAGGCGATGCAGCGCCCCTGCCCGTACCGCACAGACTCCTGCCCTGCATCGACCGGGTGGAGATGACCGGCTCGGCGACACCGCGGCGGCACGGGCGCAGCGGTCGATGTCAGGGTTCTCCGGAAACCGGCGATAGACCGGTCACACATCCCTGATGGAGCCCACCCATGTCCCTGTCCCCTCCCCTTCGCCGCCTCCTGCGCGCCTGCCTGCTGCCGGTGCTGGCGGCCACCGCCCTGCCGCTGCACTCGGCGACCTTCACCGTGAACTCCAACCTGGACAACGGGGCGCCGACCAATTGCGCCGGCGGTGGCACCTGCACCCTGCGGGCGGCGCTGGTCGCCGCCAATGCCACGCCAGGCCAGGACACCATCCGGTTTGCACTGCCCACAGGTTCGGTGATCCCCCCGATGTCCGCCTTCCCGACCATCACCGCACCGGTGGTGATCGACGCCCGGCCCAGTCCGACCCACAGCGGACGTCCGACGGTGTTCCTCGATGGCCTGGTGGCCGGGGCCAGCGCCGACGGCTTGCGTTTTGGCAACGGCGCCGCCGGCAGCAGTGTCTACGGACTTGGCATCGCCCGCTTCGGCGGCAGTGGCATCGAACTCACGGGCAATGCCCACGCCGTGACCATCCGTGGCTGTGAGTTCGGTTACACCAACCTTGGCGCCCTGGCAGGCAACAGCATCGGCATCTTCGTCGGCACCGACAGCAACAGCATCGGTCAGACCTACATCGCCGGTACCGGTTTCGTCGGCGCCGGCAACACCATCGTCGCCAGTAGCGGCGACGCCATCACCATCACCGGCCACAACAATCTGGTGTACGGAAACCGCATCGGCCACAACACGCCGGCAAGCGGCAACAACGTGGGCATCCGCGTTCTTACCGGCAACAACAACATCATCGGCGGCTTTGCCGGCGGCGACAGCAGCGGCAACCGCATCCTGTCCAGCGCCAGCCATGGCGTGATCATCAACGGCAACGGCAACGCGATTCGTGCCAACCGGATCGGGGTGACCGAGGGCAACACCCTGTACCCCAATTCCGGTTCCGGGATCGTCGTCTCGGGCACCGGCAACATCATCGGGGGCGCTTCCCTGGATGCACGCAACGTCATCGAGGGCAACGACGTCGGCATCCTGGTGGGAGACCCCGGGACGGCGCAGGATACGCAGGTGCTGAACAACCTTGTCGCGCGCAACCGCGGCACCGGCATCCGCGTGCGTGCCGGCAGCAGCAGCCTGATAGATGGCGCCTCCATACACGGCAACGGCACCGCCGGCGTGGGCGACGGCATCCGCCTGGACAGCGTCGGCAACACCGTGCGCAGGAACCTGATCGGCAGCATCGACGGCAACAATGGCGAAGGTATCTTCCTCTCCAGTGGCGCCAGCGGCAATACCATCGGCCCGGACAACGTGATCGACAACAACCGCTCCGGCATCAAGGTCGAAGGGGGTTCGAACAGCATTGATTCCAACATCATCGGCAGGGTGGGGGCTGGAAATTCCTTCGAGGGCGTCTGGCTGCTTTTCGCCGCCGGCAACGAGGTCATCGACAACGATATCAATAGCAATGGCAGTCACGGCATCCGGATCGACAGCGACGACAACCTCGTCGAATCGAACCGGATTGGCAGGGACGCAGGCAACGGCAATGCCGGCGTCTACCTGACCCCGGCGGCAAGCGGCAACCTGGTGCTGGCCAATGTCATCGGCAACAACCTGGATGGCGTGCTGGTCCAGGGTGCGGGCAATCATATCGACGACAACTTCATTGGAGTGCTGCCCAACCGCGGCGACATCGGCAATGCGCGCTTCGGGGTCCATGTCGAGGCCGGTGGCACCGGGAGCCGGGTCCAGGGCAATGGCATCGAAGGCAACGCCTCCGCCGGTGTACAGGTCCAGGCCGGCAACGTGACGCTATGCGGCAACCGTATTGGCGGGGTACTCGATTCCGGGGCGATTTCCGGTCGCGGCAACGGGCACCATGGCGTCGCCGTTCGCGCCTCGAACGTGAACGTGGGCGATGGCTGCGCCGAGAGCAACCTGATCGTGTTCAACGAGGGTGAGGGAATCTCGGTCACGGGCGCCAGCAATACGCGGATTGCGTCCAATCGCATTTCGGCCAATGCCGCGGGAGGCGTTGCGCTGTTCGGCGAAAGCAACCAGAGCTGGATCGAGTTCAACCGTATCGAAGACAATGCGCTGGAGGCGGTCTATATCGCCACGACCAGCAACAGCGAACGCAACCGCATCCGCGGCAACCAGATGCGTGGCAATGCCCTGGGCATCGACCTGGGCGGCGACGGCCCCACCGCCAACGATCCCGGCGATGCCGACGAAGGGCCGAACCGCCTGCAGAACACGCCGGTGCTGCTGTTCAACGCCGCCGTGGGAGAAACCGGCCTGCAAGTGGGCTATTCGGTCGACACCGCCCTCGCCAACGCCACCTGGCCGCTGACCATCGAGGTGTTCGCCGGTGACGGCAACGCGCCGGGCGAACCGTCGCACGAGGGTGCATCCCTCCTCGGGACCGGTACCTGCACAACCCCGGGGGTGGCGGACGTCACCGTGGCACGGCCGCCGGCCGGCACCCGCTGGCTGGTCGCCACCCTGACCGACGCCGACGGCAACACCAGCGAGTTCTCCGCCGCCCTGGAATGGGTTGGTGCGGGGGCGTCGGATGTGATCTTCAGCGACGGGTTCGAGAACGAATGAGCAATGGCAGGGCCGTCTTCCGCGGCCCATCCACGCGTCACCGGTGCAGGGGTCGGAGATCTGTCCCCAGGAGATGTCTTCCTTGGGCGATCTCCGCCCCCTGCGCTAAGCTGGCCCAGGGCAGTCAGCGGGGCCGATTCTTGGACGAGCCATCGATTACCACACTGCTTGAGGCGCATCGGCGCGGCGACACCACGGCCATGGATGCCGTGTTCCAGACGCTGTACCGCGAGCTGCGTGGTCTGGCTGCGCAGAGGGTAGCGCGCATTCGACCTGGTGCGACGCTGACGCCCACGGTGCTGGTGCACGAAGCCTGGTTGCGGCTGAACGGGGCCTCGGCGCTGGAGTTCAACGACCGCGGCCACTTCCTTGCCTGCGCCGCCCGCGCCATGCGTCACGTGTTGCTGGATGCGGCCCGCGCCCACCATGCCGGCAGACGCGGCGGCGGATCCCTGGCCATCACGCTGACCGAGAACGTGGCGGCCAGCGCGCCGCTGGATGTGCTCGACGTCGAGCGCGCGCTGGTGGAGCTGGAGAGCGTGGACCCTGCCCTGGGAGAGCTGGTGGAGCTGCGCTACTTCGCCGGCCTGAGCGTCGAGGAGATCGCCACCTTGCGTGGCCTTACGCCGCGCACCGTGTTCCGCCACTGGGAGCAGGCGCGGGCGTTCCTGCAAGTGATGCTGGAAGACCCGCCGCCATGATCGCCAGCGAACGGGAGCGCTGGAAGGCCGCCCACGCATGGCTGGCGCGGTTGCTCGCGCTGCCCGCCGATGCGCGCCAGGCGGCGCTGGCGCAAGCGACCCTGGAACCGATGTTGCACCAGCGCGTAGCACGACTGCTGGCGGCGGCACAGGCCCCGGATCCGCGGCTGGAGCCCGGCAGCGACGGCCTGCTGGTCGATCCGGAGCCACCCAACTGCCTGGCCGGCCGCCACGTGGGCGACTGGGAGCTGCTTGAGGAAATCGGCCGCGGCGGCATGTCGGTGGTCTATCGTGCACGCCGCGCCGGTGCAGGCTACGAGCAGCTTGCCGCGGTGAAGCTGCTGGGCCTTGCCTCATTGGGTCGCGGCGGTGCCGCCCGCTTCGATCAGGAGCGCCGCGTGCTGGCATCGATGCGCCATCCGCATATTGCCGCGCTGATGGATGGCGGCGTGGCAGAGGACGGTACGCCCTGGCTGGCCATGCAACTGGTGGCCGGCGAGCACATCGACAGCTATTGCAGCCGCCATGGCCTGGACCTGGCGACGCGCGTGGGCCTTGTGGTGCGGATCTGCGAGGCCGTCGCCCACGCCCACCGCAGCCTGGTGGTACACCGTGACATCAAGCCGGCCAATATTCTGGTCACCGACGCCGGGGTGCCGGTGCTGGTGGATTTCGGCATCGCCAAACTGCTGGGTGAAGAACTCGACGCCACCCGCACCGGCCTGCGCGCGCTGACGCCCGGCTATGCCGCCCCGGAGCAGTCCGCCGGCGGCGCCATCACCACCGCCACCGACGTGTATGCGCTGGGCGCGGTGCTGGAGCGGATCACCGCCCAGTGCGCGCCGCTGCCGACCGACCTGCGCAACATCGTCGGCATGGCCATGCGCGAGGACCCGCAGCGTCGTTACCAGGACGCCACGGCGCTGGGTGCCGACCTGCAGCGCTGGCTCGGGCGGCACCCGGTCGAGGCCACCCCGGACTCGCTCTCCTATCGCCTGCGCATGTTCGCCAGGCGCAACCGCGGTCTTGCGCTGACCGGGACGCTGTTGCTGCTGAGCCTGGTGCTGGGCGTGGCTGCGACGGCGTGGCAGAACCACCTGGTCCGGCAGGAGGCGGCGCGCGCCAATGCGGTCAAGGGATTCCTGCTGGAGATCTTCCGCGCCTCCGAGCCGGACCGGGCCCGCGGCGAGGATCCGCCGGCGTCGCAGATCCTGCGCTCAGGCAGCGCCCTGCTGCAGCAGGAGCTGGGCGACCGGCCGCAGGTGCTGGCGGAGATGCTGCAGGTGATCGGCGGCATCCAGCTCGGCCGCGGCCTGCTGGACGACGCCCGCAGCTCCCTGGATTCGGCGCTGGCGCTGCTGGATGGACCGGCGGCGGGCCTGCACGACGTGGCCATGCGCGCACGGATGGACCGAGCCCTGGTCGCCTACGAGGATGGCGTGCCCAGCGAGGCCGTGCAGCGGCTGCAGGCGCTGCACGCCGACGTGCAGTCGCGGGCCGGCCGCCATGCGCCCGAGCTGACGGCGATCGAGATCCGGCTGTCCGACATGCTGTCGGTCAGTGGCCACGCCGACCAGGCGCTGGCTGTCGCGCGGGCCGCACGGCATCGCATCGAACGCGAAGACGATGCCGACAGCAACGCCGACCTTCCTGCCGCACTGCGCGTCGAAGGCGTGGCCCTGCATGCGGGCGGCGATGCCGAGGCCGCGATCGAGGTGCTGCAGCAGGCTGCAGCGGCGCAGCAGCAACGCGACCCTGGCGCCGCCTTCGCCGCCACCATCGCCAACGACCTGGCGCTGGCACTGGAGTGGGTGGGACGGACCGGGGAAGCGGAAGTGGAACTTGTCAAGGCGCTGGAGCGACAGCAGCAGCTTTACGGCGACGTGCATCCAGCCACCCTCAACACCGCCACCAACCTCGCCTTCCTGTACGGCGATACCGGACGCACGGCCGAAGCGCTGGCTGCGCACCAGCAAAACCTGGAGCGTGCCCGGGCCTTGTACGGCAGCGGGCCGCACGTGGAGGTCGCCAACATCCTGGGCATGGCGGGCATCGCCGCCTGGCAACTGGGCCAGGTCAGCGAAGCGCAGACCTACGCCAACCAGGCTTGGGCCATGCTGGCCGGAATCAGCGACGACGACCGCGCCCTGCTGAACTGGATCGGTTTTTTGCTGGGCACCTTGCGCATGGAGGCAGGTCAGGCGCCTGACCGCAGCCTGCTGTCGACGACCGAGCGTAGCTGCGATTCCGATGCGCTACGCGGCTTCCTGCAATTCCGCTCCTGCGTGGCGGAGGCGTGGCTGCGGGCGCTGGACGGCGACTGCGCCGTATTCGAGGCCACGCCGCCCGACGCCATGCCGCCGGCCGATCGCCTGTGGTGGGCAGCCCACCAGCGCCTGGCGGCACACTGCCTGCCGGACCCGGGCGGGCAGCGCGCGGCGACTGCCGCCGCGCTGCTGGCAGCGCTGGACCAGCCTCCGGCATGGCTGACCCGACCCTGGCCCTGAGTCGTCCGCGACGGGCGCGCATCGACCGCCCGCTGCTTCACGACTCGCTGTCCGGCGACCCATTCGGCGCGCCGCAGGCGTCCGGACCATGCCTGGTGAAGGCATCAGCCGAGCCGCGCCGCCGCGCGCTTCAGGTCCAGAAGTAGCGCACCAGGTGGAAGAACAGCGGTGCCGCGAAACACACCGAATCCATGCGGTCGAGCATGCCGCCGTGACCTTCGATCATCG
>CAZYHP010000131.1:0-6498 GCA_964647135.1 uncultured Rhodanobacteraceae bacterium
GCGACCTCCACCAGCTGCTCCATCGTGTAGTCGCTGTTGCGGATGATGCCGCTGGAAAGGAACAGGCCTTCGATGTAGTTGCGCTTGTAGAACGCCAGCGTCAGCGACACCACTTCCTGCGTGGTGAAACGCGCGCGCGACACGTTGCTGGACACGCGGTTGACGCAATAGGCGCAGTCGTACAGGCAGAAATTCGTCAGCAGGATCTTCAGCAGGCTGACGCAGCGGCCGTCCGGCGTGTAGCTGTGGCAGATGCCCATGCCTTCGGTGCTGCCGATGGCGCTGCGCTCCGCCTGCCGACGGCCGGCACCGCTGGAAGCGCAGGAGGCGTCGTACTTGGCGGCATCGGCCAGAATCGCCAGCTTGCGGTACAGTTCCATGCCGCGATGATAGATAGCGCCTCACGTGCGCACCGGCCAATCAGGACAGCGTTTGCCCTCAACGAAGTGCGGGTAGCGCACTCCTTGCGTCCACATTCAGGGTGGCGCACGAAGAATCGGCATGGCCTACATCGCGTGATGCACGGCCTGAACGTTCGACGCATCCGCCGCCATTTCCCACGCGTCCTGACGGAGTCGGCCATGCCTGGTGCAGACCTGATCCAGCTGACGCCGCAGGGACTCTACTGTCCGCGCGGCGGCTTCCACATCGATCCCTGGCAACCCGTGCCGCGTGCGGTGATCACCCATGGTCATGCCGATCACGCACGCTCGGGCATGGGCGCCTATCACGTCGTCGACGCCGGCTTGCCGGTGCTGCGCTGGCGGCTGGGCGAACAGGATTACCACGCGCATGCCTATGGCGAGCCCTTCCGGCTCGGCGATGCGACGGTGTCGCTGCACAGCGCCGGTCATGTCCTCGGCTCGGCACAGGTGCGCGTCGAGGTCGAGGGCGAAGTCTGGGTCGCCAGCGGCGACTACAAGCGCCAGCCCGATCCGACCTGCGCGCCGTTCGAGGTCGTGTCCTGCGATACCTTCATCACGGAGGCGACATTCGGCCTGCCCATCTACCGCTGGCCGGATACCAGTGAGGTGGTGCGCGACATCGTGCGCTGGCGTGAGGAATGCGCGGCGCAGGGCGAAGCCGCCATCCTTTACTGCTACGCACTGGGCAAAGCGCAACGCGTGCTGGCCGAGCTGCTGCGCATCGACGACAGGCCGGTCTACCTGCATGGCGCCGTCGATACCGGGGTCGCCGTCTACCGCGAGGCGGGCGTGGCGATGGCGCCGACAGTGCGCGTCAGCGAGACGGAGCGTCGCTTCGATTTCGCCGGACAACTGGTGCTCGCGCCGCCTTCGGCCGCGGGCAGCAGCTGGGTTCGCCGCTTCCGCAAGGCGCAGCAGGGCTTCGCTTCGGGCTGGATGCGCCTGCGCGGCAACCGTCGTCGCCGCAACTACGACCGCGGCTTCGTGATCTCCGATCACGCCGATTGGCCCGACCTGCTGCGCACCGTCCGCGAGACCGGCGCGCGCCGCATCATCGCCACGCACGGCAACACCGATGCGCTGGTGCGCGTGCTGGAGGAGTCGGGTCTCGCTGCCGGCGTGTTCCGCACCGAATTCGGCGACGGCGCCGCATGAAGGCCTTCGCGGAACTCTATGCGCGGCTGGACCGCAGCACTGCGACCGGCGATAAGCGACAGGCGCTGGTCGGGTATTTCCGGCAGGCGGCGCCCGCCGACGCAGCCTGGGCGGTGTGGTTGCTGGCCGGCGGCAAGGTCGGCGGTGCCCGCAGCCGCATCGCCGGCACGCGCGAGCTGCGCGAATGGATTGCCGAGGCCAGCGGCACGCCGCTGTGGCTGGTCGAAGCCAGCTATGAAGAGGTGGGCGACCTGGCGGAAACGCTGACGCTGCTGATGGATGCGCCGGCCGGGCAGGCGCCGGAACTGTCGCTGTCGGAATGGATCGAGACGCGCCTGCTCGCGGTCGCGAACGCCGATGCCGGGACGCGCCGCGCCTGCATCGAATCGGCATGGGGCGTGCTGCCCGATGCGCAGCGGCTGGTGTTCAACAAGCTGCTGACCGGCAGTCTCCGCGTTGGCGTCTCGTCGGGCCTGGTGCAGCAGGCGCTGGCCGCCGCCAGCGGCGTCGACATCGCGTTGATCGCGCAGCGCATGCTCGGCCAGTGGAGGCCGACAGCGGACTTCTTCCAGCGGCTGGTGTCGCCGGAGGCGCAGCCCGGTGATTCGTCCTCGCCGTATCCGTTCTTCCTGGCGTCGCCGCTGGATGGCGAGCCGCATTCGCTGGGCGACATCGCCGACTGGCTGCTGGAATGGAAATGGGACGGCATCCGCGTGCAGCTGATCCGGCGCGGCCCCGACATCGCCCTGTGGTCGCGTGGCGAGGAACGGCTGGATGGCCGCTTCCCGGAAATCGAAGCCGCGTTGCAGTCGTTGCCTGCGAATGCGGTGATCGATGGCGAGCTGCTGGCCTGGCGCGACGGCGAATCGCCACTGCCGTTCACCGCCCTGCAGACGCGCATCCAGCGCCGCAAGCCGGGGCCGAAGGTGCTGGCGCAGACACCGGTGCGCGTGCTCGCCTACGACCTGCTGGAACTGGATGGCGTAGACCTGCGCGCGCGACCGCTGGCCGAACGCCGTGCCGCACTGGAGGCCCTGCTGTCACGACAGGGTGATCCGCGCATCCAGCCGTCGCCGCTCATCGCCGCGGCGGACTGGCAGGCCGCCGCAGCGCTGCGCAATGAAGCGCGCTCGCGCGGCGTCGAAGGCCTGATGCTCAAGCGACGGCAGTCGCCCTACCAGCATGGGCGCAAGCGCGGCGACTGGTGGAAGTGGAAGATCGATCCGCTGACCATCGACGCGGTGATGGTCTACGCGCAGGCCGGGCACGGCCGCCGCAGCACGCTGTATACCGACTACACCTTCGCACTGTGGGAGGGTGATGCGCTGGTGCCGGTGGCGAAGGCGTACTCCGGACTCGACGATGCCCAGCTCCTGCAGCTGGACCGCTGGATCCGGGCCAACACGCTGGAACGCTTCGGCCCGGTGCGATCGGTGCAACCGCAACAGGTGTTCGAGCTGGCCTTCGAGGGCATCAACGCCTCGAAGCGGCACAAGTCCGGTGTCGCCGTGCGCTTCCCGCGCATCCTGCGCTGGCGCCATGACAAGCCGGCGACGGAAGCGAACAGCCTGCAGGACCTGCGTGCCCTTGCCGGCGACCTTGACGATGGCGACTGAGCGGCCGGTCAGCCGTCGCGACGCGCCGCTGCGCAACTGGCTCGAAACGCGCGGCTGGCGCGCGGCGCCGTTCCAGCGCGAAGTCTGGGCCCGATACCTGCGTGGCGAATCCGGGCTGCTGGTGACGCCGACCGGCAGCGGCAAGACGCTGGCGGCTTGCGGCGGCGCCTTCATTGAAGGCCTGGCGGCGCCGCCAGCGCCGAAGCCGCGACGAGGGGCCGCGAAACGGACGCGCCTTCGCCTGCTCTGGATCACGCCGCTGCGGGCGCTGGCGACGGATACCGCGCGTGCCCTGCGGGACGCGCTGCAAGGCATCGGCCTGGACTGGACCGTCGCGCAGCGAACCGGAGATGCCTCGCAGCGCGACAAGCGGCTGGCGCGCCAGGGCCAGGCCGAGGTGCTGGTCATCACCCCGGAGTCGCTGGCACTGCAGTTGTCCTATGCCGACGCGGCGCCGGTGTTCGTCGACCTCGACGGAGTGATCGTCGACGAGTGGCACGAGTTGCTCGGCAACAAGCGCGGTACGCTGCTGCAGTTGAACCTCGCCTGCCTGCGTCGCTGGCGTCCCGGGCTGCGTGTCTGGGGCCTGTCGGCGACGCTGGGCAATCTGAAGGAGGCGCGCGACGTGCTGCTGCCGCACTCGCCGCAGGCGGTCATCGTGCAGCCGCGCCTGCGCCGGCCGTTGCAACTGCGCACGCTGATGCCGGAGACGCTGGAGCGGTTCCCTTCGGCCGGTCATCTCGGTCTTTCGCAGCTGGGCCGCGTTGCCGCGCACATCCACGACGCGCGCAGCACCCTGCTGTTCACGAACACGCGCTCGCAGGCCGAGCTCTGGCATCGCGCACTGTCATCGGTGTGGCTGCATCCACCGGAAACGCTGGCGCTGCATCACGGATCCTTGGACCCGGCGCTGCGGCAGGCGGCGGAGCAGGGCCTGCGCGACGGCAGCGTCCGCTGCGTGGTGGCGACGTCCAGCCTCGACCTCGGCGTCGATTTCCCGGCCGTCGACCAGGTCATCCAGATCGGCAGCCCGAAGGGCCTGGCGCGACTGATGCAGCGCGCCGGCCGCTCACGGCACCGCCCGGGCGAAACCGGCGAGGTCATTGCCGTGCCGACCCATGCGCTGGAGATGCTGGAGTACGCGGCCGCCCGCGCGGCGCTCGCCGAAGGGGCCATCGAACAGCGGCCGCCGCCGCGGCTGGCGCTCGACGTGCTCGCGCAGCACTGCGTGTCCATGGCGCTGGCGGGCGGTTTCGATGCCGATGCGCTGTACGCGGAAATCCGGCAGACGCATGCCTTCGCGGCATTGACGCCGCAACAGTGGCAGGCCGTGCTCGACTTCATCGTGCAGGGCGGCGCCGCGCTGTCGAACTATCCGGACTTCCATCGCGTCGTCCGCGAGGGTCGCCGTTACCGCGTCGAGGACCGGCGCATCGCGTTCCGGCACCGGCTGTCGATCGGCACCATCACCAGCGACGGCCACGTCGCCGTGCGCTACCTGCGCGGCGGCGGCCTCGGCTCGGTGGAGGAAGCCTTCATCGGCCGGCTGCGTCGTGGCGACGTCTTCCAGTTCGCCGGCCGCACGCTGGAACTGGTGCAGCTCAAGGACATGACCGCCTACGTGCGCAATGCCGCGCGCGGCGACGGCACTGTGCCGCGCTGGCTGGGCGGACGACTGCCGCTGTCGACGGAACTCGGCACCCGGGTGCGACGGCTGCTGGCGCAGGCGCGCCACGGAGGTGGAGCGGCCTCGCCGGAACTGCGTGCATTGCAGCCGCTGTTCGCCACGCAGGCGGCGACGTCCTCGCTGCCGGACCACGACACGCTGCTGGCCGAGCGCCATCGCACCCGGGACGGCTGGCACCTGTGCCTGTTTCCGTTCGCCGGCCGCTTCGTGCATGAAGGGCTGGCCGCGTTGATGGCCTATCGCCTGACGCAGCGCGCACCGAACAGCTACGCTTTCGCGGTCAACGACTACGGCCTGATCCTCACCGCCACGCGCGATTTCGATCTCGACGCCGACGGCCTGCGCGCACTACTCGATAGCGCCAGCCTGCTCGAAGACCTGCTGGCGAGCATGAACATGGGCGAGCTGGCGCGGCGTCAGTTCCGCGACATCGCCCGCGTTGCCGGCCTGTTGCCGCCGTCGTTGCCGGGACGTCCGGTACGCAGCCTGCGCCAGCTGCAGGCCTCGAGCGGCCTTATCTATGACGTGCTGCGCCAGCATGATCCGCAGCACGTGCTGCTCTGGCAGGCCGAACGCGAGGTGCTGGAAGCACAGCTCGACGTTGTCGCCCTGCGCGGGCTGCTGGAATCGGTGGCATCGCAGCAGCTGGAACTCACGCGCCCGGCGCGGCTGACGCCGCTGGCGTTTCCGCTGTGGGCCGAATCGCTGCGCGGCTATCTCAGCAACGAGGACTGGAAGACGCGTGTGCAACGCGCCGCGAATGCCCTCGAGGCGAGGCCGTGATGGAACGGCTGGACATCGAATTTGCCGGCGTGTCGCTGCAGTTGCTTGCCGACCGTGCGCTGTACTGGCCGGACCGGCGCCTGCTGGTGATCGCCGACCTGCATCTGGGCAAGGGCGACATCTTCCGCAGCCACGGCATTGCCGTGCCCAGCGGCGGCACCGGCCATGACCTGGCGCGACTCGATCGCCTCCTGGTGCTGACCGGCGCCGAAGGTCTTCTGATCCTCGGCGACGTGCTGCACGGTGCGCGCGGTCGCATGCGCTGGCTGCGGGACTGGCAGGGTTTCCTGGCAACATGGCCGCGGCTTGCGGTGTCGGCAGTCGCCGGCAACCACGACCGCGCGCTGTCGGCGACACCGCTGGGACTGGAACAGCTCGGCGAGGTCTGGCGGTCGGGAGGGCTGCACTTCTGCCATGACGTCGCGACCGCGCCCCCGCCGGCCATCGGTGGTCACCTGCATCCGGTTCTGCGACTGCCGGGCGAACCGCGCCGCGCGCCGGTGTTCTGGTTGCAGGCGCGGCGGCTGGTGCTGCCGTCATTCAGTGCCTTCACCGGCGGCTGGCCGGTGGAGCCCTCGAACGGAGATCGGCTCGTTGCCTGCAACGGCCACCAACTGGTCGAGGTGTGATGACCCGCGAGGGGTGTGCTGAATGGCTTCGGAGGGGCCGCCGTGTGCCACGACGCGGCGATTCGCAACGATCACGAATGGCGCGATGCGCACGTGCGGAGCTGTCGCCAGGCACGGCTTTCCATCTTGACGCACAGCACAGGGCGCGCACGCGGGCGGGCACGGATCGCCAGCGCAACCGATCACGATTCCGGCGTGCGTGC
>CAZYHP010000132.1:0-6150 GCA_964647135.1 uncultured Rhodanobacteraceae bacterium
GCGTGCGTGGGCGGCTTCAGCGCATCGACGCGCGGTCGGGTGCCGGAATGGTGGCACGAAGCGGCGGCGGCGCGGAACTGCGGCCGCCCCACGGACGCGCCACCGCGCTCACAGCAGGCGCACCCGGAACGACCGGCCCTTGATCTTGCCGGCCTGCAGGCTGGCCAACGCCGCCTTGGCGAGCTTGTGTCGCACGGCGACATAGCTGCGCGTCGGGAAGACATCGATCTTGCCGAGGTCGGTTGCCTGCAGGCCGCCGGCGCCGGTGAGCGCGCCGACGATATCACCCGGACGCAGCTTGTCGGTGCGGCCGGCATCGATGCGCAGCGTCGCCATGGCGGCGGGCGGCACGCGGGCGCGATCCCCGCCGCTGAACGACGGCGGTCGCGACCAGCGCGGCGTCATGCCGAGCTGCTCGGCGAGCTGGCGGGTGCGGTGCATCTGCGCCGGCGTGACCAGGTTCAGCGCCATGCCGGTATGCCCGGCCCGCGCCGTGCGGCCGATGCGGTGCCGATACGTGTCGGCATCGTGTGGCAGGTCGTAGTTGACGACGCAGGCGAGCTCGCGGATGTCCAGGCCGCGTGCGGCGACGTCGCTGGCGACCAGCACGGTGAGGCTGCGGTTGGCGAAGCGCAGCAGCACCTCGTCGCGATCGCGTTGTTCCAGGTCGCCGTGCAGGGCGCCGACCGCGAAGCCGCAGCGCGCCAGCCAGTCGGCCACATCGGCGACATCGCGGCGCGTGTTGCAGAACACCACGGTCGATTCCGGCGAATGCAGCACCAGCAGCCCGGCCAGTGCGGCCGGTTTCGCGGCGGTGTCGACTTCGTGGAAGTGTTCGGCGATCTGCGGCGCGCCGTGTTCGTCGCCGATGGCGATCTCTTCCGGATCACGCAGGCTGCGCTTGGCGAGTTCGCGGATTTCTTCCGGCCAGGTCGCGGAGAACAGCAGGCTCTGCCGGCGTGTCGGCAGGCGCTTGACGATGGCGGTGATCGATTCCTCGAAACCCATGTCGAGCATGCGGTCGCCCTCATCGAGCACCAGCATGCGCAGCCCGGAGACATCCAGCGCATCGCGCTGCATCAGTTCGAGGATGCGACCCGGCGTGCCGACGACGATATGCGGCGGATGCTGCAACGAGGCCAGGTGCGGCGACAGCGAGACACCGCCAGCGAAGACGCTGACCTTGACGTTGGCGATGCCGGCGGCAAATCGCCGGATCGCCTTGCCGACCTGGTCGGCAAGCTCGCGCGTGGGCGCCAGCACCAGCGCCTGGCAGCGGATCTGCGTGGCGTCGAGGTGGCTGAGGATGCCGATGCCGAAGGCGGCGGTCTTGCCGCTGCCGGTGGGTGCCTGCGCGATGACGTCGCGCCCGGCGAGGATCGGCGGCAGCGAGGCGGCCTGGATGGGTGTCGGCTGCGTGAAGCCGAGGTCGTCGAGGACACGGCGCAGCGGCTCGATCAGGTCGAGTTCGGAAAACGTTTGCATCCGCCATGATCGCAGGTGCGGCGCCCGCAGGCCAATCGAGGCTGAACCGTCGGGCCTGTCGCCGTGAAGGACGGCGCAGGTCATCGCTCGTGAACCCAGGTCCGGCAGATCGACGGAAGGTGGCGCGCTTTGCCGGGACACGGGTGCCGGCATGGCGATGGATTCGCTCGCCCCCGCCTCCGTCCGGTTTTTCCGTCGACGACTGCGACAGCGGCGGCGTTGGCGACAGCGCTATCCGAGGCGGTGTCGGTGAAGATCCTGCGAACTTGCGCGCTCGCCCGCACCGCCCATTGGTCGATCAGCGCGGCGACAGTTCGGTCAACAACTCGCGCGCGAGCGCGGAGAGGCCTTCGGCCAAGGGCTGCGCCGGGACCCCAGCCAGCAGCGCGGCCACCTCTTCGTGCCGCCCCTGCTGTTGCGCGCAGGCAGCGGCCAGGATGCGCGCTTCCTGAGCCTGGTGCGGCGGAAGATCGGGCACGGCCAGCAGCCGCGGCAGCGGATCGCAGTTCCCGGACGACGGTTGCAGTCGGTATTGCAGCCGCGCCTGGACCAGCAGGGGCGTGCCCGCTTCCGCACCGGGATAGTAGCTGGGCTCGGCATCGACGAAGGGCCGCACGCGGCCGATCAGGTCCATCGCCTCGGTCCAACGGCCCTCGTCCTCGTGGACTTGCGCCTGCACCAGCAGCGCCTGCACGGCGGGTCGGCTGTCGCCCTGCCCTTTGCCGGCGTAAATGGCGAAGGCTTCCCGGCTGGCGGCCAGCGCCGCATCGAACCGGCGCGCCTTGCGCAGGATGACGCCCTGGTTGACCAGCGCGGCGCCAAGTCGCTCGTGGTCGGGCGCCAGGTTGCGGCGCCGGATGGCGACGACCTCTTCCATCATGTCGGCGGCCTCCTCGACGCGACCGAGACGGCTGAGGCCCTGCGCAAGATTGTTCATTGCCACGCTGGTGCGGGTGTCATCGGGTCCATACAGGCGCGTGACCTGCGCCAGGTATTGGCGTTCGATGGGCTCGGCTTCTTCGTTCAGGCCGGCTCGCCCGAGCGCCAGGCCATGCGCGTTGAGCAGCAGCGAGGAGGTCAGCAGCGGCAGCTCCGGCGACGACTGCACGGCTTCGTAGGCGGCGCGCGTCAGCGGCACGACCTCGGCCGCACGACCCAGCCTCGCCATCGCCCCTGCCAGCGCCGGCAACATTTCGGCCATCTGCGCGGAAGCCAGTCCGTGCTGCGCGCGCACTTCGTCGAAGAGCGGCAACAGGACCTGTGCGGACTCTTCGTGGCGCCCCAGATGATTGAGGGTGGTGCCGAACTTCAGGCGCGCGGTGGTCAGCAGTTCCGGATCGGTGACGCCGGCCTCTTCGAGGATCCGCAACTGCGCCCGCGCATGTTCGTGGGCCAGCTCATACTGGCCGGCATACAGGCCGCTGTCGCCGAGGCGGCGATGGACGATGGCCTGCAGCGATGGATCGCCGGCGACTTCGGCATCGCGCAGGGCACGCTGCAGGAGTTCGGTGGCGCGTGGGTGTTCGCCAAGACCCTGGTAGGCATGCCCCATCGTCGCCAGCAACCTTCCTCGCACATCCACCTGCATGCCCGGCTGCGCGTCGATGCGCTCGACGGCGCGGTCGAGCAGATCGCGAACGCCGGGTTCCCTGCCGTCCGTGACTTCGGGATTCGCCTGTTCGAAGATGCCGGACAGGAACGACGACACCGCCCGCGCATGTGCCGCTTCCAGCCGCGCCATGTCGCGCTGCTGGCGTATCTGTTCGGCCTGCGACAACGTCAGCAGCAAGCCGCCGATGAGGAGCAGCACCACCGCCAATGCCAGCGCACTCGCCAGCGCATTGCGGCGCAGGAACCGGCCGACGCGGTAGCGCAGGCGGCCGCGCCGCGCCGTGACCGGGCGGTGCGAAAGGTAGGCGCGCACGTCTTCGGCCAGCGCTGCCACCGACAGGTAGCGTTGCGCCGGATCCTTGCGGAGGGCCTTCAGGACAATGGCATCCAGATCGCCGCGCAGGCGGCCGCTGAGCAGCGCCGGGCTGCTTCTGCGCCGGCGTGCGAGCAGGCGGCCCTGGCGACTGGTGTTGCCGGCCGCGCGTGAGGGCAGCGTCGGCTCTCCTGTCATGACCGCCTGGCTGTAGGCCGCCGCCGTCGGCGTGTCGACCGGATAGGGATGCGCACCGGTCAACAGTTCGAACAGGATCACGCCGAGCGCGTGCACGTCGACGCTGGTTGTGACCGGGTCGCCGCGCAGCTGCTCCGGTGCGGCGTATTCGGGCGTGAACATCCGTGTCGCGGTGTGTTCTTCCACGCCCTCCTGCAACAGTTTGGCGATGCCGAAATCCAGCAACTTCACCTGGCCGGTGGTGTCGACCATGATGTTCGACGGCTTGAGGTCGCGATGCACGATCAGCTTGCGATGCGCATGTTCGACCGCGTCGCAGACGGTGAGGAACAGCTCGAGCCGCGCCCGGATGTCAAGCCGCGCATGGTCGCAATAGCCGATCAGGTCGAGTCCGTCGACATACTCCAGCACCAGATAGGGCTTGCCGTCGTCGCTGACGCCGCCATCGAGCAGGCGGGCGATGTTCGGGTGTTCGAGCTGGGCGAGGATCTGCCGTTCGGCGCGGAAGCGCTTGCCCAGCGCATGCAGATCCCAGCCCGGCCGCACGAGCTTGACCGCAGCACGTTGCTGGTACTCGCCGTCGGCGCGTTGCGCGAGGTAGACGGCACCCATGCCGCCACGACCGACCTCGCGCTCCAGTCGCCACGCACCCAGGCGCAATCCCGCCCACTGGTCGGCCTGCGGCTCGTCCGGCGCAGCCGACAGCGCCTCGCGCAACATGGACGTGGGCACATCGATCGCCAGTGTGTCCGGGCTGTCGGCCTCGGCCGCGAGCAGGCCTTCGACCTGGCTGCGCAGTTCGGCATCGTCTGCGCAGACCCGGGAAAGAAACGCACCGCGCGCAGCGCTGTCGAGATCAAGCGCACGCTCGAAGAGATCACGGACTTGCCGCCAGCGCTCACTGTCCACGCGTTTCCCTCCTGCCTGCGGCGAGCATAGCCGTTCGACGGCGGACGCCCAAGCCGTCCGGATCGCTTCACAGGGCGCCTGAAGTGCGGGCAGGTCGCGGGCGCTCCTGATGATTCGAGACCTGGCGTGCAGCCGTCAAAAGGGCTTGATGCCAGTGGCTTCGGCGCCGACGACGGCGTTGTCCGCGTGTCGAACCCGCCTGGGCGGAAGTGTGTCTACCGCTTCCACGTACCCGCCCAATCCGCTTAGCGCGGAGGTGGCTGACGCTTCCACCAGCCCGCCAAGACCGCTGAGCGCCAATGTTTCTCCCGCCGCCAGTCATTCGTCGAACCCGCTGGGCGCGAAGGTGGCTGCCGCTTCCAGTCGTTCGTCGAACCCGCCGGGCGCGAAGGTGGCTGCCGCTTCCAGTCATTCGTCGAACCCGCTGGGCGCGAAGGTGGCTGCCGCTTCCAGTCATTCGTCGAACCCGCCGGGCGCGAAGATGGCTGCCGCCCACTCCTCACCGTCATGCCCGCGAAGGCGGGCATCCAGCGAACGCTGCCTCGACGCGAGAGGGACGGGAAAGCCGCAGGCGCGGCCATGACGAACTGGGCAGCGGCGACGTTGCCCACGCCCGCGCGAGAATCAATGTGCCGTCCTTTGCGAACGGCACCTGGCCCTGATTTTCTCAACGCCAGCGCCCCAGTGCCAAAGCGGGTGCGGCATAACGCGTCCACCTTCGCTGCGCAGCCGCTGCGGAAGCCCGCGGAAATCCGGCAGCAGGCGCGCCGCCCGGGAATTGCGGCCACGGTGGCGCCCGAACATCTGCGCCAGTTCGCGCACCTGCACGTCGGAGAGGCTTAGCGCTGGCACTGATCCAGGTCAGCGCGGCGCGTGGCCGACAGCGCAATACTGGCAGCCGTGACGATTCCTTCCCGACCAGTCATCGGTTCGCCCGCAGCGGCGCCATCGGATTCGTTGGCTGATACGCCGTCGAATAACTCTGCGGATGCGGTGGCGGCCACCGCGATCAGCGAGGCCGACGTCGTCGCGCTGGTGCATGGCTTCTACGCCGCGGTTCGTGAGGACGCCGTGCTCGGCCCGATCTTCGCGCGCCATGTCGACGACTGGGATTCGCATCTGGCGTTGCTGGTCGATTTCTGGTCGGCCCTGCTGCGCGGAACGCGTCGATTCCGCGGCGCGCCGGTCACCCGCCACAACGCCCTGCCCGGCCTCGACGCAAGACTGTTCGAACGATGGCTGGCGTTGTTCGAGCAGACCACCACTGCGCTGGCACATCCGGTGCTGAAGGCGGAAGCCGATGCCCAGGCGCAGCTGATCGCCACGCGGCTGTGGGAGCGCTACCAGGCCAACGGGCACGACTGACGAGCTGGGCCCGACAATAAAGACAGGCGCCGCGGGTGCGACGGACGGGCGCGGCGGACGCATCAAACACGGCGGGCGGGCATAATCGCCGCATGAGCAACGCCACGCCGACCTTCACGCCGCTCGCCATCGCCGTGCTCACCGTGTCCGATTCGCGCACGTCGGCGACGGACACCAGCGGTGACTATCTCGTCGCTGCACTGACCGCCGCCGGACATCGCCTGGCCGCCCGTTCGCTGCTGCCCGACGACCGTGATCGACTGCGCGCC